>NZ_CM129662.1:1275478-1594347 GCF_052978205.1 Rhodanobacter sp. UC4452_H20 | reverse complement strand
AAAATTGCTGGGACTATAAGGCTCATTTGCACATGCAGGCCTAACGCTGGAATTAAGCGGCGGCGAAGCCGTCCGCTTGGATGACTGGTTAGACGGCGCCACGTTGCGCCGCCGCTGGCAAGAACGATAGCGCCACCCAAAAGGCGCCACAACGACCGAAGAGGTGAGGGCCTGCGCGCCGCGCCCGAACCGCTTGCGGTAAACCTAACGTAGCTGGAGATCGCGCGCCTGAGCTGCCTGGAAGAACGAAAGCTTGGCTGCGCGCGCGACCTGCGAAGGACGAGCCCAGCGCCGGTGAAATTGGAACGCAGGCCAACCCGATGGACAACGAAGCGCAGATGCGCGAGCGGAGCACGAGGCCCAGCGCAAACCGGAAAATTGCTCTGCCGCCTAACGCTGGAATTAAGCGGCGGCGAAGCCGTCCGCTTGAATGACTGGTTAGGTGCCGCGCGGCACCAGTGGGACGAGAAACGCATGAATTGCGAACATGCATGCAGCACCGACAAATAATGAAGTGGCGGTAAGCCACCAGCCCTGAGACACGACGAGCCCTGCAAGGACGATGCTAAACAGAAACGGGGTTACAGCAAGCATGGCTGCCGGATGTACAGAGACTGGCTTGTGGCAAGACCGGCAAGAAGCCGTAAGGATGGGTCCCAAACACGACTTCCGGAGCTGGGACATAGCTTGCTTGTGACAGTAGGGACACTCGACCATGTTTGTCTTGACACCTAACGCTGGAGTTAAGCGGCGCGCGGCTTTTCGCGCGTCCGCTTGGACGCATAGTTAGGTTGCGCCACCCACGCTTTGCAAAAGAAGTTGCTCTACATCCGGCATTCTGTAAAGACGAGAAAGCTCAAGAGCACTCTGATCTGGGCCGCCGAACTTGGGATTTGCGCCTGAGCGTCGAAGCAAGCCTATTGCGTCGTGAAGTTGCCGCTGGCGTTCAATGCTTGGGTTCTCGCCAAGCTCGTGAACGGCATATGAGAGTGCTGTGCCGCCAAGGACCGTAGGCGCGTCTGGATTGAGTGTGCGCTGTAGAAGTGCTGGGAGAAATACTGTGTTGTACAGAACCGAAGCGTGCAATGCGCTCCAGCCGGAAGACTTGTCGATACGATCGGGTGGAACACCGAGTGTAAGTAGCTGATGCACGCGCTCCTCCTCGCCATCCTTGATAGCGAGCACAAGGTCCATGAGCAATGATTGATCGAGTGGATCCATTCGACGCCTAGCAGTGTTGGACAAGCAACCTAACGCTGGAGTTAAGCGGCGGCGAAGCCGTCCGCCTTGAACGATTGGTTAGGCCGGGTGTTGCAACTGGAAGTACAAAACGTAGGCCCACAGGAACAGTACTGGAACAGCAAGCCAGCGAACAACCGAAACAGCTTTGAGAATTGAAGGATCATCGATGAGGCTCGGCCGGGCTTTGCAAATAAATTTGAGCAACGCCCATGATGAAGTCCAATCAGTAACTGGTTGAAGCCGGCTATGAAGGGCAGGCAGCAGGCCAGAAAAGCGTGAATCCACTTTTTGGTAGAGCGCGACTGCCAGCCATAGCCATAGTAGCCAAAGGGCTACGAGAGCAATTGACGCAAGTACGAATCTATCGTGCATGAGGCCTAACGCTAAGTAGACCCCAAAAATGGGGTGTTGCTCGGAGTATGCGGCTCCACTTTCCATCGTTCAAGCGGGGGATTTCTGCGACGGATCATCCGGTTGCGCCGCGGTGTGGGGGCGGGTACGGGGTTTGCGGCTCGGTGTTATCCGGCACATTTGAGGGTGTATGAGTTACACCCTCGGGAGTGGGGGTGTAACGGGGACGAAAGTGCCGGGTTTTCGTGTGGTGGGGCGCCGGATTTTCGGGCGCGGTCTGGCCAGCGGGCCAATGGGGGCTTGCGGTGCGACATGCGCCTGGGTCGCCGGATCGCGTCGGGACCGGCAATCATCCGGTAGCGGTCGGGTCAGCCGCCGCGACTCCACTCGCGTGCCGCCTCCGCAAACGCCACGCAATCCGCGAAGCGGTTGTACAGCGGCGCGGGCGAGATGCGGATCACGTCGGGTTCGCGCCAGTCGCCGATGACGCCGTGGGCCATCAGATAATCGAACAGTGCGCGGCCGCGTTCGCGGCCGTCGATCACGCGGATGGAGAGTTGGGCGCCGCGGCGTTCGGGGTCCGCGGGGGTGACGACCTGCAGTACGTCGGCCAGTTGCGTCTGCACCAGCCATTCGAGGTAGCCGGTGAGCGCCAACGATTTTTGGCGCAGAGCATCCATGCCGGCGCGGCGGAAAATTTCCAGCGACACGCGCAGGGGGGCCAGCGCCAGGATCGGCGGGTTGGAGAGCTGCCAGCCGTCGGCGCCGGGCGTGGGCACGAACCGGGGGCCCATCTGGAAGCGCGTGGTCTTGTCGTGGCCCCACCAGCCGGCGAAACGCGGCAACACGGCCTTGGCGTGGCGCTCGTGCACGAAGGCGCCGCCGACGGCACCGGGTCCGCTGTTCAGGTATTTGTAGCTGCACCAGATCGCGAAGTCGGCGCCGCTGTCGTGCAGTTGCAGCGGCAGGTTGCCGACGGCGTGGGCGAGGTCGAAGCCCACGGTGCAGCCGTGCCGATGCGCCAGCGCGGTGATGGCCTTGAGGTCGAACGCCTGGCCGGTGCGGTACTGCACGCCGGGCAGCATCACCAGGGCGATGCGCGAGCCGTGTTCGGCCAGCACGCGTTCGATGGCGGCGGTGGAAACAATGCCGTTCGGCTCGTCGGCTTCCAGTTCGATCAATGCCGTGGAGGGATCAAAACCGTGGAAGCGGATCTGCGATTCCACCGCGTAGCGATCGGTGGGGAAGGCGCCGGCCTCGATCAGGATCGCCGGGCGTTCGGCGGTGGGGCGGTAGAAACTCACCATCATCAGGTGCAGGTTCACGCCCAGGGTATTCATGGCCACTACTTCGGTGGGCAGCGCACCGACCACGGCGGCGAGGTCGTCGCGCACGAACTCGTGGTAGTCCATCCACGGCAGGCGACCCTTGAAGTGGCCTTCCACGCCCAGCTCGCCCCAGTAGTCCAGCTCCGCGTTGACCGCCTCGCGCACGGCGCGCGGCTGCAGGCCGAGCGAGTTGCCGCAGAAATAGGCGCTGTCGCGGCCTTCGTGCGGCGGGATCAGGAACTCGTCTCGGAACGCGCGCAGCGGATCGGCGGCATCGCGGGCGGCGGCCCACGCAGCGGTGGGCTGGTAGTCGGGCATGGTGGTGTCCTGTTTCGGTGGGAGCGGCTGGCGCGCTTTTCGTCGGCGCGACGGAGAGCATCGTGCGCGAGCGCGCTCCTGCAGGGGTTGCGGATCTATTTCAGTTGGACGGCCAGTGCATCGCAGCCCTTGTCGAAATCGGCCTGCCATGCGCTGCCGGCCTGGGTGCGGGTCGGGCGCACGCAGCGCAGCTGGATCGCGTAACCGTGCTTGAACCAGTAGTGCTCGGTGTAGCTGAAGGCGGTGCCGTTTTCCTGCGCGGTGTAGAGGTTGCTGTTCGGTACCGGCGGCACCTTGTCCTGCTGGTAGCCGGGCAGGGCCAGCGCCTTGGCCGTGGCCTGGGCCATGAACTGGTGGAAGCTGCTGATGTCCGGCACCCGGGTGACGGTGACGGTGACGCGGGCCAGGCTGCTCTTGCCGGTGGGCGAGGGGTCGGGCACCTGGAACACCTGCGCCTCGGGGTCGCCTTCGGTCTGCATGATCGGGAGCCAGTTGGCGGGCGTGTCGAAGGTGATGTTGCCGCCGGCCATGCTGACTTCCGCGGCGTGCGCCGTGCCGGCCAGCAGCAGGGTGGCGACGAGCGCCAGTGTGGTCGTGCGAAGCAGGTTCATGCGGACTCCGGTCGAGAAGGGTCGGGGGCAAAACGATGCCTGGGCAGGCCCAGCCACTCCAGCGCGGTGCCATGGAACAGTCGCTCGCGCCCGGCCTCGTCCAGGCCGAGCGCCTCGATGCCGCTGCCCGGCACCTGTTCGCCCAGCGGGAAAGGATAGTCGGTGCCGAGCATGACCTGTTCGACGCCGGTCACATCCAGCAGGTAACGCAGGGCATCGTCGTCGTGCACGCAGGAGTCGAAATAGAAGCGCTTGAGGTATTCGCGCGGGTTGCGCGGGTTGTCGGTGGCCACCAGATCCGGGCGCATGCGAAAACCGTGCTCGATGCGGCCGATGGTGTACGGAAAACTGCCGCCGCCGTGGGCCAGCATCACGCGCAGCTTCGGCAGCCGCTCCAGCACGCCGCCGAAGGCGAGGCAGCAGGCGGCGCGGGACTGCTCCGCGGGCATGCCGACCAGCCACGGCATCCAGTACTTGGGCATGCTGGCCATGCCCATCATGTCCCATGGATGCACCAGGATCGCCGCGCCGAGATCGGCGGCCGCCTCGAAGAACGGGAACAGCTCAGGCGCATCCAGGTTCCAGTCGCCGCAGTGCGAGCCGATCTGCACGCCTTGCAGGCCCAGCTCGTCGATGCAGCGCTCGAGTTCGCGCACCGCCAGCTCCGGCGCCTGCAGCGGCACCGTGCCGATGCCCGCGTAGTGGCGCGGGTAGTCGCGGCAGATGCCGGCCATGTGGTCGTTCAAGTGGCGATGCAGTTCCAGCGCCTGGTATCCCGGCGCCCAGTAGGAGAACAACACCGGCACGGTGGAAATCACCTGCACGTCGACGCCGAAGCGGGCATAGTCGTCGATGCGCGTCTGCGGGTCGAACGCCGAATCCCACACTTCGCGAAAGAAGCGGCTGTCCTTGTAGATGCGGTGGCGACCGTCGGTATGGGTCATCACCGGGAAGCGGTCGTCGCCGTACTTGGCTGCCAGGTTCGGCCAGTCGCGGGGCAGGATGTGCGCGTGGGTGTCGATCTTGAGCATCCGTGCAGTGTAAAACCTCCGGGCGCCGCCGTCGCCTCACTGGTTTTTGCGGGAGCGCACCTTGTGCGCGAGCTCTTTCGCCACGGGAGGATCCAGCGCGCGCAGGGTGCGCTTCTACCGGTCGGGCAGGGCCGGCTCGGGCCGGTGGCGGTTGATGACGTGGGCAAGCGTATCGATGTTGTCCACCAGGCGATCGCTGATGCGGCCCAGCAGGTCGACACTGGCAGCGTCCGCGCCCGCAGTGCGGCGAACCAGCGCGCGTTGCGCGGCACGCAGGTCGGGCAGCCCGGTGAGCGGTGCCTGCTGGCGCAACGCGTCGGAGATGGCATGCAGTGCGCGGATGCATTCCCCGATAAAGTCGGCCAGCCCGGTCGACGGCGGCAACCTGGCGAGGTCGCCCAGCATCGCTTCCAGCGTCATCGCGGTGCGCGCCAGCCGGTTGCCGTTGGCGAGCAGCTGGCGTGCCAGCGCCAGCAACGCAGGAGGCGTCGCCGGCTCACTGCGCATGCGCTCGATCGACGCCTGCGCATTGATCCGGGCCGTGCGTGCGGCGGAGCGAATTTCGCCGCGCACCACGCCGCCGCATCTGGCCAGGTGGCCCAGGTAATCAGCATAGGCGTCGAGCATGCTGGCCAGGGCCTCGCGCGCGCGACTGCGCTCCCAGGTCGGCCACGCCACGTAGGCGAACAGGGCGATGCCGCAGCCCAGCGCGGTGTCGATCACGCGGTCGAGCACCGCGGCATCGGGCGCCACGCCCTCGAACGAAAGCAGGATCACCACGGTGCCGGTCAGTGCGGCCACCGCGATGCCGTAATGCGCGCCGGCCAGGTAGCGGAACGCCATGCACAGCACGGCCATCAGGGCGAGATGCGCCCATGGCTGGTCGGGCGTGATGGACAGCAACATCGTGGTAAGCACCAGACCGAGCACGGTGCCGAGCACGCGCAACAGGCCGAAGTTGAAGGTGGCGGCGAAATCCGCGCGCAGCACGATCGCCGCCGTCATCGGCACCCAGTAGCCGTGCGGGAGATCCAGCCAGCGCGACAGCGCCAGCGTTGCGGTGAGGCACACTGCCATGCGTACGGCGTGGCGGAACGCCACCGAGCGCGGCGTGAGGCTGGCGCGCAGGGTGGCCCGGATCGCCGTGCTGCGCAGGGTCGCCGGCAGGCGCGTTTCCGCTGCGCTGGCGCGCAGCTCGCCGCGGCTGCCGGCCCAGTCGGCGTTGCGCACGGCTGCCGCAAGCTGACCGATCAGCGCATCCCGATGCGGCGCCAACCCGTCACCCTCGTCGTGCCGCGCGCGCAAGGCCTGCAGCAGCGTGTCGGCGCGTGCGGGCGAATCGCCGTGCTCCAGCGCGTCGGCAATCGCCGCGAGCACCTCGGCCGCGCCATCCCGGAAGCCGGCCTGCAAGGCAGGGCCGGCATGCAGCTCGGCGATGGCGGTGAGTTCCAGGCGGATTCGCTCGGCCAGTTCCAGCAACACGCCAAAGGCTTCCATCGCGCGCCCGTGGGCGCGGTGGCGCCCCAGCAGGGTCTGCTGAAGGGTGGTCATCGCCTCGGTCAGCGCCGGCACGTCTGTCGCGTCGTGGCGGGTTTCGCGCGCCAGCGCCGCCAGCCCTCGGTACACCTCGACGAGGGCGTGGCGCTCGGGCCAGTAGCGTTGCAGCGGCCATGCCGCCAGCGAGAACGCGGCCAGCAGCAGGCCGCCGGCGAAGATCAGCGCTGCGCCGCCCAGTGCGCCGGGCAGCGGCTGCGGGGTGGCGGCGGTGATCACCAGCAGGATCATGCTGGTCATGCCGGCGCGTGCCGTGTCCGGGCCGAACACCACCAGCAGGCCGCCGAAGAAACCGAGCGCCGCCGTAATCGCCAGCAGTGGCAGCAACTGGTCGCCGAGCAGGAAACCCGCCAGCGAGGCCAGGCCCGCGGCCAGCGCGTTCAGCAGCAACTGCCGCAGGCGCTGGCGATACGGCCCGGGCTGGTCGGAGAACATCGCATTCAACGCGCCGCTGGCCACCGCCAGGCCGATCGTCTGGTGGCCCGTCGCCATGCCGGCAGCCAGCGGCAGCACCACGGCAGCGGTGTTGCGCACGACCACCCGCCACGGCACGTTCGGCCGCTTGACCTGGGTCAGGCTTTCGATCGCGTGGGCGCGCAGCGAATAGCTGTTGGAAGACATGGAGAGGGCGCCGCGGGGAGCGGAAAACGAGTATCGCAAAAAGCCGTGCTGCCCGTGCCCGCGAATCGCCGGGGTAGGGCGGACACTGTCCGCCGGCTCTTCGTCCCGCCGCGCACGGTGGCGGGAGCGGCGGGCGGTGCCCGCCCTACGGTTTGAGGTTGCTCAAGCCCGGCCGGCGAACTCGCCGGTGAGCGTGTTAACCCACACCTTTTCGTCGACGCTGATGTACTCGGGCACCTGCACTTCGATGCCGGTGTTGAGCTTGGCAGGCTTGTTGCGCTTGGTGGCGCTGGAGCCTTTCATTTCCGGCGCGGTATCGACCACGGTCAGCACCACGCTGGTCGGTACCTGCAGGCCGACCGGGGCGTCGTCGATCAACTGCACGTAATAGCCTTCCAGATCCTCGACGATGTAGCCGGCGTTGTCGCCGACCAGTTCCGGCGAAAGCAGGTACTGGGTGTAGTCCTCCGCGTCCATGAACACGAACGCGTCGCCGTCCATGTAGGAGAAGTTCGCCGCGCGGCGGACCAGGTCCATTTCCTTCAGGTCGTCGTCGGCGCGCAGGCTGAGGTCGTACTTGCGCGCACCGGGAATCGAATACATGGTGAAGCGGAAGGTGACGTTGCCGCCCCGCGCGGTGGGCGCGCTGCGCTCGATGTCGCGCACCTGGTAGACGGTGCCGTCGTGCTCGACCACGTTGCCTTTCTTGACGTCGGAAGCTTTCATGGGTTTGGGGCCGGGAATAGGGAATGGGGAATAGGGAATGGCAAGAGCGGTACTGGGCGACAGTGGGGCAGGGTGGCGGGAACCGGCTTTTCCTATTCCCTATTCTCCATTCCCTATTCCCTGGCGGCTACTTCGCCGCCAGCCGCACCGCCCCGTCCAGCCGGATCGTCTCGCCGTTGATGTAGCGATTGCCCAGGATGAAAGCGACGGTGCTGGCGTATTCGTCCGGCCGTCCCAGCCGCGAGGGGAAGGGGATCGAGGCGGACAGCGATTGCTGCACGGCCTCGGGCATGCCGTCGACCATCGGGGTCCAGAAGATGCCCGGCGCGATGGTGGCCACACGAATGCCGAAACGCGCCAGCTCGCGCGCCATCGGCAGGGTCATGCCGACCACGCCGCCCTTCGATGCCGAATAGGCGGCCTGGCCGATCTGGCCTTCGTAGGCGGCGACGCTGGCGGTGTTGATGATCACGCCGCGCTCGCCGTCCTCGCCGGCTTGGTTGTTCTGCATCAGCGCCGCGCCGGCCTTGGCCACGTTGAAGCTGCCGACCAGGTTCACCATCACGGTGCCGGAGAAGTTGGCCAACGGCATCGGGCCTTCCTTGCCCAGCACGCGGCCCGCGCCGAGGATGCCGGCGCAGTTGATGACCACGTTGAGTCCGCCCAGCGCGTGATGTGCAGCGGCCACGTTGGTGGCCACGCCCTCTTCGGAGGTGACGTCGGTGCGGAAGAAGCGGGCGGCGTCGCCCAGTTCCCTCGCGGCGGCCTGGCCCTTCTCGTCGTTGACGTCGAACAGTGCGACGCGGCCGCCGTGGGCGACGAAATGCTGCGCCACCGCGTGGCCGAGACCGGAGGCGCCGCCGGTGATGATGGCCTTGACCTGATCGAGCTGCATGGGTGATCCCCCGAAACGGATGCGGAAAGCCGCCAATGGTAGCCGAGCCGCCGCGTATGCTGCAGGCTGAACGCAAAACACGCCCGGCTGGCCGATTCATGCCCGGTTGGGGGTGTCGGCACCAGCGTGTCGTCTGACCGCACAGCATCGTCAGGCGGTTGTCGGTACGATGCACGCGGTTCCTGGCCCACCAAGTGGAGATCCATCATGAAAAAGTTGCTTGCTCTGTCTGTTGCATGCGGCACGATGCTGATGCTGGCCGGCAGCCCCGTATTGGCGCAGGAACACGGTCGGGGCCACGACCGCGATCGCCACGGGCAGAACGACCGTGACCGCAGCTACGACCATGATGGCGACCGTTACGTGCGCTACGATCGCGACAACGACCAGGGGCGTGGCCACGGTCGCGGCCATGGCCGCTACAAGAACTGGCACGACCGCGGTCGCCACGAGGGCTGGTACAAGCGCGGCGGCTACCTGCCGGTGGAATACCGCAGCACCCGCTACGTGGTATACGACTGGCGCGACGCCCGCCTGCGGGAACCGCCGCGTGGCTACCACTGGGTGCGCAGCGACAACGGCGACTTCCTGCTGGTGGCGATCGCTACCGGCGTGATCGTCGACCTGCTGCTCAACCAGTAAGCCGGCTTGACCGTGAAGGCGTGCCCGCATCCGCGGGCACGCTTTTTTTCAGGCAAACCGGTGCAGATATGCGGGAGCGCAAGGCGGGCAGTGCCCGCTCTACGCGTTCGGGTGGTCTTCCAGCAACTCTTGCAGCGTGGCCTGTGGCAACTGCGGGAAAGGGGTGACGGGCGCGGGCGGATTCGCCGCCGCCTGCAGCTCCTTCTGCCATACGCCCACGTCCCACCACCGGCCGAGCTTGTAACCGCACTGTCGCCACACGCCGGTCGACGTGAAGCCCATCGCCTCGTGCATCGCCACGCTGGCCACCCCGGGCAGGGTGATCACGCCGACGGCCTGGGTGATGCCCTGCAGCCGCATCACGTCCAGCAGCACGCCATACATCTGGCGCGCGATGCCGCGGCGCTGTGCGTCGGCGCGCACGTAGATCGAGGTTTCGGCGATCCAGTCATAGGCGGCGCGTTCGCGGAAGCGGCCGGCGTAGGCGTAGGCCAGCACCTCGCCGGCTTCTTCCCACACCAGCCACGGGTAGTGTTCGAGGCGCGCGCGCAGGCGTTCGCGCATGGCTTCCACGCCGGGCAGTCCGGTTTCGAAGGTGGCCACGCCGTCGCTGACCGATGGTGCGTAGATCGTGTGAATGGCGGCGGCGTCTTCGTCGCGGGCAGTGCGAATGGGTGTCATGGGCTCACAGCTCGCGGATGAAGAAGCGGTCGCAGCTGAAATGCCCGGTGCCGCCCATCGGCGCGCACAACGCGGTGAAGCCGCTGCGCTTGTACAGCGCCTGCGCCGCGTCCATGCCGGTCAGCGTTTCCAGGTAGCAGCGCCGGAAGCCGTGCCCGCGGGCCGCGTCGAGGCAGCGTTGCATCATCGCCGAGCCGGCACCGATGCCGCGCGCGGCGGGCAGGAAATACATCTTGCGCAACTCGCACACGTCCGGCTCCGCGTTTTGCAAGGGCGCGACGCCGCCACCGCCGATCACCGTGCCGTCGCGCTCGAGCACGAAATAGCTGCTGCGCGGTTGTGCGTAGGACTCGTACATCGTGTCGACTTCGGCGTCATGGATCGCGAAGCCGGGGCCGTCGGCGCCGAACTCGGGCATCACGGCGCGGATGATCGCGGCCATCGCCGCGTTGTCGCCCGGTGCGATCGGGCGGATCAGGAAGTTTTCGCTCATGGGGTGTGGTCGGGAGTGAGATAGGGGAGGCCGGCCTTCATCACGAAGACCGGATGCTGGAGTGCGTCGATCTGTGTGCTCGGATCGCCGCTGAACGCGGCGAGGTCGGCCGCCAGGCCGGGTGCGATGCGGCCCAGGCGCTGCGACTGGCGCAGGATTCTTGCCGCCACGTCGGTGGCCGCGTGCAATGCCTGCGCGGGCGTCATGCCGCCGGCCACCATTGCTGCCGGCTCGCGCCAGTTCTCGCCGTGCGCGAACACGCCGACGTCGCTGCCGTTGCCGATCGTGACGCCCAGTTTCAGCGCGGTGCGGAAGGCGTGGTCGGCTTCGCGCATGCGCTCGGTCGGTTCGCTCTTGCCGGGCACGTAATGCTGGAAATATTCCGCGGTGGACTCGACCGCGGTGAGCGTGGGCTCGTAGGCGATGCCGTGCTGCTTCATCAGCCTGAAAGTGGCCTCGCTGGCGCCGTAGCCGTGTTCCACGCTGTCCACGCCGGCCTCCACCGCCATGCGCACGCCGGCGTCGCTGGCGGCGTGCACGGCCACCGGGCGACCGATCTGGTGCGCGGTGTCGACCAGCGCCTTCAGTTCGGCGGCGGTGAAGGTTGGCGCGGTAGCGCCGTCCGGACCGACCCGGTAGTCGCCGTAGATCTTGATCCAGTCGGCACCGCGCGCGGCCTGTTCGCGTACCGCGGCCATCGCTGCATCGACGCCGCTGACTTCCTGCGCGCCGCCGGGCAGGGTGATGTCCGGACGGAAGCCGCGCGGGCCGGGGCCGTAACTGGCGGTGGCGACGATCGCGCGGGTGGCCACGAACAGGCGCGGGCCGGGGATCAGGCCTTCGTCGATGGCGCGCTTGACCGACACGTCGGCGTAGCGGGCACCTTCGGTGCCCAGGTCGCGCAGCGTGGTGAAACCGGCAAGCAAGGTGTCGCGCGCATGCTTCGCCGCCAGCAGCGTGCGGTAATCCTGCGGCTCGGTCAGCACCTGGTCGTTCCACAGCGTCTCGTTGTACGGGTGCAGGAACAGGTGCGAGTGCAGGTCGATCAGGCCCGGCGTGAGCGTGGCGCCGGGCAAGGTGACGCGGCGTGCGTCCGCAGGCGCGTCGATCGAGCCGGCCGGGCCGACCGCCGAGATCATGCCGTCGCGCACCAGCACGGCCCAGCCTGCGTGTGCGACGTCACCGTCGGCGGTCCACACGCGATCGGGCAGCAGCAACCAATCACCCTTCGGCGTGGCGGCGCTGGCGGACAGGCTGCAGAGCAGGATCAGCAGTGTCGCTGCCGCCCGCCACCAGGTCATCAGGCTCGTGCGCATCGCTTCGTCTCGTCAACCGAAAGCCGATGATAGTGATCGCCGTCGGGATTTCGCGAGTGGCTCAGGCCGCGGCGGTGCGTGCCCGGGTGACCCGGCTGGCGGTTTCCTTGTGCAGTTGCGCGGCCAGCCAGGCGCCGGTGGTGACCAGCAGGTCGAGGTCGATGCCGGTTTCCATGCCCATGCCGTGCAGCATGTAGACCACGTCTTCGCTGGCCACGTTGCCGGTGGCGCCCTTCGCGTACGGGCAGCCGCCGGTGCCCGAGACCGCGCTGTCGATCACGCGCACGCCTTCCTCCAGGCAGGCCAGGATGTTCGCCAGGGCCTGGCCATAGGTATCGTGGAAGTGCACGGCCAGCGCGGCGATTGGCACTTCCTGCGCCACCGCGTGCAGCATCGCGCGCGCCTTCGCCGGCGTGCCGACGCCGATGGTGTCGCCCAGCGAGATTTCGTGGCAGCCCAGCTCGTGCATCCGGCGCGCCACGCGTACCACATCGCTGACCGGCACCTCGCCCTGGTATGGACAGCCGAGCACGGTGGAGACGTAGCCGCGCACTTTCACCCCTTCGGCCCGGGCCTGCTCCATCACCGGGATGAAGCGTTCGATGGATTCATCGATCGAGGCGTTGATGTTCTTGCGGTTGAACGCCTCCGAGGCGGCGGTGAACACCGCGACCTCGCGCGCGCCGACTTCGCGCGCACGCTGGTAGCCCTGCAGGTTCGGCACCAGCACCGGGTAGCTGACGCCAGGCAGCTTGCGGATACGTGCGAACACCTCGGCGGCGTCGGCCAGCTGTGGCACCCATTTCGGGCTGACGAAGCTGGTGGCCTCGATGGTCTTCAGGCCGGTGGCGGAGAGCCGGTCGATCAGCGCGATCTTCACCGCGGCCGGCAGCAGGGTCTTCTCGTTCTGCAGGCCATCGCGGGCGCCGACTTCGACGATGTGTACGTGGTTGGACGGGGACATCAGATGCTCCGGTAATGGCGTGTAGAAGCGCACCCTGTGCGCGAAGCTTTTGCGTGATGTGAAGAAGAGCATCGCGCACAGGGTGCGCTCCTACAAATGCGGTCCGGTAGGGCGGGCACTGCCCGCCGGCTCTTGTGCGTGATAGGCGGGCGGCGGGCAGTGCCCGCCCTACAAGGGTCGGGTGATTTATTCGGCGAAGCGGACCAGCACGGCGTCGGCTTCGACAAACTCGCCTTGCGTGGCATTGATGCTTTCGATGGTGCCGGCGCGGGGTGCCTTCAAGGCCAGTTCCATCTTCATCGCTTCCATCACCAGCAGTTCCTGGCCCTGCTCGACTGCGTCGCCGGCTTGCGCCTTCACCAGCACGATGCGGCCGGGCATCGGCGCGATCACCTGGTTGCCGCCGGCAGTGTCCTTGGCTTCCCACGCGAACGCGGCCGCGCGACCGAGGCTGTAGCGCTGGCCGTGGGCGTCGTGCAGCAGCACGTGCGCGGCGTCGACGTGCAACGGCACGCGGCGCGCTTCGCCATCGAAGCGGGCGCCGAGGTTGTCGTCCGACAGGCGCGCGCCTTGCACCTCGCAGTTCGTTTCGGCGCGGCGCAATTGATAATTGCCGGCGTGCCCGCGCGCCTCGATCTCGAAGCGCTGGTCGCGCCAGGCCAGCGCCACGATGCGCTTGCCGGCGTGGCCGACGCGCCAGGCGTCGGCGCGGGCCCAGGGCGAATGCGGGTCGGTCGCGTTGCCGGCCACGTGCGATTCGTCGTGCAGCAGCACGGCGGTCGCGGCGGCAAACAGCGCACCCTCGGCCGGAGCCGCGTCGCCGACCAGGAATTCGTCCAGGTGGCGATCCAGGTAACCGGTGTCGATGCGTGCCTCGACCACGGCCGGATGGCGCACCAGTCGTTCGAGAAAGGCGATGTTGGATTTCGGGCCGATGATCTCGCATGCCGCGAGTGCCTCGCGCATGCGCTGCAGCGCCTTCGGGCGATCCCCGTCCCACACGATCAGCTTGGCGATCATCGGGTCGTAGAAGATCGTCACCGTGTCGCCTTCGACCACGCCACCGTCGAGGCGCACATGTTGCGAGGGAGTCGGCAAGCGCAGCGACTGCAGCGTGCCGGAGCCGGGCAGGAAGTTCTGGTCGGGGTCTTCGGCGTACAGGCGTACCTCGATCGCGTGGCCGTGCGAGACCACGTCCTGCTGGGCCAGCGGCAGCGGTTCGCCATCGGCGATGCGCAGCTGCCATTCCACCAGGTCCACGCCGTGGGTCAGCTCGGTGACCGGATGCTCGACCTGCAGGCGGGTGTTCATTTCCATGAAGTGGAAGTCGCCCGCGGGACCGACGATGAACTCCACCGTGCCGGCGCCCACGTAGTTCACGGCGCGCGCGGCGGCCACGGCGGCGGCGCCCATGGCGGCACGCTTTTCCGGGGTGAGGAAGGGCGAGGGGGTTTCCTCCAGCACCTTCTGGTAACGGCGCTGCGCGGAGCACTCGCGCTCGCCCAGGTGGATGATGTTGCCGTGGCGGTCGCCGAAGATCTGGAATTCAATGTGGCGCGGGTGCTCCACGTAGCGTTCCAGCAGCATCGAAGCGTCGCCGAAGGCGGCCTGCGCCACGCGCTGCGCGGTGGCCAGCGCCTCGGGGAACTCGGCGTCCGAGCGCACGATCTGCATGCCCTTGCCGCCGCCACCGGCCGAGGGCTTGATGATCAGCGGATAGCCGATGGCATGCGCCTGTTCGGCGAGGCAGGCGTTGTCCTGCTCGTCGCCGTCGTAGCCGGGCACCAGCGGCACGGCGTGCTTGGCCATCAGCTGCTTGGCGGCGGCCTTGGAGCCCATCGCCTCGATGCTCTCCGGATCGGGGCCGATGAACACGATGCCGGCGTCCTTGCAGGCGCGCGAAAAGGCCGTGTTCTCGGAGAGGAAGCCGTAGCCGGGATGGATCGCCTGCGCGCCGCTCTTTTTCGCAGCGTCGAGGATGGCGTCGATGCGCAGATAGGACTCGGCCGGCAGCGGGCCGCCAATCGGCAAGGCCTCGTCGGCCTGCCGCACGTGCTGTGCGTCGCGGTCGGCTTCCGAGTACACCGCGATGGTGCGGATACCGAGGCGACGGCAGGTGCGGATCACGCGGCAGGCGATTTCGCCGCGGTTGGCGATCAGTACACGTTCGAACATGCGATTTCCCTGGCCAGACGGTCGGTGCAAAGCCTTCAAAAGTTAGCAGATGCGCGATGTTTCTCCGCTGCGCGGCGCAGCAAAGGCGTTATTCGCCTTCCCAGTAATCGCGCGCATCCGCGAGGCGTCCGAGGTGGCGGAAGCGGCCCGGCGTGCCGTCGGCGAAGGCGCCGAACTTGGCCGAGTCGGGGTATTCACATACTTCGGCCGGCGACTGCGTGCTGATCGCGAGATAGCGCATCTCCGCCGCGCCGGTGTTGATGATCTGGTGCGCGGTTTCCGGACCGCCGGTGGGGCAGGCGATGATGTCGCCGGCGCGGACCGGGTGGCGCTCGGCGCCATAGCGCAACTCGCCGCTGCCTTCGAGGATGATGAACATCTCCTCTTCGGCGCGGTGACTGTGGAACGGGCAGGCGCGCTTGCCCGGCGCCACCACGGTGAGGTTGCAGCCCAGCTGGCGCGCGCCGATACGGCTGGCGACCTCACCCCAGCGCAGGTCGTAGCGTTCGGCGGTGGCGCCTTGTGGCAGGCCGGCGGGGATCGGCGTGTCGGCGGCGGATTGCACCACCACGTCGGCAAGGTTGAGGATCGGTCTGGTCATGCTCGTGGCTCCGTGGTCAACCGGTGACCCATGACGGCGCGCGCTTGTCGAGGAACGCGCCCAGGCCGTGCTGGCCTTCCGGCGAGACGCGCAGGCGGGCGATCAGCTCGGCGTTTTGGGTGTCGATGCGCTCGGCCGTGGCCGGATCGGCACCGGCAATGCGCAGCGCCAGCTGCTTGGCTTCGCGCTGGGCCAGCGGACCGGCCTTGGCGAGGAAATGCAGCTGGCGCTCGATCGCCTCATCCAGTTCCGCGCCCGCCACCACGGCGTGCAGCAGGCCGATGCGCTGCGCCTCCGCGGCGTCGAACACCTCGCCGCTGACGAACCACCGGCGCGCCTCGCGCAGGCCGATTGCCGCGACCACGTAGGGCGAGATCACCGCCGGCACCAGGCCCAACTTCACCTCCGACAGGGCGAACTTGGCGCCGTCCACGCCGATCGCGATGTCGCAGCAGGCGACCAGGCCCACGCCGCCGCCATAGGCCGCGCCGTTGACGCGCGCGATGGTCGGCTTGGAGAGGAATTGCAGGTTGCGCATCAGCCGCGCCAGGCGCAGCGAGTCCTCACGATTCTCCTGCTCGTTGGCGGCGGCCATGCCGCGCATCCAGTGGAGGTCCGCGCCGGCGGAAAACGTGCTGCCGCTGCCGCTGAGCACGACGCAGCGGACCGCCGGATCGGCGTCGGCCCGGGCCAGCGCCTCGGTGAGCGCGGCGATCAGGTTGTCGTCGAACGCGTTGTGTACCTGAGGCCGGTTCAGGGTGAGCCAGGCCACGGCGCCGCGGCGCTCGTTGAGGATGGAGTCGGTCATCGGTCGTCCCGGCAAATAACCCGATGATAAACGCAGCGCGCCGCGACCACCGGCGTGATGCAGGCGCAGGGGCAAAGGAATACAATGCGAACCATTCTTGTTTGGATTCCGCCCGTGCGTCTGTCCGAATTGCCCAAGGGTGCCCTTGCCGTGGTCGAACGCGTGCTCGATGTGCATGCGGCCGATCCGATCGCCCAGCGCCTGCGCGACCTCGGCTTTGTCGACGGCGAACCGGTGCGGGTGGTGGCGGTCGGCCCGATGGGCGGCGACCCGGTGCTGATCCAGATCGGCTTCACGCGCTTTGCGCTGCGGCTTGCCGAGGCGGCGCGGGTCAGCGTGCGCACTGGGGTGGCTGCGTGAGCGCATCGACCCTGCGCATTGCCCTGGTCGGCAATCCGAATTGCGGCAAGACGGCGCTGTTCAACCTGCTTACCGGCGGGCGCCAGAAAGTGGCCAATTACGCCGGCGTCACGGTGGAACGCAAGGAAGGGCGGTTCATGGCGCCGTCCGGCCGACTGCTGCAGATCCTCGACCTGCCGGGCACCTACAGCCTGGAGGCGAACAGCCCGGACGAGCAGATCACCCGCGACATCTGCGCCGGCACCTATCCGGGCGAGGCGGTGCCCGACCTGATCGTCTGCGTGGCCGATGCCACCAACCTGCGCCTGCACCTTCGTTTCGTGCTGGAGGTCCAGCGCCTCGGCCGGCCGGTGGTGCTGGCGCTGAACATGATGGACACGGCGCGCTCGCGCGGCATCGTCATCGACGTGTCGGAACTGCAGCGCCGGCTGGGCCTGCCGGTGGTGGAAACCGTGGCAGTGAAGCGCGGCGGCGCGCAGGCGCTGATCGAACAGGTCGACGGCGAAGTTCCCGCCGCCGCACCGCGGCGAGCCAGCGATGCCGCCAGCCGCGCCGACCTGCATGCCCAGGTACGCGAACTGCTGGCGGCCACGGTGACGATGCCGCGCGTCACCGCCGAGATCGACGACGCACTGGACCGCTGGACCCTGCACCCGGTGTTCGGTCTGGCGATCCTGGCGGTGGTGATGTTCCTGGTGTTCCAGGCGGTGTATTCGCTGGGCAAGCCGATGACCGACGCGATCGGCGACGGCTTCGGCTGGCTGGGCGGGCATGTCGCCGCGTGGATGCCGGCCGGGCCGCTGCAAAGCCTGGTCAACGACGGGCTGTTCGGTGGCCTGGGCACGGTGCTTGGCTTCCTGCCGGAAATCCTGGTGCTGTTCCTTTTCATCATCGTGCTGGAGGAATCGGGCTACCTGCCGCGCGCGGCGTTCCTGCTGGATCGGCTGATGCTGTCGGTGGGGCTGACCGGGCGCTCGTTCATCCCGCTGCTGTCGAGCTTCGCCTGCGCCATCCCCGGCATCATGGGCACGCGCAGCATCACCGACCCGCGCGACCGGCTCGCCACCATCCTGATCGCGCCATTGATGACGTGCTCGGCGCGGCTGCCGGTGTACGCGCTGCTGATCGGCGCGTTCATCCCGACCCATTACGTGTTCGGCGTGTTCAACCTGCAGGGCATCGTGCTGTTCGCGCTGTACCTGGCGGGCATCCTCGGCGCGATGCTGGTGGGCTGGGTGATGAAGCACATCCGCCGCGACAAGAGCGAGCATGCGCTGATGATGGAGCTGCCGTCGTATCGCGTGCCCAAGCTGCGCGACGTGGCGATCGGTCTTTACGAGCGCGGCATGATCTTCCTCCGGCGGCTGACGGGCGTGATCCTGGGCCTGACCGTGCTGATGTGGTTCCTCTCCACCTTCCCCGGCGCGCCCGAGGGCGCGACGCTGCCGGCGATCGACTACAGCTTCGCCGGCTACATCGGGCGCGGCCTGCAGTACGTGTTTGCGCCGATCGGCTTCAACTGGGAGATCAGCCTGGCGCTGATCCCGGCGTTTGCCGCACGCGAGACCGCGGTGGCGGCGCTGGCCACGGTCTACCTGGTGGGCGGCGAATCCGGCGGGCTCGGCCAGGCGCTGGCCGGGCAGATCCCGCTGGCCAGCGCGCTGTCGCTGCTGGTGTGGTTCGCCTATGCGCCGCAGTGCATGTCCACGCTGGCGATCATCAAGCGCGAGACCGACTCCTGGCGCAACGTGGCGATCTCGTTCGGCTACATGTTCGTGATGGCCTACACCGCGTCGTTCATCGTCTACCAGGTGACGAGGGCGCTGACGTGAGGAGCCGCCCATGAGTGCCGGCCTGTTGCTGCAGTACGTGGTGATCGCGCTGGCCGTGCTGGCCAGCGTGTGGATCGTGCTGCGCAAGCTGGCCCGGAAAACAACCAACCGCTGGCTGGCCGCCGGCTCCATCCATTTCAACCAGCCCGGCCGCGGCGCCCTGGCGCGGGCGTTGGGCCGGCGCCTGCAGCCGATCGAAGCCACCGGCGACTGCAGCGACGGCTGCAGCACCTGCGGCGCCTGCGGCCCGAAACCGCCGGCCGCCGCACACCCCGGTGAGTCCATGCCGCTCGAATTCCGCCCGCGGCAGTAGGGCGGGCAATGCCCGCCGGCTCTTGTGGCGTGTGGGCGAAGCGGCGGGCGGTGCCCGCCCTACGTGCAGACACGAAAAAGCCGGCTTGCGCCGGCTGTTTCATGCAACCCGAATCGCGTGGCCGGCTTACGCCAGTTCGCGGATCTTCGCGTTGAGGCGGCTCTTGTGGCGGGCGGCCTTGTTCTTGTGGATCAGGCCGCGGGCGGCGTAGCGATCCATCACCGGCTGGGCGACGGTGAATGCGGCAATGGCACCGGCCTTGTCCTTGGCCTCGATGGCCTTGACGACCTTCTTCAGGGCGGTGCGGACCATGGAACGTGCGCTGATGTTGCGCAGGCGGCGCTGTTCGGACTGGCGCGCGCGCTTCTTCGCGGACTTGATGTTGGCCAAGGTAGAACTCCGGGATGCAGTGTGTTGGGTGGAAAAAGACGCCAATTATGCGGTCGATTCATCGACGCGTCAATCACTTGGCCGGCTTTATCCGCAGCCGGCGTGGCGCGCGGCTGCGGGGGTGCCGGCATTTTGCCATAACCGGGCCGTGATCCTGCCGGCGCGGGCTGTCAAACTGTGCGCCCCGTGCGAACGACGCCGAAGGTAGAACTGCCGCCCATGAAGTCTCCCAGCATGCTCCGCGGGCTGCTCTCCTTCAGCAGCATGACGATGATTTCGCGGGTGCTCGGCCTGGTGCGCGACATGTCGATCAACGCCGCGTTCGGCGCCAACGGCGCCACCGACGCGTTCTGGGTGGCGTTCCGCATCCCCAACTTCATGCGCCGGCTGTTTGCCGAGGGCTCGTTCTCCACCGCCTTCGTGCCGGTATTCACCGAAGTGAAGGAGAAGGGCACGCATGCGCAGCTGAGGGAGCTGATGGCGCGGGTGTCGGGCACGCTGGGCGGGGTGCTGCTGCTGATCACGGCGCTGGGCATCATCTTCGCGCCGCAGGTGACTGTGCTGTTCTCGCCCGGCGCGATCGACGAGCCGCGCAAGTTCGAGCTGACCGTCGAGCTGTTGCGGCTGACTTTCCCGTTCCTGCTGTTTGTGTCGCTGACCGCGCTCTCCGGCGGGGCGCTGAACAGTTTCCACCGCTTCGGGCTGCCGGCGCTGACGCCGGTAATCCTCAACCTGTGCATGATCGCCGGCGCGCTGTGGCTGTCGAAGAAGCTGCAGACGCCGATCCTGGCGATGGGCTGGGCGATCCTGGCCGCGGGCATCCTGCAGTTGCTGTTCCAGTTGCCGGCGCTGCGGCAGCTCAACCTGCTGACCCTGCCACGCTGGGGCTGGCGCCACCCGGAAGTGCGGAAGATCATGCGGCTGATGGTGCCGACCCTGTTCGGCTCCTCCGTGGCGCAGATCAACCTGCTGTTCGACACGGTGATCGCCTCGCTGCTGGTGGTCGGCTCGCAGAGCTGGCTGTCGCAGGCGGATCGTTTCCTGGAACTGCCGCTGGGCGTGTTCGGCGTGGCGCTGGGCACGGTGATCCTGCCGTCACTGGCGCGCCATCACGTCACCACCGACACCGCCGGCTTCTCGCGGGCGCTGGACTGGGGGCTGCGGATCACCCTGCTGATCGCGGTGCCGGCGATGTTCGCGCTGATGCTGCTTGCCGGGCCGCTGGTGGCCACGCTGTTCCAGCATGGCCACTGGACCGCGCACGACACGCACATGGCGACCTTGTCGATCACCGCGCTGAGCTTCGGCCTGCCCGCTTTCGCGCTGGTGAAGGTGCTGCTGCCGGCGTTCTATGCGCGCCAGGACACGCGCACGCCGGTGCGCGCGGCGGTGGCTTCGCTGCTGACCAACATGCTGTTGAACGTGGTCTTCCTGGCGCTGCTGTTCGAACTGTGGGCGCCGGCCGGCTTGAAGCAGCTGTCGTGGCTGGATGGCATCGCCCGCGTGCCCGGCCTGCACATGGCGCTGGGCTTGGCCAGCGCAGTAGCCGCCTACGTCAACCTGTGGCTGCTGTGGCACTGGCTGAAAAGGGCGGGCGTGTACCAGCGCCAGCCGGGCTGGTCGCGCCACTTGCTGCGGCTGGCCGCGGCCTGCGCGGTGATGGTGGCGGTGCTGTTGCTTGGCCGCTGGCTGTGGCCGGACTGGGTCCACGGGGTGCCGGTGCTGACCCGGCTGTGGCATCTGGCCGTACTGGTGCTGGCCGGCGGGGCCAGTTATGTCGCCGTCCTGTTTGCCGGCGGCTTCCGCCTGCGCGATCTGCGCGCGGCGTGAGGCCGCGACACCGACCGTTCTATATACTCGCGCGATGATGAGACTCTCCAGGGATGTCGCCGGCCCTTGCCTGGCGCCCGGTGGCAGTGTGGTCGCGGTGGGTGCGTTCGACGGCTTGCATCGCGGCCACCAGGCGCTGCTGGCGCAGGTGGCCGCGCGCGCGCGCGAGCTGGATGGCAGCCCGCTGGTAGTGAGCTTCGAGCCGCTGCCGCGCGCGTTCTTCTCGCCGCGGCCGGTGCCGCGGATTTCCAGCGTGCGCGACAAGTTGCGCGGCTTCGCCGCTGCCGGCATGCAGCAGGCCCTGCTGCTGCGCTTCAACCGGGCGCTCACCGCGATGTCGGCCGAGGATTTCGTCCGCCGCGTGCTGGTCGAGCGGCTGGCTGCGCGCGAGGTCTGGGTGGGCGCGGATTTCCGCTTCGGCCACAAGCGCGCCGGCGACGTGGCGCTGCTGCAGGCGATGGGCCCCCAATGCGGCTTTCTCGCCTGCACGATGCCGGAAGTGCAGTGGCACGATGCGCGGGTGTCGGCCAGTCGCGTGCGCGAATTGCTCGCGGCGGGCGAGTTCGCCGCGGCCGAGCCGCTGCTTGGCCGCCCTTTCGTGATCGACGGCAAGGTGCAGCGCGGCAACCAGCTCGGCCGCACCCTGGGTTATCCCACCGCCAACATCCATCTGCGCGATCGGGTCAGCCCGGTGCTGGGCATCTTCGCGGTGCGCGTGGGCCTGGGCGAGGGCGAATGCAGCTGGCCCGGCGTGGCCAGCCTGGGCGTGCGCCCTACCGTGAACCAGGTCAGCGAGCCGCTGCTGGAAGTCCACCTGTTCGATTTCGAGGGCGACCTGTATGGCCAGCGCATGGCGGTGGAGTTCGTCGGCAAGCTGCGCGACGAGCAGAAGTTCGACGGACTGGAACCGCTCAAGGCGCAGATGGCGCTCGACGCGCGCCGGGCGCGCGAGCTGCTGGGCATGAATCCGCGGCTGGTCGGGGCGTGAGCGTGTTCCCGAGTATTCCTGTGCGCCCGCGCATCCATTAACTTAGAAGCCTTTGCCCGCCCATGGGCGGGCCGCAACACCTTCAACGGCACCTACGCGATGACCCACGATTACAAGAGCACCATCAACCTGCCGCATACGGATTTCCCGATGCGCGGCGATTTGCCGAAACGCGAGCCGGGCTGGCTGGCGCAGTGGGAGCAGGTGGGCCGCTATGCGCAGATCCAGCAGAAGACTGCCCATCGCGAGCGCGCGTTCGTGCTGCACGACGGCCCGCCGTATGCCAACGGTGCGATCCACATCGGCCATGCGGTCAACAAGATCCTCAAGGACATGGTGGTCAAGTCCAAGCTGCTGGCCGGTTACCGCGCGCCGTACGTGCCGGGCTGGGATTGCCACGGCCTGCCGATCGAGATCGCGGTGGAGAAGAAGTTCGGCAAGCCGGGCGACAAGCTCGACGCCGCCGCGTTCCGGCAGAAGTGCCGCGAGTACGCCACCGAGCAGGTCGACACGCAGCGCGCCGGCTTCAAGCGGCTTGGCGTGCTCGGCGACTGGGAGCACCCCTATCGCACCATGGATTTCAAGTACGAGGCCGACATGCTGCGCGCGCTGGCGCGCATCGTGGCCAACGGCCACGTGCTGCGCGGCGCCAAGCCGGTGTACTGGTGCTTCGATTGCGCCTCCGCGCTGGCTGAGGCGGAGATCGAATACGGCGACAAGGTTTCGCCTGCGGTCGACGTGGCCTACGACGCGGTCGATGCGAAGGCGCTCGCCGCGAAATTCGGCGTCGACGCAGGCGATGCCATCGTCGCCATCCCGATCTGGACCACCACGCCGTGGACGCTGCCGGAAAGCCAGGCGGTGTCGCTGGGCGCGGATCTCGAATATGCGTTGATCGAAGGGCCGGCGCGCGACGGCCGCCGCGTGCTGCTGGCGGTCGCCAGCGCGCTGGTCGACAACGTGGCGCAACGCTACGGCATGGAGCAGGCGACCGTGCTCGGCCATGCCGAAGGCAAGGCGCTGGAACGACAGATGCTGCGCCATCCGTTCTACCCGCGCGAAGTGCCGGTGATCCTCGGCGACCACGTCAGTGCCGAGGACGGCACCGGCGCGGTGCATACCTCGCCCGATCACGGCGTGGAGGATTTCGTGGTGGCGCGCGAGTACGGCATCGGCCTGCTCAACTATGTCGGTTCGCGCGGCGCGTATCACGCCGACACGCCGGCCGCCGACGGCGTCGAGCTGGCCAACATGCACATCTGGAAGGCCAACGACGCCATCATCGACGTGCTGCGCCGACGCGGCGTGCTGCTGGCCTTCGCCAGGATCGAGCACAGCTACCCGAACTGCTGGCGGCACAAGACGCCGGTGATCTACCGCACCACGCCGCAGTGGTTCATCTCGATGGAGCAGGCGAACCTGCGCAAGACCGCGCTGGCCTCGATCAAGGACGTGCGCTGGGTGCCGGGCTGGGGCGAGGAGCGCATCGCCGGCATGGTGGCCGGCCGGCCGGACTGGTGCATCTCGCGCCAGCGCACCTGGGGCGTGCCGATCGCGCTGTTCGTGCACAAGGTCACCCAGGAGCCGCACCCCGATTCCGTCGCGCTGCTCGAACAGGTGGCCAGGATCGTGGAGCAGGGCGGTGTCGATGCGTGGTTCGCGCTCGATCCGGCCACGCTGCTGGGCGATCAGGCGAACGACTACGAGAAGGTCACCGACGTGCTCGACGTGTGGTTCGATTCCGGCGTCACGCATTTCGCCGTGATCGGCCAGCGACCGGAACTGCAGCGCGGCAGCGCGGACGAGTACAAGGTGATGTATCTGGAAGGCTCCGACCAGCACCGCGGCTGGTTCCAGTCCTCACTGCTGACCTCGTCGGCGATCCACGGCCGCGCGCCGTATGACGAGGTGCTCACCCACGGCTTCACGGTGGACGCCAACGGCCGCAAGATGTCCAAGTCGCTGGGCAACGTGGTGGCGCCGCAGAAGGTGATGGATACGCTGGGCGCCGACGTGCTGCGCCTGTGGGTGGCCTCCGCCGACTACCGCAACGAGATGTCGGTTTCCGACGAGATCCTCAAGCGCGTCTCCGACAGCTACCGGCGCATCCGCAACACCGCGCGCTTCCTGCTCGGCAATCTGGACGGCTTCGATCCGGCGCAGCATCTGCTGAAGGTGGAAGACAGCCTGCTGCTCGACCAGTGGGCCGTGCAGCAGGCGTTCGACGTGCAGCAGGCCGTGGTGGCGGCCTACGAGCGTTACGACTTCCCGGAGGTGGTGGCGCGCGTCCAGAACTTCTGCACCAACGAGCTGGGCGCGCTGTACCTGGACATCACCAAGGACCGGCTCTACACCATGCCGACCGACAGCCGCGGCCGGCGCAGCGCGCAGAGCGCGATGTACCGCATCGCCGAGGCAATGGTGCGCTGGCTGGCGCCGATCCTGGGCTTCACCGCCGAGGAAATCTGGCAGCAGTTGCCGGGCGAGCGGGGCGACAGCGTGCTGTTCGAAACCTGGTACGACGGACTGGCGGCGACCCAGGCCTCGCCGGAGCAGCGCCGCTACTGGACCGACCTGCTGGCGATCCGCGACGGCGCCTCGCGCGTGCTCGAGGGCATGCGCAAGGCCGAGCGGATCGGCGCGGCGCTGGAGGCGAAGCTGGTCGTGCATGCCGACGCTGCGCTGGCGGCACGCTACGCCGAGGTGGCCGACGAGCTGCGCTTCTTCTTCATCACCTCGGACTTCACCCTGGCCCCGCTGGCGCCGCGCACGGACGAGGCGATGAAGGTGGAAGTGGAAGGCGCCGAAGCATGGGTTTCCGCCACCGTCAGCAATGCCGCCAAATGCGTGCGCTGCTGGCACCGCCGCGACGACGTCGGCAGCCACGCCGAGCATCCCGAGCTGTGCGGCCGCTGCGTCAGCAACGTCGAAGGGCCCGGCGAGGATCGTCGCTGGTTCTGAACCACGTTTTGTGGATTGCAGGAGCGGCGGGCGGTGCCCGCCCTACGACGGAGCGGTAGGGCGGGCACCGCCCGCCGGCTCTTCCCGCGCCGAACGCCGAAACTTCTCATTGCCGAGCCTGTTCCATGAATCCCAAACCCAACGCACTCCCCTGGCTGTGGCTGTCCGTCACCGTCATCGCGCTCGACCAGTTGAGCAAGTGGTGGGCGATCCGCGCCCTGCAGCCGATGGGCCTGCCGCATGAAGTGATCCCGGGCTTCCTGAACTGGACGCTGGCGTTCAACACCGGTGCCGCGTTCAGCTTCCTTGCCGATGGCGCGGGCTGGCAGCGCTGGTTCTTCGTGGTGTTGGCGGTGGCGATCAGCGCGGTGCTGGTGGCCTGGCTGGGGCGCACGCCGCGGCGCGACTGGCGCACCGCCTTGCCGCTGGCCTTCATCATCGGCGGCGCGCTGGGCAACCTAGTCGATCGTCTGCATGCGGCCCAGGTCACCGACTTCATCCACGTGTACTTCCGCCAGTGGAACTACCCGGTGTTCAACCTCGCCGACTGCGCCATCACCGTGGGTGCGGTCATGCTGGTCGTATTCGGATTGTTTGCCGGCAAGCCCGCGGACAGCGTGTGATAATAGGCTTTCGGTAGGAGCCTGCTTGCGGGCGATGCCTTTTCCCGCGACGCCAGGAACAAAAGCATCGCCCGCAAGCGGGCTCCTACGGGACTCTGAATCGAGGTCGTCTTGGACATCCTGCTCGCCAACCCCCGCGGCTTCTGTGCCGGCGTGGATCGCGCCATCGCCATCGTCGAACGCGCACTGGAATCCTACGGCGCGCCGATCTACGTGCGGCACGAAGTGGTGCACAACCGTTACGTGGTCGACAAGCTGCGCGCCGACGGTGCGGTGTTCGTGGAGGAGCTGCACGAGGTGCCCGACGGCGCCACCGTGATCTTCAGCGCGCATGGCGTGTCGCAGGCGGTGCGCGAGGAGGCTGCACAGCGGCAGCTGAAGGTGTTCGACGCCACCTGTCCGCTGGTGACCAAGGTGCACATGGAGGTGGCGCGACTGGGCCGGATCGGCCGCAGCGTGGTGCTGATCGGCCACGCCGGCCACCCGGAGGTCGAGGGCACGATGGGGCAGTGGAACCCGGCCAACCCCGGGCAGATCCTGCTGGTGGAGTCGCTGGAGGATGTCGCCACGCTGGTGCCGAAATTCCCGCACGCGCTGTCCTACGTCACCCAGACCACACTGTCGGTGGACGACACCAAGGCGATCATCGAGGCCCTGCGCGCGAAATTCCCGAGCATCGAGGGGCCGCGCAAGGACGACATCTGCTACGCCACGCAGAACCGCCAGGACGCCGTGCGCAGGCTCGCCGACTCGGTGGACCTGATGCTGGTGGTCGGCTCGGTCAACAGCTCCAACTCCAACCGCCTGCGCGAGCTGGCCGCGAAACAGGGTGTGCCCTCCTACCTGATCGACGGCGCCGAACACATCGAGCGCCACTGGCTCGATGGCGTGCAACGCATCGGCCTGACCGCCGGCGCCTCCGCGCCGGAGAAACTGGTGCGCGACGTGATCGCCCGCCTGCAGTCGTGGGGCGCGGGCGCGGTGCGCGAACTGGACGGTGAGCCGGAGAGCATCACCTTCGCCCTGCCCAAGGAGCTGCGCGTGGTCGGCACCAGCGGTTCGGCCAGCTTCTGACGCCGTCACCGCAGGACATCCGGTTGTCGCGATGAGTGCCGGCGAACCAATGCGAGTGGGAGCGCACCCTGTGCGCTCCTACAAAAACAAGGCAAGGGCGTAGGGCGGGCACTGCCCGCCGCTTCGCCGCGAACACGCAAGGGTCGGCGGGCAGTGCCCGCCCTACGCGGTTGCGCGGCAACCGCGGGCACCGTAAAATCCACGGCTCTTTGCCGGAATAGCTCAGTTGGTAGAGCGGCGCATTCGTAATGCGTAGGTCGTAGGTTCGATTCCTATTTCCGGCACCAGACACGGCACACGCAAGCGGCTCGATCTCCGGATCGGGCCGCTTGCTTTTGCGGCCGTGAAACCCGGCGCAGGCACGGTCGCGGATGTCCGTCCGTGGGGCGGCGCCGGGCCCCTCGACGGTCAACTCTCGACCAGCGACCACGCCACCGTGCTCCCCGCGCGCATCGGCACGCAGGTGGCGTCGCCCAGAGCGAGCTCGGTCGGTACGGTCCAGGGCTTGCGTTCCAGCAGCAGGCGCTCCTGGTTGCGCGGGAGGCGATAGAAATCCGGGCCGTGGAAGCTGGCGAAGGCTTCCAGTCGGTCGAGTTTGCCGGCCTGGTCGAACGCTTCGGCGTACAGCTCGATCGCGGCGTGCGCGCTGTACACGCCGGCGCAGCCGCAGGCTGATTCCTTGGCGTGGCGCGGGTGCGGCGCGCTGTCGGTGCCGAGGAAGAATCGTGGATTGCCGCTGGTCGCCGCCTTCACCAGGGCGGCGCGGTGGACCTCGCGTTTCAGGATCGGCAGGCAATAGTGGTGCGGGTTGAGGCCGCCGGCGAACAGCGCGTTGCGGTTGAGCAGCAGGTGGTGCGCGGTGATCGTGGCCGCCAGGTTGGCCGGGGCGGCGGCGACGTACTCGGCCGCGTCGCGCGTGGTGATGTGTTCCAGCACCATGCGCAGGGCAGGGAAGCGTGCGCGCAGCGGCATCAGGTGGCGTTCGATGAACACGCGCTCGCGGTCGAAGATGTCGATCGCGGGGTCGGTCACCTCGCCATGCAGCAGCAGCGGCAGGTCGTGGCGCTGCATCGCTTCCAGCACGCTGTTGACGTGCTCCAGATCGCGCACGCCATCCTGTGAATTGGTGGTCGCGCCGGCAGGGTAGTACTTCACCGCGAACACGCTGCCGCTCGCCTTTGCCCGCTCGATCTCCTGCACCGGCGTGGCCTCGGTGAGGTACAGCGTCATCAGTGGCTGGAAGTGGGCGCCGGGCGGCAGGCTGGCGAGGATGCGGCGGCGGTAGTCCTCCGCCTGCGCTACGTTGGTCACCGGCGGCTTGAGGTTGGGCATCACGATGGCGCGGCCGAACCGGCGCGCGGTGTGGCCGACCACCGAGGCCAGCGTGGCGCCGTCGCGCAGATGCACGTGCCAGTCGTCGGGACGGCAGATGTCGAGGCGGTCGGCGGTCATCGGCGGGGTTCCGTGGCGCGGCGTGCGGGCGGAGTGGCGGGGCGGGTGTGGCGAAGAGGCATGCGGATTGTCCAGAAGGTTTGCGGCAGTGAGTTGGACCGCTGGCCATTATCGCCCGCCAGCGCATTGAAGCCTCCCCCTTTGGTCGCTGGCGAGAGAAGGGCGAGAAAAGCCCCTCTCCCTGCGGGAGAGGGGTTGGGGTGAGGGTTCGGGGTCGAGGCGTGGCTGCAGGTTTCTCCCCGCACCCTCATCCGGCCCTTCGGGCCACCTTCTCACCCGCAAGGGGACTCCCTGCGGTCGCCGAGGGGAGAAGGGCTTTAAAGGCTCCTCTCGCCGCGTGATCGGGTTCACCCTTTCCGACAACGACCGCACCGCTCATCGGCCAATTCCTACCGCCGGTCGGCTGGGGGCTGGCCGCGCCTCGCGCGATGGGTACATTGCACTCAGGGGTATCAGGGAGAATTCCATGCAAGTCCTGTCGCGTCAGCGAGGCATCTCGTTGATCGAGGTGATGATGGCCGTGCTGATCTTCAGCATCGGCCTGATCGGCCTGGCCAGCCTGATGGTGATGGCCACGCGCTCCAACCACGCCGCTTACGTGCGCACCCAGGTGGTATTCCTCGCCAACAGCATGGCGGCGCGGATGAGTGCCAACCCGATCGGCGTGTGGAACGGCAACTACAACAGCACCACCTATCCGGTCTCCTCCAGCTCGATCGGCTGCGGCTCCGGCTCGGCCTGCGATGCAGCGGAGCTGGCCACCCACGACCAGCGCCTGTGGAGCAGCCAGTTGAAGACCTTCCTGCCCGGCCCGTCGGCCAGCATCGACTGCGGCGGTGTGGGTACCGCCGGCTACGACCCCACCTCGCAGCTGGCCATGCAGCCGCCTTATGGCGGCAGCTGCAAGATGAAAATCACCTGGAACGAGCAGGGCACCGGTGACCAAACCAAGCGTGCCAGCGAGCCACAGTCCTTCTCGTGGGAGTTCCAGCCATGAGCGCGTTCCGCATGCTGCCTCGCCATTCGCGCGGCTTCACCTTGATCGAACTTATGGTGGCGATGGTGCTGGGCCTGCTGGTGGCCGCCGGCATCGTCACCGTGTTCGCCTCCACCTCGAGCAGCAACAAGGCGCAGAACCAGCTGGCGCAGTTGCAGGAGGCGGGGCGCTTCGCAGTGACCCGCATGGGCACCGACCTGCGGATGGCCAACGGACAGTACTGCACCAACACCGGCGGCGTGGCCAAGATCGGCACGGGCGGCAATGCGCTCGATCACATCCGCGCGCCCAAGGTCTACGCCAAGAACCTGATCGGTGCCGCTGGCGCGGTCAGTGGCGCGTTCGGCGACGTCACCACCGCCTGGGGCGCCGGTTCGTATCCGGCTGCACCCGCGGCGCCGTACACGATGCCGTCGTTCCTGTTCATGCGTGGCTACGAGTGCACGCTCACCGCCTGCACGCCGGTCGATCCGAACACCAGCATCAGCACCATCCCGGCGATGGGTACCGCGATCAACAATCGGGTCAAGGGCGCCGACGTGCTCACCGTGCGTTACGTCAACCCTGCCGCCGGCTGGGCCATCGTCCCGGCGGGCGTCACCGGCAGCACCTTGGCCACCAGCAGCAGCGCGGCCACCATCACCTCGATCACGCTGGTCCAGCGTACCGGCGAACCGCCGGTGAGCAATGCCGCCAACGGCGACCTGTTCATGCTGGCGGACTGCTCCAACGCGCAGATCTTCCCGGCCACCGCCAGCAGCGTCGGCGTGATCACCCCCTTGGCCAACACCACCGATGGCTTCGGCACCGGCGCGGCCAACCTGCCGACCGCGCAGGAGCCGGAGTCGGCGCCCAAGGTGTTCGACGTCAACCGTGATTTCCAGACCGTCACGTATTACCTCAAGCTGGTCAGCGTCAACAATGACGGCAACGCACCGTTCACCGGTGCACTGATTCGAAGGGTCAACGGCGGTACGGCCGGCCGCGGCGGCTCGGAGGATGAGCTGGTGCGAGGCGTCGAGCGGCTGGATTTCCGCTACGGCGTGCAGGACAACACCGGCAAGACCAGCTTCCTCACTGCCGCCCAGGTCGACGCCGCCCCCGCGGCAAGTTGCCCACCGGCCGAGTTGAATGCGATCACCGCCACCGGTTGCCTGTGGCGCAGCATCAAGAGCATCGAGGTCAGCCTGCTGATGGACGGCCAGACGCCGCTGTACACGCTCACCGGCAACCAGCTGAATTACCGCTACAGCGCCGACGCAAACACCGGCCTGCTGCCGCCGTCCGGTCATGCCATCAGACCCAGCGACCAGGGCTTCCCCGACCAGTTGCTGCGGCGCGAGTTCAGCGTGCTGGTGCCCGTGCGCAACTACAACCCGTGATGAAAGCGGCGGCGCCCACCGGTGCTGCCGCATGATGTTTTCCTGGAGCCAAGTCATGGCGATGCCGAACAAACCACGATCAATGCGAACCGGCCTGCACGCCCAGCGTGGCGCGGTGCTGGTGGTGGCGCTGATCTTCCTGATTCTGCTGACCATCCTGGCGATCAGCGCCTCCGGCCGCTCGCTGTTGCAGGAGCGCATGGCCGGCGGCCTGCACAACGCGCAGCAGGCGGACATGAGCGCGCTCACCGCGCTGCGCGGGGCCGAGTGGAAGCTGTGGACCAGCACCACCAACGTCACTGCCCATCTCAATTGCGGCACCGGCATCTTCACCGACTGCTACGTCTACGACCCGGCCAACCCGATCGCCAACGTGGTCGACTTCCGCACCAAGCAGGGCTGGGTCACGGCAGGCTCCACCGAGTACAAGGGCTACGGCGGTTCGGTCGACTACACCGGCGCCACGACGGGCGATCTCGCGCAGAACCCGCGCTACATCATCGAGGACCTTGGCGTGGAGCTGCCGCCGGGGGTCAGCGGCGGCCTGCATGAATCCGGGGCCACCGGCAGTTCCGGCACCGGCACCGCCAGTTCCAGTCGGCACATTTATCGCATCACCGCGCGCGCCACGGGCGGCAGCGCCAACACCGTGCGCGTGATGGAAAGCACCTTCGCGGCCAAGAGCAACTGAGTCGGAGTATTCAAGCCATGTCTAGTCGTCGGTTTCTTCCCGGACGCATGTCGTCGGCGCTGATGGGCGCCGTGCTCACCGCCGTGGGTGGCCTTTCCGCACCGGCCCCGGTGCCCGCGACGCTGTCGGTGATGGCGCTGGTCGCCGCCGGCAGCAGCTTCGTTTCCGCACCCGCTTCCGCGGCCACGGCGGTGACGAGCGGCATCGTGGAGCTCAGCCCCACGCCGCCCAACGTGACCCAGGCGGTGCCGCCGAACATCGTGGTGACGTTCGATGATTCGGGGTCGATGGCCAGCAACTACATGGGCGACAACCGGCCGTTCGATGGTGGCAGCTGGAGCGGGCCGTGGCGCTGCGCCGGCGTGATCGATCCGCGCATCACGTCCAGCAGCGACGTCCGTTCCAAGGCCATGAACGGTGTGTACTACAACCCGAACGTCGTGTATTCGCCGCCAGTGAAGGCAAACGGATCGTTGTTCCCGAATGCGGACAAGACGTTGGCTGCGGTGTGGCTGGACGGCGTTGGCGTCAACCGACCGTATTCGCCGGTCACGGCCGACACTTACTCCAGCTATCGCAACAATCCCAATGGCACGACCGATCCCACCGGCCTGACTGATCTGACCGGCACGATCAATTACAAGACCAATACCATTATCTTCGTCAAGTTCGGCGACAGTACTGCTTGTCCTGCAAATGCCGACGCGGGTTCCTGTCAGGTGACGAATTCGGCCACCAGTTCCGGCGGCACCAACCGTTTCTGGATAAGCAACTACACCACCTCGGGCAGCGGTATCGGAGCGGTCTATTCGGGCAGCAGCCTGAAAACCCGACTCAGCAGTGGTGGGGGTTACGACCGGATAGACGGCGACAAGACCAGCGCCACGGCAACTTTCGCGAAATGGACGGTCACCACGACTGATACCTCGAGCGTCGTCAGCGACAATCGCTGGAAGTGCGGTTATGGCAGCTCGCCGATGGACGGCAGCAGCGCTGACTCCGATGGCAACACCTATCCGAACGGCGGCCCGTACTACTACCGCTACAAGTCCACGGCGCCCACCATCACGGTCGATACTTTCGGCAACCCGGACAGCGCCGGTCGCGGCAACCTCTACAGCAGCGCCAACTGGGAGGCCGTGGCCGTCCCCAACACGACCGTCACCATCAATGGTCAGTCGGTCAACCAGTGGCAGAACTTCGCCAATTGGTATGCGTACTACCGCACGCGCAACCTGATGACGAAAACCGCGCTGTCGCGCGTATTCGGCTCGCTCGGTGCAACCACGGCCACCGGCGGCTTCGGCAACAGCATTCGCGCCGCGTGGCAGAACATCAACGATGGCACGTTCAAGCTGCCCAGCAGCGCGATCATCACCAGCTTGATCGATGCGTCCGGATGCGATGCGAGTTCGACGACAACCTCCAGTCCTTCGGCCATCCAGCAATCCGGCGCGATCAAGACTCCGCCCGATTGCTACCGCAGCGCATTCTTCAACTGGATGTTCCAGACCGACGCCAGCGGCGGTACGCCCAACCGCGCTTCGACCATTCGCGCCGGCAAGTTCTTCCAGCGTGGCAATGGCAATACCGGCGGCACCGGCAACCTCCAGGATCCGTACTGGGATCCGCCCAAGACCAGCGGAGCCGACGGCCTGGAGCTGGTGTGCCGGCAGAACTACCACATGCTGGTGACTGACGGTTACTGGAACGAGGGCGATCCAACTCTGCCCACCCCGTTCCAGACGTCGCAGTCGGCCGTCTCGGGCAATTTGCCTGACGGCACCGCCTATCCTGCCAATACCGCCGAGTCTCGCGTGTACTGGGACGTGCAGGGCAGCGTCTACACCTCATCGCTGGCCAATATCGCGTTCAACTACTGGGCGACCAATTTGCGCCCCGACCTGTACAAGCCATCCCAGGGCAAGATCGTGCCGCCGTACATGCCCGACACCACCACGGGCGTGGTCACCGGCGCCACCTCGCCGGCCCTGGAGAAGTATTTCAACCCGAAGAACGATCCCGCCAACTGGCCGCACCTGGTGCAGTACATGGTGACCCTGGGCGTACCCGGCAACCTGACCCATTCGACCGACGCCGACTGCACGGATGCCAACAACGATCTATGCCGTTTGCGGCGCGGGCAGACCAACTCCAGCGGAAGTACGGGTTGGCCGCGGCCGATCAACAACGATCCTGCAGCGATCGACGACACCTGGCACGCCGCCGTCAACAGCCGCGGCGCCTACTTCAACGCGGCCAACCCGCAGAACCTGGTCGACCAGCTGACCAACATCCTGACCAACATCAGCGCACGCAACGTGCCGGCGACCACCAGTGCGCTGAACACCAGCGTGCTGGTGCAGGGTGCGATCGGCTTCACCTCGGGCTACAGTTCCGGCGACTGGACGGGTGTATTCCAGGCCATCACGGCGAACGTCGACGGCACCGTGGCGGGCCTGCAGTGGGATGCGGGCGTGATCCTCACTGACGCGACGAAAACGCCGCCGGCCAACCGGCAGATCCTCAGCGCCAAGGAGAAGGCGGATGGGTCGTTCGATGGCGGCACCGCTTTTCGCACCTTCACCGGCCTGGACAACCTGACCGCCAGCACGGGCAGCAGCTATCTGAGCGCGCAGGCCCTGCTCAGCGGCCTGCCGGCCAGCACCGGCAGCACGGACACGGGCCAGGCCCGGCTGGATTACCTGCGCGGTTCGAGGGCGCTGGAGAGCACTGTCTACCGCACGCGCAGCAGCCTGCTCGGCGCCATCATCAACTCGCAGGCCCTGTACGTGGGGGCGCCGTCCAGCGGCTACCACAGCGGCTGGCCGGCGGGCTCGCCCGAGGCCACCGCGATGGCCAACGACAACACCACCTGCGTCGTGACGGCGCCCACCCTGACCACCTGCCACAGCTACGAGGCATTCGCCAAGATCTACCAGGATCGCACGCCCGCAGTGTACGTGGGTGCCAACGACGGCATGTTGCACGCGTTCAACGCCAAGATGGTGCTGGACTCGTCGACGCCACCGGTGGCGGTGCCTGACGCCGACGCGGGCAAGGAGATATTCGCCTACGTGCCGCGCACGGTGTATCCGAACCTGGGCAATCTCACGGCCAGAACCAATTTCAAGTTTGCGCCGACCGTCGATGCCACTCCGGTGACGCGTGACGTGTTCTTTGGCGCCGATACCTCCACCCCGGCCGTGACCACCAAGGGCTGGCATACGTTGCTGGTGGGCGGCTTGCGCCTGGGCGGCCGCGGCGTCTATGCGCTGGACATCACCAATCCCGCCGACGTCACCGAGGCGAATGCCGGGCAGAAGGTTCTGTGGGAGTTCAATGCCGATACGCCGGCGGTGAGCGGCGTGGGCGATCCGGCCGACCTGGGCTACACCTTCGGCCAGCCCAACATCGGCCGCCTGGCCAATGGCAAATGGGTGGTGCTGGTGCCGGGTGGCTATTTCCCCGACTGCAGCAAATCCGATCGTCCCGCGAACTGCGTGACGCTGGCGGCCGCCTCCAAGGGCTACAGCGCGCTGTTCGTGCTGGATGCGCAGACCGGCGCGATGATCCGCGAACTGAAGACGCTGACCACGATCAGCGGTGTCACCAGCGGTGGGTTGTCGTCGGTAGTACTGGGCGACTACAACAACGACCAGATCGACGACGTGGCGTTTGCCGGCGACCTCAACGGCAACCTGTGGCGCTTCGACCTGACCGATCCCAACCCGGCCAACTGGCAGGCGCATGTGACGCTGGCGTTCAAGCCCGCCGTGCAGGGCGACCAGCCGATCACGGTAATGCCGCGACTGTTCCCCGATCCGGCCACCAACCGCTTCATCGTGGTGTTCGGCACCGGCAAGTACCTGGGTGCGGACGACAACACCAGCAACAGCGCCAAGACCCAGTCGATCTACGGCATCCGCGACAAGCTCGACACCAGCGGCAACCCGATCACGGCGGTCAAGGCCGACCTGCAGCAGCAGACGCTGTACGAGGCGCAGTCCGCCAACGGGCTCAACACGCTGCGCGGCCTGACCGACAATTCGCTGACCCTGGCGCAGAACGGGTGGTACATCGACCTGAATCTGTCCACCGCCCCGGGCGAGCGCATGGTGGTCACCGCCGGTGCGTTGTTCAACACCAACCGTGCCATCATCACCACTCTTATCCCGGGCAGCCAGGACCCCTGCAGCGCCACCATCGGCGGTGCGCTGATGGTGCTCAACGCGGCCACCGGTGGCGCGGGTGGCGGCCTGTCCAGCCCGTCCGGTCCGACCGGTGGCTGGAACACAGGGGTAAGTACCGTGGGCGGCCTGGTCAACAATCCGCCTACCGGTGGCTCGGTGCCGGTGGCGTCGGTGATCGGCGGCGGCAAGCTGCTGATCCCTGGCCTGGAGCTGCAGGGCGGCGGCAACCTCAACATCGATGACGCGATCTGGCGTCGACGCTCATGGCGGGAGTTGAACAATGACCTGTGACGGCAAGCCAAGGGGAATGGCGATGGGGCGCATGCGCGGCTTCACCCTGCTCGAACTGATGATCGTGGTAGTGATCATCGCGGTGCTCGCCGCCGTGGCGATCCCGACCTACGGGCGCTACGCGTTCCGCGCGCATCGGGCGGACGGGCAGGAGCTGCTGCTGCGCGTGGCCACGGCGCAGGAGCGCTACTACGCCACGGCCAATGCCTATGGCGGCCTCACGGACATCGGCTTCGATAATCCGGCGATCTCCGAGAAGGGCTTTTACTCGGTGACGGTGGTAGCCAGCTCCTCGTCGCAAGCCTTCGTGGCCACCGCCACGCCGGTCGGCGGGCAGGCCAACGACGTGTGCGGGCCGCTGACGATCGACAACGCGGGCGTGAAGAGGCCCGACCCGGCGTCGGCCTCCTCCAACAGCAACGGCAGCTGCTGGTGATCGCCATGAATGCCATGCCCAACCGCGCGCGCGGCTTCAGCCTGCTGGAGCTGATGATCACGATTACCGTGATGGCGATCCTGCTGGCGATCGCCGTGCCCAGTTTCCGTGACGTGATCCATCGCAACCAGGTCAGCTCGGCCAGCAACGCCTTGCTGGCCAGCGTGAACTACGCGCGCAGCGAAGCGATCACCCGCGGCCAACTGGTGTCGATGTGCCCGGGCGACAAGACCTCGGGCTGCACCTCGGGCGGCACGGTGTACGACCAGGGCTGGATCGTCTACACCTACCCGGCCGGCGCGGCCTCGGCCAACAAGGCCTACGCAGCAGCCAGCTCGATCCTGCTGCGCGCCACCGATCCGCAGACCAACGTGTCGATCCAGGCCAAGAGCGGCACCATCGTCACCTTCGGCCAACAGGGCCAGCTCAAGCCGAGCACGCCACTGGTGTTCGCCACCTGCTACCGCAGCGGCAGCAGCGGTGCCGGCACCATCACCGCCAAGGTGCCCGGCGTCCAGCTCGATGTGAACGGCTCGGGCAGCGTCACCACGAAATCGCTGACGACCGGGAGTTGCACGCCGAGCTGAGCCGGCCCAGGCATTGAACATGGCGCCGTCGCGGATTCCGCGCCGGCGCTTTTTTTTGACACGAGTGTCATCGAAGTCCCTGCGGCCGAGGCTCATCTCCAACAGTCCTGCGGTTCACGCTCAAGGCGATTGGCAGCGAGCGGTGTCGAGTTGCGAGGCGGCGAGGCGCTCACGTAGATCGCCTGGCGCGCGAGATGGCGGTGTAAACCAATTCGCGCGTGAGGATGCGGTTGTCTTCGTCGGGCGGCAATTCAGGCGGATGGGAACGCCTTCGATTCTGCATTTTGCGCGGGAAAACGCCCCTTCTCCGGGGCGTGTTCGGTCCCTGCGCCCTCCCGGGCTTTATGCCACGGCTTGCAGGCGCTGCACGGTCGGCTGCTTCCGTTGCTCGGCCAGCGACAGCTCGTAGTTGGCCTGCAGCGTCATCCAGAACCGGGCGGTACTCACGCCGGCGCGCTCCAGCCTGATCGCCAGATCCGGGCTGATCCCGGCACGGCCGTTGATGACGCGCGACAACGTGGTGCGGGACATCCCGAGCCGGTGTGCGGCATCAGTGACTTCGATGCCGAGCGGCAGCAGCACGTCTTCGCGCAGAAGCTCTCCGGGGTGCGGGTGATTCTTCATCATGGCCATGACCTCTTTCAGTGGTAGTCCTGATAGTCGACCAGCTCCACGTCGGTGCCGACAAACCGGAACGTGACACGCCAGTTGCCATTGACCCACACGGACCAGTGGCCTTTCAGTGCCCCTTTGAGTGGATGGAGTTTGTAACCAGGCTGGTTCAGTTCAGCCTGTGACGTGGCTGCGTCGAGCGCCGCCAGAATGCGACCGAGCTTGGGAACGTGCGCAGCCTGCACTCCACGAGCAGAACCTGTCCGGTACAGGGTTTCAAGTCCCTTGTGGCGGAAGCCGATTATCATGGCTCAAGTGTAGCGTGTGGCGATACACGCTGCAATGAAGGTCACATTCTTTACGGCGAACGGATGGCAGCATGCTCCGCCCTCCAGGTGCGTTTCCTGCCTTCGCGGGAATGACGGTGGGGAAGGATCGATGGTCGGGGCGACAACGGGATGACGAAGGGGCGGCAAGGAGGCTGCAAAGGGGGAGTGGCGGCAGGGAAGGGCCGCCGTGTGGCGGTCAGCCGGCGAGGTGCGCGGGGTCGTCGCGATCGCCGCCATCCTGCGCCAACCGCTCGGCCAGGCCGGAGTGGCGGCGGGTACGGCGCGCCACCGCGTCAGCGATGATCGCTTCGCTGCCGAGCAGGCTGAACCAGCGGCGGGCGCGGGTGATGCCGGTGTAGAGCAGTTCGCGGGTCAGCACCGGGTTCATGGCTGCAGGCAGCACCAGGGCGGCATGCTCGAACTCGGAGCCTTGTGATTTGTGCACGGTGAGCGCGTAGGCCGTTTCCACTTCGGGCAGGCGCGAGGGAGCGACCAGACGCAGGCGCGTGCCGCCGCCTGCTGCCGCGGCGAGGAAGGCCACCGCCAGCCGGCTGCCGCCACCGGCGACAGGCAGCCGCAGGCACAGCCCGATGTCGCCGTTCATCAGGCCCAGCGCGTAGTCGTTGCGGGTGACCATCACCGGGCGACCTTCGTACCAGCCGCTGCTGGCGTCGATCAATCCCTGCGCGTGCAGCGCTTCGGCGACGAGCTGGTTGAGCTTGTCCACACCATGCGGTCCGTGGCGCAGCGCGCACAGCAACTGAAATCGATTGAACGCCTGCAGGGCGCTGGTGGCCCAGTCCGCGTGGGCGTCGTCACCGGCGTCGGTGGCCGGGCGGCAGGAGTGCAAGGTATCGAGGTAGTGGCGGTAGCCGCAGGCGCCGCCGGGCGCCGCGGTGCCATGGATGACGAGCGCTTGCAGCGTGCCGACGTCGGCAGCGGGCAGCCAGGCGAGGTCGTCGCAAGGTGCGCCCAGCAGCGCCAATGTGGCGGCCGCATCACCCATGTTCACGTCCTGTGCCAGCCGGCCGATGCCGCTGGCGGCGCTGAAGCGATGGCTCACGCGCAGCATGGCGATGTGTTGATCCAGCGGCTGTGCATCGGCCTGCACGAAGTCGCCGATGTCGTCGCCGCTGGTGGCCGCGATCCACCGTGCGGTGGTGGCATCGTAATGACCACCGTCGGCACGCCGGCACAGGTCGCCCAGTACCGCGCCGGCCTCCACCGAGGCGAGCTGGTCCTTGTCGCCCAGCAGGATCAGCCGCGCCGACGCGGGCAGCGCGTCGAGCACGGCGGCCATCATGTCCAGGTCAATCATCGACGCCTCGTCGATCACGAGTACGTCCAGCGGCAGCGGGTTGGTGCGGTCGTGGCGGAAGCGCCGGGTATCGGGGCGGGCGCCCAGCAGGCGATGCAAGGTGGCCACCTCGGCGGGCACGGTGGCGCGCACGGCGTCGTCCACATCCAGTCGGGCGAGCTGAGCGCTGATCGATGCATTGAGCCGCGCCGCCGCCTTGCCGGTGGGTGCGGCGAGGCGGATGCGCAGCGCCGGCGCCTGTGCGCGCCATTGCAGGGTCTGCAGCAGCCCGAGCAGGCGCACCACGGTGGTGGTCTTGCCGGTACCGGGGCCACCGGTGATCACGCCGAAGCCGCTGCGCGCGGCCAGCGCACAGGCGATGCGCGGCCAGTCGAGTGTGTCGCCGGCAGCGGTCGGGAACAGTCGCGCCAGTTCCTCGGCCAGGTACGGCGAGGGCGGTTCCGCGCGCGCCACGCGGTCCAGGATGCCCTTCGCCACCTCGCGCTCGTGGTTCCAGTAACGGCGCAGGTAGAGTCGCCCGCCGTCGAGGACCAGCGGCGCACTGGCCGGTTCGCCACCGTCGCCGGCGGCGAGCAGCGAAGACGCGGGCGGGTCGTCGCGCAGCGTGTCGGCCAGTGCACGCCAGTCATCGGGCCAGTCCTGTTCGTTGGCCAGCGCGTCGAGTCCGGCGAGGTCGAGGCAGAGATGACCGTCGGCCAGTTGCCGGCTGAGCACCGCGGCCAGCCAGGCGAGTGCGGGTGCGATGTTCGGTTCCCGTTCGATCAGGAAGCGCGCGAAGGCCACGTCCAGCGGGCGCAGGCGCTGCTGTTGCAATGCGTGGTCGAGCAACGAGGAGAGCATGTCATGCCGCATGCGTGGTGCCCCCCGAGGCGAAGAGCTGGTCGAGGGCGTCGACCAGGGCGAACGGCAGCCGTTCGCGATGCACGCCGCGACCGCTGCCATCCACCCCGCGCAGGTAGAGGTAGAGCACGCCGCCCATGTGGGTGTCGTAGTCGTAGTCGGGCAGGCGCGCCCTGAGCTGGCGATGCAGCGCCAGTGTGTAGATGGCGTACTGCAGTTCGTAACGGCTCTGCAGCACCGAGGTGCGCATGGCTTGATCGGTGTACGCGGCGGCGTCCTTGCCGAGGTAGTTGGATTTGTAGTCGGCCACGTACCAGCGGCCCTCATGCTCGAACACCAGGTCGATGAAGCCCTTGAGCATGCCGTTGACGAGGTTGGGCGCCAGTGCGGGACGTGGTGCGCCATCCAGCGTGTGCGCGGTGACGAGGCGATCCAGCGCCTGCGCCTGCACGAGATTGGCCTCGAACCAGAACTCCAGTTCGGCTCGGTAATGCAGCGGATCGGCAAGCGCGGTCAGCGCCATGTGGGTGCCGCCAGGCAGCGGCAATGGCGTGCGCAGCAGCGCGGGCAGCCAGGCGGTGAGCGGTTCGATCCAGTGCTTCCAGCCGCGTGCCTGGCAGCGGCGGGCGAGGGTGTCGCGCAGCAGCGGCGACGGTGCGGCGGCGCGGGCGAAACCTTCCTCGGCGCAGTGCTCCAGCAGCTCGTGCAGGAACGTGCCGGGCGCGGCGCCACGCTCGAAGCCGTGAATGCCCGGCGCGGATGCGGAGGCCTCGATGTCGGCTTCCGTCTGCACGGCTTCGGCCAGCGTGGCCTGGCTCGCGGTTTCCGGTGCGGCGTGCGGTGCGGTTTCGTCGTGCCGGGCCAGTGCGCTGTAGCTGGCGATCCACCACGGCGTGTGCGCGGGCAGCGTGCACTGGCGCGCGGGGCGTGGCTGGCTGGTGTTGTCCTCGGGCTGGTAGCGCCGGGTTCCCGCGGCTTCGGGAAGGGTGACGAGCTGGATGGCGGACTGGCCCCGGGTCAGCGTTTGCAGCGTGGGCATCAGCTCGCCGGCCTCGATGATGTTGCCGCCGGCCAGCACGTAGCCGAAGGCGGATTTGTGCAGGCCGGAATCCTTCTTTGCGCCGTCCTTGAGGCAGCCCACGCCCAGCCAGCACAGATAGCGGCCGCGGGTGAGTGCGACGTAGAGCAGGCGCAGGTCTTCCTGCAGGCGCGCGATCTCGGCGGCTTGCCAGGCGTCATTGCCGGGGCGCAGGTCGAAGTGCGCCACGGCGTGTTCGTCGTGCCAGAGCAGCGGTTTCCTGCCGTCGGTTTCCCTGTAACCGCAGACAAAGGGCAGCAGCACCACCGGGTACTCCAGGCCCTTGGATTTGTGGATGGTCACCACCTTGATCAGGGCGGCTTCGCTTTCCAGTCGCACGATCTGTTCTTCGGGTGCCTCGCCACCGGCGGGGTTGGCAATCTGCGCGGCGAGGTGGCGGATCAGCGCGTGTTCGCCGTCCAACCCGGTAGCGGCTTGTTGCAGCAGCTCGGCCAGGTGCAGCAGATTGGTGAGCGCACGCTCGCCGCCATCGCGTGCGAGCAGGCGCGCGGGCACGCCGAAGCGGTGCAGCAGTTCGTGCAGCATGGCCAGCACGCCATGGCGTCGCCACAACGCATGCAGCTGGCGGAAGTGCTCGCCGCAGCCTTCCCAATGGGCCTCGTCGGTGTTCAGGCGATCCAGCTCGGCCAGGCTCTGGCCCATCATCGGCGTGGCCAGCGCGGTGCGCATGGCGCGGTCGTTGCCGGGGTTGGCACAGGCGGCGAGCCAGGTTTGCAGCTCCTTGGCCTCGCCGCTGGCGTAGACCGATTGCTTGTCCGAGAGGTACACGTGGGCGAGGCCGCGCGCGTGCAGCGCCGCGCGCATCGCGGCGGCATCGTTCCTGTCACGCACCAGAATGGCGATGTCGCCGGGTCGCAACGGCGTGAGCCGGCCCTCCTCGCCGACGAAGCCGCAGCGGCCTTGCCGCGCGGCGGTGAGCCATTCCACCAGCTGCGCGGCGGCGTGGGCGGCAAGCGTCTCGCGATAGTCGCCGGCGCCGATGGTGGTGGCGGACGTCTGGACGGCCATTTGCATGGCCGGCAGGTCGGCGCCGTCGAGTTGAAACCGATCCTTGCGGCCCCTGGCGTTCACCGCGACGAAGGGAAGCTTTGCGCCGAAGCCGAAGGCGCCCGTGACGCGCCCGTTCGTGGCGTGCTGGTCGGCGAACTCGAAAACGTGGTTGACCGCCTTCACCAGCGCATCGGTGGAGCGGTAGTTGGTGTCCAGCGTCCAGTGCGGGCTGGCGGCCTTGTCGCGCGCGGCGAGATAGGTGTGGATGTCGGCGCCGCGAAAGCCGTAGATCGCCTGCTTGGGGTCGCCGATCAGCAGCAGCGCCTTGCCTTCGGCGCCGTGGAAGACGCGCTGCAAGATGCGCCACTGCAGCGGGTCGGTGTCCTGGAACTCGTCCACCAGCGCCACCGGGTATTGCGTGGCGATCAGGCGCGCGAGGGTATCGCCGGTAGCTCCGCGCAGGGCGGCATCCAGGCGCTTGAGCATGTCGTCGTAGCCGAGCAAGGCCTGCTTGCGGCGGGCCTGGTCCGTACGCTTCGCCACCCGGGGCGCGGCATGCGCGAGCAGCAGTGGCGGCAGCGACGCGGCCTGCCGGCGCGCGGCCAGCAGATGCTCGACCGCCGCAAAGGCGTCATGCGTGGGCGGCTGCTTGCCGGCCATCGTGCGCTCGGCGAAATAGGCCGGCGTGAAGCGCTCCAGCGTGGCGTCGTCGAGCGCGTTGCCCTGTGCCCAATCGAACATGCTGGCGAGATGGCCGGGCAAGCCACGGGCTTGCAGTCGGCGGCCGTCGAACACTTTGGTTTGCGAGGCCACGAGAAGCAGCGCTTCAATGGCATCGGCGTGCTGCAGCCACAGGCTTCGCGCCCGCATCTCGGCGGTGTGCAGGGCCTTGGCCTGCGCGGTCAGCAGGTCGCCGGGATCGCGCAAGGCAATCAGCGGCTGGCCGTCCAATTGCAGACGCTCGACGTGGGGCAGCAGCGGCTTCAGCGCGGCCTGCAGCGCGTCGGGCGTATCCCACGACTGCGCGTACAGCGCGGCAGCTTCGATGCCCAGCGTCAGCACATGGCCGCGCCAGTAGTCGCGCACGGCTTCGGCGAGCAGGTCCGCCTCGTCGGCCACGGCATCTGCGCTGGCCGTCTCGCCACTGGCGAAAGCGTGCTGGGTGAGCATGCGCTGGCACCAGCCGTGAATGGTGAACACGGCGGCCTCGTCCATCCATTGCGCGGCGAGTTCCAGCTGGCGCGCGGCGCGGGCGCGCGGTTCGGCGCCGGGGTATCCGGCGATCAGCTCGCGCAGGAAATCATCCGGCGCGGCCTGGTCGCGGAAGGCGGCGGCAGCTTCGGCCAGGCGCGTGCGGATGCGCTCGCGCAGCTCGGCGGTGGCGGCCTTGGTGAATGTCATCACCAGGATCTGCGCGGGCAGTAGCGGCGCGCCCCCGCCGTGGCCAAGCACCAGGCGCAGGTACAGCGCGGCGATGGTCCAGGTCTTGCCGGTGCCGGCGCTGGCTTCGATCAGCTGGGTGCCGGTCAGCGGCAGGCGCAACGGGTTCAGGGCTTGCGCGGCGCTCATGCGGTTTCTTCCATGACGCATGCGGCGTCCAGCAGGGGGCGGTACAGGTGCAGCCAGCGTTCGAAGCCGGCGTCGTGCAGGGTGGCGAAGTCGGGCCAGCGGCGGGCGAGGGCGGGTTCCTCGTCCACCTCGCCGTGGCCGTGCGGGCCATCGCTGTGGTCGTAGACCCTGCTGGCATGGACGAAGGGATCTTTCTGCTTGTCGGGGTCGGCCCCCTGGTTCGCGGCCTCGACCTGCAGCCAGGCGAAGGCGCTCTTGCGCACGATCGGCAGTGGCGTGGTCATGCCGGTGGCAAAGGCGGCGAGCAGGTCGTCGAGGTGGTGCTTTGCGGTGGCGACGTCCAGCGGCAGCAACTGCACCAGTGCGTCCGGTGCCACGATGCAGGTGGTGGCGGGCAGTGCGTTGGCGTTCGCCAGCAGGTGCGCGACCCAGTGGGCGAGCAGCTTGTCGTGGCGCAGCGCCTTCTTGTCCACGAGCTTGCTGGCCGTGGCGATGAGGCGGGTGAGATTGCCGTGCTCATCCTCGCGCAGGTCGTCCAGGCCGTCTTCCACGATCAGGCCGTGCGCGGTGGCGCGCAGCAGGCAGGTGTTGCCGGTGCGCGGGTAGTGCGCGTCCAGTGCCTGCCAGCGCGTGGCGACGCGCTCGACGGCGGCTTCCATCGGCTCCAGCGTCAGCGCGCCGAAGCTGCCCGGCGGCAGCGCACCTTGCTCGTGCAGGCGTTGCATGGCTGGTGCCACCGCGTCGTGGCCGTCATGGATGGCGGTGCGCAGCAGGGCGTCGGTGAACTGGTGGTTCTCCAGATGATCCAGCGCGAAGGGCTCGTTGTCCGTGTCGACCTCATCGTCGCCGGCAAAGTGCACCCCGAGGCGTTCGGCATAGAACACCTTGGCGGGCGACTTGAGGAAGCGCTGCAGCAGGGCGAGGTTCAACGGCGTTTCGCGCTGCCAGGGCTGGAGCGGGGCGTCGCCGCCGGCCGGTGCGACCTGGCGTGCGCGCTGCCATTCGCCGGCATAGGTGAACAGTCGCGCATCGCTGGCGGTATCGAAATAGCTGGGACTGAAGGCTTGCAGCGGGTACTCGGTGGTGAGGGACAAAAGGGGGTCGGAGTCACTTTTCGTGGCGGCCGACGCTGGCGAGCGGTCATCGGAAAAGTCACTCTGCCCCTCTATTTTCCACCCCGCGGCGAGGTAGTCGCGCAATTGCCCCACCAGCACCGACGGCGGCAGCTCGCTGTTGTCGCGAGCGCTCTTGCCCACCCAGCTCACGTACAGTGCGTCGCGGGCGGCGAGCAGGGCTTCGAGGAAAAGGTAGCGATCGTCTTCGCGGCGGGAGCGGTCACCGGGGCGTGACTGGCCGGGCGTGGCCATCAGGTCGAAATCCGGCGCGTTGGCGCGGCGCGGGTAGGCATCGTCGTTCATGCCGAGCAGGCACACCACGCGGAAGGGAATGGCGCGCATCGGCATCAGGGTGGCAAAGCTCACCGCGCCGCCGAGGAAGCGTTGCGAAAGATGGCTTTCGTCCACCGCGCCCAGCCAGTATTCACGCACGACGGCAAGTGGCAGGGCGTGGCCGAAGCCCGCCTCAAGGCAGGTTTGCTCCCATGTTTCCAGCGCATCGGCCAGACGTTGCAGCAGGATGGCGTCGCCGTCGTCGCGGCCGGCATCGAAGAACGCCGCGAGCAGGCCGCGCAGGCGATCGCCCCACGCCGCGGGCGTGGCCGGGGTGGCGAGCAGGCGGCCGTAGTGGTCGAGCTGATCCAGCAGTTGCACCAGCGGGCCGACCAGGGCGGCGTCCAGGCCGGCCACTTCGCCGTAGGGGGCAATGCCGTCCAGTGATTCGCCATCGCCCACCGCGTAGCCCAGCAGCATGCGGCGCAGACCGAAGCGCCAGCTGTTCTGTTCCTCCGGCGGCAGGCCCAGGTTTTGCTTTTGCGGGCCGTCAAGGCCCCAGCGGATGCCGGTGCCTTCGATCCAGCGGCGCAACACGGGCAGGCCGGCCTCATCCAGCTGAAAACGGCAGCGCAGTGCGGGCGTGTCCAGCAGGTCGAAAATGTCGCCCGCGGCGTAGCGTGATTCGGGCAGGCGCAGCAGTTGTTCCAGCGCCACCAGCAGCGGCGCGGTGCCGCGCGCGGGGCGGTCGGCGATGCTGCAGGGCATGTGGCGCGGGTCGTTCGGCGGCAGGCGGCCGAACACGGCCTGGATGTGCGGTGCGTAGGCGGCGATGTCGGGCACCATCACCATCACGTCGCGCGGCGCCAGCGGCTTGCCCTCGCGCTCGGCCTGCTCGAACCGGGCGAGCAGGTTGTCGTGCAGGATCTCCACTTCGCGCTGCGGGTTGTGCGCAACGTGGAAGCGCAGCGAGTCGTCGCCGGCGATCAGCTGCCGGCGTTGCGCGGGGTGGGCGGGCAGCGGCTCCAGGTCGAGGATCGCCTGCTGCACCTGGTGCAGCAGGGTGTCCGTGCCCGGATCGTCGAACAGGTCGATGTCGCGGCCCAGTGCGGCGAAGCGTGCGCGGTACGCGGCCGGCGCATCGAAGCTGTCCAGCAGGCGGATGTAGTCACGGCCCTGCTTGCCCCAGGCGGCCAGCAGCGGGTTGGCGTGCTGGTGCAGGTCTTCGAAGCGCGGTTCGGGCGGCAGGCCGGGCTTGCCGGCGTGGCGGCGCTGCGCCGCCTTGAGCAGCTCGCGATCCTCGATGATGTCGGCCCAGTAGTGGCGACACGGGTTGGCCACCACCAGCAGTACCTGGCTGAAACGGGCCAGCGCGGTGAGCGCCTCCAGGGTCTGCTGCGGCAGGGAGGAGATGCCGAACACCACGATGCGCCGCGGCAGCGCCGCCGGCCGTTCGGCTGCGGTGGCGAGGCGCTCGACGAAGCTGCGATGCACGGCGGCGCGATGCTGCCGGCGTTCGGCGGGACCGACGTCGTCCAGCAGCAGGCGCCACAATCGCGGTTGCCAGCGATGGCTGGCCTCGATGGATGTGCGCCGGCCACGCAGGTCGTCGCGCAGCACGTCGTCGCCGTGTTCCCAGTCGTCCAGCCAGTCCGCGCGATAGACCTGGTACTGGTCGAACAGGTCGGCAACCTGGGCGGCGAGCTGGTACTGGCGCAAGCCGTCGGCTTCGGCGTGCCCGGCCAGCAGGTAATCGCGCAACGGGCCGAAGTCGGGGTCGTCCACGTGCTGCGGAATCAGCCGCAGCAGCCGCCAGGTCAGCCGCGACTTGTCGAACGGCGAGGTGGAGGCCACTGCCTCGCGGCCCAGCACCGCGCGATAGGCGGTCCACAGGAACCGCCCGGGCAACTGCATGTCGATCGCCGCGCTGATGCCCAGCCCGCCATCCGCCGGTGCGCGGGCCAGCGCCAGCTTCAGCCACTGCGCGATGCCGTTGCTCTGCACCAGCATCAGCTCGTCTTCCAGCGGCCGCAGCGGCGTGCCTGCCAGCCAGGCGGCGAGCAGATCGCGCAGGTCTTCCAGGCGGTTGCCGTGCAGCACCATCAGGCCCGCTTCGATCGAACTCCCGGCAGAGATCGTGGCGGTGCTCACCGGGGGCGTGGCTCGTGTGCGCTCATGCGGCGATTGTCTCCAAGTGGAGCGGCATTGTCGCCCGTCCGGGTCTCGACGCCTGCGACGGGTGGGCCGTGTCGATCCGCGGCACGCTGGTTCGTCGGTGAAGTGAAGCCGGCGCACGGTGATCCGGCCCCACGGGAGACACTTGCGATGCGATGCATGGTGATAGTCAAGGCCACCGCCGAATCGGAAGCCGGCGTGATGCCGAGCCAGGAGTTGCTGGCTGCGATGGGCAAGTTCAACGAGGAGCTGGTCAAGGCCGGCGTGATGCTTGCCGGCGAAGGGTTGGCGCCCAGCGCGCGCGGTGCACGGGTGACGTTCTCCGGCAGGCAGCGCCATGTCGTCGACGGGCCGTTCACCGAGACCAAGGAGCTGGTCGCCGGCTTCTGGCTGTGGCAGGTGAAATCGCTCGACGAGGCGATCGCCTGGGTGCGGCGTTGCCCCAATCCGATGGAGGGCGAGTCGGTGATCGAGATCCGCCCGGTGTTCGAGGCGGAGGATTTCGGCGAGGCGTTCACGCCCGAGCTGCGCGAGCAGGAAGCCCGCCTGCGCGCGCAACTGGGCCACGAGTAGGGCGGGTACCGCCCGCCAGCGCGACGGGCGGCAGCCCCCACCAACGGCGCTTGCGCCCGCCGCGGACCGGTGCTGTGATCGGCGGTCATGAGCATGACCGACACCCATCGCACCATCGACGCGGTCTGGCGCATCGAATCGGCCCGGCTGATCGCCGGCCTCGCGCGGATGCTGCGCGATGTCGGGCTGGCCGAGGAACTGGCGCAGGACGCGCTGGTGACGGCGCTGGAACAGTGGCCGCAAACCGGCGTGCCGGACAACCCCGGCGCCTGGCTGATGACCACCGCCAAGCGCCGTGCCATCGATCGCCTGCGCCGGCACAAGCTGGTCGAACGCAAGCACGAGCAACTTGTGCACGAATGGGATCGCGAACACGAATCCGCCGAGGCCGTCGCCGAACGCACGCTGGACGACCCGTTCGGCGACGATCTGCTGCGGCTGATCTTCACCGCCTGCCACCCGTTGCTCTCGATGGAGGCACGAGTGGCGCTGACCCTGCGCCTGCTCGGCGGGCTGGGCACGGACGAGATCGCGCGCGCCTTCCTGGTGCCGGAGGCAACGATTGCCCAGCGCATCGTGCGGGCCAAGCGCAGCCTGGCCAAGTCGGACGTGGCCTACGAAGTGCCGCGCGGCGACAAGCTGGCTGAGCGGCTGGCCGCCGTGCTCGGGGTGATCTACCTGATCTTCAACGAGGGCTATGCGGCCACCACCGGCGACGACTGGATGCGCCCGGGCCTGTGCGAGGACGCGCTGCGCCTGGGCCGCGTGCTGGCCGGGTTGATGCCGCGCGAGCCGGAGGTGCATGGGCTGGTGGCGTTGATGGAGATCCAGGCCTCGCGCGCCCGCGCGCGCACCGATGCGCGCGGCGAGCCGATCCTGCTGCTCGACCAGGACCGCGCGCTGTGGGATCGCCTGCTGATCGGCCGTGGGCTCGCCGCGCTGGAACAGGCGCGCCGGTTGGGCGGCGAGCTGGGCCCGTACGCCCTGCAGGCGGCGGTGGCGGCCTGCCACGCGCGCGCCGCCACGGCCGCGGAAACCGACTGGTCGCGGATCGCCGCGCTGTACGCCGTGCTGGCCCGGGTCGCGCCCTCGCCGGTGGTGGAGCTCAACCGCGCGGTGGCGGTGGGCATGGCCAGCGGTGCGGCCGAGGGCCTGGCCCTGGTCGATGCGCTGGGCGACGAGCCGAGCCTGCGCCATTACCACCTGCTGCCCGCCGTGCGCGGCGATCTGCTGGCGCGGCTGGGGCGCGGCGAGGAGGCGAGCCGGGAGTTCGAGCGCGCCGCCACGCTGACCCGCAACCGTCGCGAGCAGGCCATGATGCGCGAGCGGGCGCGTGCCTGCCGGTAGCGGCGCTGATCGGCCCGTTCTGACCCAAACGGCATGGATTTCCCCGGCCGCTGTCCGGCGGCATGGCGCGGGAATGCGGGCGATGCCTGCAGGCAAGGGGTTTCCGTGGTGCGGTTGCGGTGGCGTGGAACTTGCTTCTACTGCGCCGTGAACCAGTTTCCGGCGGGCTCTCGGTGGGGCGCAGCGCCTGGCTGCCGCCCGTCTTTCGGCCATCGGCCGGCTGAGCGGGGCGTCGGAGAGGATATTTGGGGGGAATGATCGGCATGGCGGTACAGGGGCAGGATCGGCAGGATGGCGAACTTCGCGAGCGCTTCTACCAGAGCGTGGCGGAGACGCTTACCCTGCTGCACCCGGCCGCCGGCTACGATCGCCGCCGCGCCCTGCTCGAAGTGGCCACCACCGTGGTCAGCACGATGGATCTGCCGCTGGTGTGGATCGGCCGGCGCGAACTGGGCCAATCCACCCTCGAGCTGATCGCCGCCGGCCCCGCCGCGGAGTACGCCAGCGTGTGGCCGGTCAGCGACGATCCGCGCGAACCGGGCGGCCGCGGCCCGGCCGGAGCCGCCTTGCGCGACGGCCGTCCGCAGCTGGCCTCGATCGACTCGCCCGGGGACGCGGACTGGCAGGGCTCGGCCCATGCCTACGGCCTGGACTCGGTCATCGTGGCGGCCGCCGGCACCGCCGACGGTGGCCAGTTGGCACTGGCCGCGTACTCGCGCCGCGGCGGGCCCGCGCTCACCGACGAACTGCTCGACTGGGCGCAGCGCCTGGCCGACGAGCTGGCCCGGTTCTGGGACGACCAGGCGCAACTGGAACGCAACCTGCGGCTGGGCCGTTTCCGCGATGCGCATCGCACGATCCAGCGCGCGCTGCTGGCGCACCCCGAGCCGGCGGCGATCTACATGACGCTGGCCAATGCACTGGTCAAGGACGCCGCGGCCAGTGCGGTGATGGTTTATGTGCCCGAGGGCGAGGTGTTGCGCCGGGAAGTGGGTGCCGGGCCGCTGGTCGAGCGGCTGGCGACGCTGCCCGAACCGCCGCGACAGGTCGACGAACCGCCGATGCCGGTAGCCACCCAGGCGTGGATGGAGGGTGAACCGGTGGTGCGGCTGCGCCCGTCGGCGTGGCCCGACGTGTCGCTCGTGTGGCACGGCGAGTCGCTGGGCGAGGTGGCGGCGATCGGTTGCTGGCCGATCTTCCAGACCCTGCCCCGCGACAGCGGTGTCGAGTACCACGCCGCCGCCGTGTTGTTGCTGGCGGCGGCCGAGATCGACGCGTTCGATGCCGACCTGTGGCGCCTGCTCGACGAGATTTCCGACACCGTCGGCCTGGCGCTGCGCCAGTACTCGCAGCGCCAGGCCCTGTTCCGCGAACAGGAGCGACAGACCTACCTGGCGCTGCACGACGCACTGACCGACCTGCCCAACCGGCGCGCGCTCGATTACCACCTCGAACGCGCGCTGGCGCGGGCGGCCCGGCACCACCATCTGGTGGCGGTGGGCATGCTCGACCTGGACGACCTCAAGCCGATCAACGACCGCCACGGCCACGCCGCCGGCGACCGCGTGCTGGTCGAGGTGGCACATCGCCTGCACGACGCACTGCGCTCGGAGGATTCGGTGGCACGCGTGGGCGGTGACGAATTCGTGCTGGTGCTGGAGGACCTCGCCAGCGAAGACGACCTGGCCATGCTGCTGGAACGGCTGTGGCAATCGCTGCAGCAGCCGATCGCGCTGGGCGGACAGAACAACATCGACATCACCGTCAGCCTGGGCGTGGCCTTGTATCCGACCCACGCGCAGGACAGCGGCGAGCAACTGCTGCGGCTGGCCGACCAGGCGATGTACCAGGTCAAGGCACACAAACAGCAGCGCGCCAACTGGTGGGCGCTGGCGCGCAGCGAAGGCGCCCCCGTTGCGGCGGCGGGCGATGAGGCCGGCATCGCCGAGGCGCATGGCCCGCAGGCGGCCGCGGTGCTGCGCGCGTGTGCCGAGGTCTGGCAGGCGCAACTGCCGGTGGTGGCGCAGCGCTTCCATGCCGCCCTCGGCGCCCATGAAGGCATCGCCGGCCTGCTGGCGAGTTTCCCCGCGTCGGCGCGGGAGGCGTTCGAGGAACGCCTGGCGCGCCATCTGCAAACCCTGTGTTATCCCGAGCTGGAAGAAGCCGGCCAGCGCGCAGGCGCGATCCGCGCCGGTATCTGCCAGGCCGCGTGCGGGCTGGAAGAAGCGTGGCTGGCCGAGGCGATCGAGCAATTGCGCGGGATCCTCGCCGGCACCCTGGGACGCGGTCCGCGCGCCCAGCGCGATGCGCTGGCGATCGTGCTGCAGCGACTGGCGATGGACCAGCAATGGCAGCTGGAAAGCATGCGCGACCTGCAGCGGCGGCGTGACGCGGCGCTGGCGAAGATCCACGCCGCGGCGTGGTCGGCGCACGACAGCCTGGACTTGCTCGAAGACGCCGTGCAGGTGCTGGCGGCGCACGAGGAACTGGTCGTCTGCGCCGCCGGTCGCCCGGATGCCTCCGGCGACATGGTCAGCGAGCTGGTGGCCGGCGCGGTGCCGGCCGAATACCTGCGCATCACCAACCACGGCGTGGCGCCGCCGCTGCAGGTCGATCGCGCCGCGGCACGGGCGGAAGAACCGCTGCGCCGCGCCTGGCAAAGCGGTGCCGTCGAACGCAGCGCGCACTACGGCAGCGATCCGGTGATGGCCTTGTGGCGCGACACCGCCGAACGCCACGGCATCGTTTCGCAGGTCGCGGTGCCGCTGTGCCTGGCCCCGGGCCGGCCGGTGGCGCTGCTGGCGCTGTACAGCGGTTATGCCGGCGGCTTTCGCAGCGAGCACCAGCGCGCGTTCATCGCGCAGATCAAGCAGGTACTGGAACTGGCGCTGCTGCGCATGGCGCCGCAACGCCAGTTGGCGACCCTGCTGCCGGCCTTCGTGCGCCAGCGCTGGCGCAGTCTGCTGGCCGGCGGTGCGCTGCGCATGCACTACCAGCCGATGGTGCGCCTGGCCGACAACCAGATCGCCGGCTTCGAGGCGCTGGCGCGGCTGCGCGACGCCGCCGGCGGCCTGCAGCTGCCGGCCAGTTTCATGCCGGCGCTGGGTGCGGCAGGGCTGATGCGGCTGTTCCGCGACGGCATCATCCAGGCGGTGGCGCGGCAGCAGTCGCTGGCACGCAGCGGGCTGGCGCTGGGCATGTCGGTCAACGTGCCGGTGGCGGCGCTGCGCGATGCCCGCTACGCGCGCACGGTCGAGACCATCCTGCAGGCCAGCGGCTGCCCGCCCGACGCGCTGCGTTTCGAGGCTTTCGAGAATGCCAGCGGCATCGGCTGCTGGGCGTTGCTGGCCGAAACCGGCGTGCAGTCGCTGAAGTCGATCGAGCACCACGCGCCGGGCGACGACCGCGCGCTCAGCCGCAACCTGGTGGCGCGGCTGAGCCAGTCGCCGTTCGACCGCATCAAGGTCGACCACGCCATCATCGGCCAGGTCCGGTTCGACCCGCTGGGCACCCTGCGCGCGCTGCGCCAGTTGATCCGGGTCAGCCACGACCTGGGTCTGGAGGTGGTCGTCGAAGGCCTGGAATCGGCCGGCATGCTGGAGGCCGCCGCGATCCTCGGCGCGGATTTCGGCCAGGGCTTTGCGCTGGCCCACCCGATGCCGGCGGAGGCGTTGCCCGGGTGGCTGGGGACCGTCCGTCCTCCGCGGCCGGGCGCATCGCCGCGCCATGCGCTCGGCGCGCTGGCCAGCGCGCTGCGTTGGGAGGAGCGTTTCGCCGCGTTGTTCGACGTGCCCGATGCGCTGCGCCGCCACGTCCATGCCGGCGGCGGCGTCGGGGACTGGCTGCGTACCGCCGAGGGCGTCGGCGCGCCGTTGCGGCTGGCCTGGCGCGAGATGCTCGACGCCGCCGCCGCGGGGCCGTTCGACCCCGGCCACGGCCGGCGCCGCGACCGGCTGTTCGCGCTGCTGGTCGAGCACGCGCTGGCCGAGGAGCAGGCCCCCGCTCGCTGACCAGCGCGGGCCGATCTGCACAAGCGCAAGCTGATGCGGCGACGGACCGATTTCCGGTAGGCTGATGATCGTTGCACCGAATCACCCACGACTGCCGCTTTGCCGGTGACTCCCGGCTTGTGCGGCAGGCAAACGCGCCGACACGATCCACGACGACGGGGAGCCGCCGAGGGAGTCCATGCCGAACCGAGCTGCCGTGCCCGGCGAACTGCGCGAGCGCTTCTATCGAAGCGTGGCGGAAACCTTGAGCCTGTTGCATGCCGCTCCCGGTCACGATCGCCGCCGGGCACTGCTGGAAGTCAGCCGCATCCTTGCTGCCACCATGAAGCTGCCGTTGGTGTGGATCGGCAGGCGCGAGAGCAACATGCACGCGGTCGAGGTGCTGGCCGCCGCGGGGCCGGCGCAGGCCTATGCCGAGACCCTGCGCTTGAGCGACGCGATGGACGAGCCCGGCGGCCGCGGCCCGGTCGGCATCGTGCTGCGCGAGGAGCGCGCCCGCGTCACCCCGGTGGCCTCCGCCGAGTTTGCGCACTGGCGCGCCGCCGCCCGCCAGCACGGCTTCGGTGCCTGCATCGTGGCCGCCTCGCGTACCCGCGACGGCGGCCAGCTGGTGCTGGCCTCGTACTCGCGCGAGGGCGGCCCGGCGCTTGGCGAGGAGCTGCTGGACTGGGCCCAGCGCCTGGTCGACGAGCTGAGCCGGTTCTGGGACCACCAGATGCTGCTAGAACGCAGCATCCGCATGAGCCGTTACCGCGATGCGCAACGCACGATCCAGCGCGCGTTGCTGGAGCAACCCGACCCGGACGCGATCTATCCCACCTTGGCGCGTGCGCTGGCGGACATCGCCGGCGCTGCGGCGGTCGACGTGTTCGCCGCCGTGGAGGGCCAGGACACCTTGCGCCGGGTGGCCCTGGTCGGGCCGATCGCCGAGGTGATGCTGACCCTGCCGATGCCGCCGCGGCACCAGGACGGCCCGCGCACCATCGCGCCTACCCAGGCGTTCATGCAGGGCACGCCGGTCATCCGGCGCAAACCCACGGCAGGCACGCCGAGCGACAACCCCTGGCGCCCCGAGCTGAGCGAGCACGCCAGTGCGGTCGGCTGCTGGCCATTGTTTGCCGGGCCCGTCGATGGCACCGACCCGAATGCGCGCACGCCGACCGGCGTATTCGTGGTGGTGACCGCCGAACCCGATGCGTTCGACGAGGAGATGTGCCGGTTGCTCGACGAGATCGCCGACGCCGCCGGGCTCGCCCTGCGCCAGCATGCGCAGCGCCACGCCCTGCGCCAGGAGCAGGAGCGGCAGACGTACCTCGCCTCGCACGACGACCTCACCGACCTGCCCAACCGGCGCGCGCTGGATCGCCATCTGGACGCGGTGCTGGCCAGCGCGCGGCGGCAGGGGCGGCGGGTCGCGGTCGGTCTGCTCGACCTGGACGATCTCAAACCGATCAACGATCGCCACGGCCACGCGGTGGGCGACCGCGTGCTGGCCGAGGTGGCCGAGCGGCTGCGCCTGCTGCTGCGCGGCGGCGACTACGTGGCGCGCTTCGGCGGCGACGAGTTCGTGCTGGTGTTCGACGACCTGCAGCACGAGAGCGACCTGGACGACCTGCTGGAACGGATCGGTGCCGCGTTGCTGCAACCGGTGCCGATCGACGGCCGGCTGCTGCCGATCGGCGCCAGCCTGGGCATCGCCACCTATGCCAGCGACGGCCATGCCAGTGGCGAGCAGTTGCTGCGCCTGGCCGACCAGGCGATGTACCAGGTCAAGGCGCGCAAGCGCCATCGCACGCGCTGGTGGGCGATGGCGCGCTCCGACGGCGCGCTGGCCACGGTGGAACCGGAAGGGCCGGTCGCACCTTACGGCGAGCAGGCCACCATGTTGCTGCGGGCCTGCCGCGACAGCTGGCAGCCGCGGCTGCAGGCGGTGGTGGAGAGTTTCTGCGCGGCGCTGCTCCAGCACGAAGGCATCGGCACGCTGCTGCGCGCGTTGCCGGACGGCGAGTACCGCGCGCTCAAGCTGCACATGCTGGCGCATCTGCAGGTGCTGGCCCGCGCGGACCTGGACCTGGCCGCCCACCGCAAGCGCGCCACGCGCACCGGCCTGTTCCACGCCGCCTGCGGGCTGGAGGAAGTGTGGCTGCTGGAGGCGATCGAGCAACTGCGCGACGACCTGGTCACGGTGCTGGCCTCGGCCGACCGCCGCGCGCTGGACGTGGTGCTGCAACGGCTGGATGCCGAGCGGCATTGGCAGCTTGAAAGCATGCGCGCGCTGCAACGCCGGCGCATGGCGCTGCTGGCCCGGCTCAATGCGCTGGCGTGGTCGGCCGAGGGCTATCTTGGCCTGATCCAGGGCGTGGTCGACATCCTCGCCTCGCACCAGGAATTTGCCGCCTGCGCGGTGGGGCGCCCGGATGATTCCGGCCGGCTGACCTACGAGGCGGTAGCGGGCAATGCGTTTGCGGCCTACCTGCGCGCGCTGAGCGCGGGCGAGGCATTGCCGATCCGCGTCGATCCCGGTCACCCGGAGGGCGGCGGGCCGAGCGGGCGCGCCTGGCGCACGGTCAGCATCCAGCGCTGCGTGCATTTCGGCAGCGATCCGGCCATGGCCAGCTGGCGCGACATGGCGCTCGGGCTCGGGGTGGTCTCCAGCGTTTCGATCCCGCTGTGTCCGTCGCGCGACAACCCGGTGGTGGTGCTGTCGCTGTACAGCCCGTATGCCGGCGGCTTGCAGAGCGAGGATCAACGTGCCTTCGTGGAGCAGGTCAAGTCGGTGCTGGACCTTGCGCTGGCGCGGCTGTCGCCACCGCGGCAGGGCGCCGAATTGCTGCCGTTCTTCGTGCGCGAGCGCTGGCGCGCGCGGATCGCCACCGATGCCTTGCAGATGCACTACCAGCCGCTGATCCGGCTGGCCGACGGCGCGGTCACCGAGTTCGAGGCGCTGGCGCGCTTGCGCGACGTGGACGACCAGCTGCTGGCGCCGGGCCGCTTCCTGCCCGCGCTGGATGCCGATGACCTGATCGTGCTGTTCCGGCATGGCCTGGCGCTGGCCACCGCCTGCCGGCAATCGCTGTGCGGTGCGGGCCACCCGCTGGACATGTCGGTGAACGTGCCGGCGGCGGCGCTGGAAGATCCCCGCTACGGCGCGGCTGCCGCCGCGGTCCTCGCCGACAGCGGTTGCCCGCCCGCGGCGCTGCTGCTGGAGATCCTCGAATCCCCGCTGGCCAGCGAACACCCCGGCTCGCTGGACGAGCCGGGCATGCAATCGCTGAAGGCGCTGGGCGTTCGGCTGGTCGAGGACGACCTCGGTGCCGGCTACAGCTCGCTGATCCGGCTGCGCCAATGGCCGTTCGACCGCATCAAGATCGACCAGGCGATCGTGCTGCAGGCCCGACGCGACCCCTTGAACACGCTGCGTTTCATCCGCCAGCTGATCCGCATCGGCAACGACCTGCGGCTGGAGGTCGTGGTGGAAGGGCTGGAAACGCCCGACCTGATCGAGGCGGCCTCGCTGCTGGGCGCCGATTTCGGCCAGGGCTACGCACTGGCCCGGCCGATGCCGGCCGAGGCGCTGCAAGGCTGGCTGCGCGCGCATCGCCCCGCTCCGCGGGCGCAAGTCCCGCTCACCAGTCTCGGCGCGCTGGCCGGCGAGTTGCTGTGGGAGGAGCAATTCGTCGCGCTGCCGGCCGAGTCCGCGTTCTGGGCCACCCACAGCGGACGCACCTGCGGCCCCGGCGAATACTTCCACCTGGCCGATCTCGACGACAGCCTGGGCGCCAGCCACCACGCCATGCACGTAGCCGCGCTGAAAGGCCCGCAAGACCCGCACTACCGCCGCCTGCGCGAAACGTTTCTGGCCGCACTGGTCGCCCACGTGCTCGAATCGTCGGGCTGATCGTGCCGGGGCAGGCGAGATCCGTGTCGCTTGCCCGGCCCAGCCATTGATCACCGGGCGCCGGCCATCCCAGCGTCGGCGCCGCGCCGGAGTTCGCGCGATGGTTGACCGGCTCGGCATGTATCCCTAAAATTGCGCGTTCTCGGCGGGCGATTAGCTCAGCGGTAGAGCACTGCCTTCACACGGCAGGTGTCGCAAGTTCGATCCTTGCATCGCCCACCATACAGAATCGCGAAAAGGCCACCCAGCGGGTGGCCTTTTTCGTGTTCGCGGCGAAGGAGACGGCCTTGCCGATCGCCGCCGGCTGCGGCGGCGTGCAAGGAGCGATGGTGGCGAATTGCTAGACTTGGCGCCTTTCCCGACGCAAGCGCACGCTCATGGCATTCCTCGACACCGAACTGGTTCGCATCCTTCACGCGCTGCAGCAGTTCGAGCTGACGCCGTGGAAGATCGTCGGCTTCGCCGGCACGCTGATGTTCACCAGCCGCTGGTTCGTCCAGCTCTACTACACGCGCAAGTACAAGCGCGTGGTGATGCCGCTGGCGTTCTGGTGGCTGTCGGTGTGCGGCAGCGTGTTGCTGCTGGCGTACTTCGTGTTCGGCAAGAACGACTCGGTGGGCATCCTCTCCAACTTCTTCCCGGTGTTCGTGTCGGTCTACAACCTGGTCGTTCACCTCCGCCATCGAAAGAACGGCATGACCGGCGACGCCACCGCTTGAGTTGGCGTAGGGCGGGCACTGCCCGCCGCCCTCGTCACGAGCAAGAGCCGGCGGGCAGTGCCCGCCCTACCCGGGCGGCCGGTCAATCCGGGTCGTAGTCGAGGTTGGCGGCGAGCCAGCGTTCGGCCTCGGCCTGGCTCCAGCCTTTGCGTTTGGCGTAGTCCTGCACCTGTTCCAGGCCCAGGCGGCCGACCACGAAGTACTGGCTGCCGGGGTGCGAGAAGTACCAGCCGGAGACGGCGGCTGCCGGATACATCGAGAAACCTTCGGTGAGTATGATGCCGGCGTTGTTCGTGGCGTCGAGGAGCTTGAAGAGCGTCGCCTTCTCGGTGTGATCGGGACAGGCCGGATAGCCGGGGGCGGGGCGGATGCCCTGGTATTTCTCGGCGATCAACGCCTCGTTGTCGAGGCTTTCGTCGGGCACGAAACCCCAGAACTCCTTGCGCACGCGCAGGTGCATGCGTTCGGCGAAGGCTTCGGCGAGGCGGTCGGCCAGCGCTTTCAGGATGATCGCGGAGTAGTCGTCATGGTCGGCGTGGAAGCGCTCGAGGTGCGGCTCGATGCCGAGGCCCGCGGTGACGGCAAAGCCACCGATCCAGTCGGGCTTGCCGAACGACTTCGGCGCGATGAAATCGGCCAGGCACAGGTTGGGCCGTTCCACCGGCTTGTCGGCCTGCTGGCGCAGGTGGTGCAGCGTGGCCAGCGGCTGGGTGCGGGTGTCGTCGGTGTAGATCTCCACGTCGTCCATGAGGTTGGCGGCCGGCCAGAAGCCGATCACCGCGCGGGCCTTCAGCCACTTCTCGTTGACGATCTTGTCCAGCATCGCCTGCGCGTCGGCGAACAGTTCGCTGGCCTGCGTGCCGACCACGGCGTCGGTGAGGATGGCGGGGTAGTGGCCGGCCAGTTCCCAGGCCTGGAAGAACGGTGTCCAGTCGATGGTTTCGCGCAGCTCGGCCAGCGGGTAGTCGTCGAACACGGTGAGGCCGGGCTGCACCGGCTGCGGCGGGTCGTAGTTGGCCCAGTCGCAGCTGAAGCGGTTGCCGCGTGCGTGCGCCAGCGTCACCAGTTTCTTGCCGGGGCCGCGGTGCTTGTGGCGCTCGCGCACCTCCGCGTACTCGCTGCGCACCTTGGCCAGGAAGCCGTCGACCAGCTCCTTGCTGACCAGCGACTGCGCCACGCCGACCGCGCGCGAGGCATCCTTCACCCACACGCAGGCGGTTTCGTAGTGCGGCTCGATCTTGATCGCGGTGTGCGCGCGCGAGGTGGTGGCGCCGCCGATCAGCAGCGGGATGCTGAAGCCGCGCCGCTTCATTTCGCGGGCGACGTTGGCCATCTCCTCCAGCGAAGGGGTGATCAGGCCGGAGACGCCGATCATGTCGGCCTTCTCCTCGATCGCGGTGTCGAGGATCTTCTGCGCCGGCACCATCACGCCGAGGTCGATCACCTCGAAGTTGTTGCAGGCGAGCACCACGCCCACGATGTTCTTGCCGATATCGTGCACGTCGCCCTTGACCGTGGCCATCACGATCTTGCCGTTGCTCTTGCTGGTGTTGCCGCTGAGTTTTTTCTCCTCTTCCATGAAGGGCAGCAGCCAGGCCACCGCCTTCTTCATCACACGGGCGGATTTCACCACCTGCGGCAGGAACATCTTGCCGGCGCCGAACAGGTCGCCGACCACGTTCATGCCGTCCATCAGCGGACCTTCGATCACGTCCAGCGTGCGGGTGACGGTCTGGCGCACTTCCTCGGTGTCTTCCACCACGAACTGGTCGATGCCGTGCACCAGTGCGTGTTCCAGCCGCTTGCGCACCGGCAGTTCGCGCCAGGCCATGGCGTTGCTATTGTCCTGCTCGCGCGCGCCTTTCTTGTGCTTCTCGGCGATCTCCATCAGCCGCTCGGTGGCGTCGGCGCGGCGGTTCAGCACCACGTCTTCCACGCGCTCGCGCAGCTCGGGTTCCAGCTCGTCGTAGATCGCCAGCTGGCCGGCGTTGACGATGCCCATGTCCATGCCGGCCTGGATGGCGTGGTAGAGGAACACGCTGTGGATCGCCTCGCGCACGGCGTCGTTGCCGCGGAACGAGAACGAGACGTTGGAGACGCCGCCGGAGAGGTGCGAGTACGGGAAGCGTTTCTTCAGTTCCTTCGCCGCCTCGATGAAGTTCACCGCGTTGTCGGCGTGCTCCTCGATGCCGGTGCCGATCGGGAAGATATTGGAGTCGAAGATGATGTCTTCGGGCGGAAAACCCACTTCTTCGGTGAGCAGCTTGTACGAGCGCTCGCAGATTTCCAGGCGGCGCGGCACGCTGTCGGCCTGGCCGTTCTCGTCGAAGGCCATCACCACGGTGGCGGCGCCGTAGCGCAGGATTTTCCGCGCCTGCTCCAGGAATGGTTCTTCGCCTTCCTTCAGCGAGATGGAGTTGACCACGCCCTTGCCCTGCAGGCACTTCAGGCCGGCCTCGATCACGCTCCACTTGGAGGAGTCCACCATCACCGGGATCTTGGCGATGTCCGGCTCGGCGGCGATCAGGTTGAGGAACTTCACCATTGCCGCTTCGGAATCGAGCAGGCCTTCGTCCATGTTCACGTCGAGGATCTGCGCGCCGCTCTCCACCTGCTGGCGGGCCACTTCCACCGCTTCGTCGTAGCGGTCTTCCTTGATCAGCTTCTTGAACTTGGCCGAGCCGGTGACGTTGGTGCGCTCGCCGATGTTGATGAACAGCAGGTCGGGCGTGATGACCAGCGGTTCGAGGCCGGACAGGCGGGTGTGGCGCGTCATGGTCATGCGGCCTCCGCTTGATCGACGCAAGGCAGCGCACGCGGCGCGCAATCACGCACCGCCTCGGCAATCGCCCGGATGTGAGCCGGCGTGGTGCCGCAGCAGCCGCCGACCAGGTTGAGCAGGCCGTCGCGGGCGAAGTCGGCGATCACGCCGGCCATGTGTTCGGGCGTCTCGTCGTATTCGGCGAAGGCATTCGGCAGGCCGGCGTTCGGGTGGGTGCTGACATGGCTTTCGGCGATGCTCGCCAGGGTCTGGATGTGCGGGCGCAGGTCCTCGGCGCCGAGCGCGCAGTTGAAGCCGACCGACAGCGGCTGTGCGTGGCGTACCGAGTAGTAGAACGCCTCGGCGGTCTGGCCGGAGAGCGTGCGGCCGGAGCGGTCGGTGATGGTGCCGGAGATCATCACCGGCACGCGCGCGCCGCGCTGGTGGAACAGTTCGGACAGCGCGAACAGCGCGGCTTTCGCGTTCAGCGTGTCGAAGATCGTCTCGACCATGATCACGTCGGCGCCGCCGTCGATCAGGCCGCTGGCCGCTTCGGTGTAATTCGCCGCCAGCTCCTCGAAGGTCACGTTGCGGAAACCCGGGTCGTTGACGTCGGGCGACAGCGAGGCGGTGCGGCTGGTCGGGCCGAGCACGCCGATCACGAAGCGTGGCCTGTCCGGCGTCTTTGCCGTCATCGCGTCGCAGGCGGCACGGGCCAGCTTTGCGCCTTCCAGATTCAGCTCGTGGGCCAGGTGCTGCAGTTTGTAGTCGGACTGGCTGATGCGGGTGGAGTTGAAGGTGTTGGTTTCGACCAGGTCGGCGCCGGCGTCGAGGTAGGCATCGTGCACGCCGCGGATGATTTCCGGGCGGGTCAGGGTGAGCAGGTCGTTGTTGCCCTTGAGGTCGCAGCCCGGATGGTCATGGGCATGACCGTCGTGCGCGTGCGCGTGGCCGTCGTGGCCGTGCTCGAAGCGCTCGCCGCGAAAGCCCTCTTCGTCGAGGTGGTGCGCCTGCAGCATGGTGCCCATGGCGCCGTCGATGATCAGGATGCGTTGGCGCAGCGCCTGTTCCAGGGCGGCGACGCGATCGGGGTGGAGCCAGGGCAGGGTGTTCATTGCAACGTCCTTGCAGACAAGAGGGTCAGGCGCGCTTGCGCGCCAGCAGGCTGATGACTTCGAAATGCGGCGCCTTGCGCTCGCGGCTGAGCCGGTTGCCGCTGAGCACGTCGAGCCCGGCGCTGCGCGCGTAGCCTTCGAGTTGCTCGATGCGGAAACCGAGATTGCGGTGGTCGAACGGCTCGACCGCGGCGCGGTGGTCGTGCTGGCCCAGCGTCACGGCCAGCAAGCGGCCGCCGGGGCGCAGCAGGCGGGCGGCCTCGGCCACCGCCTTGGCGGGGTGTTCGGCGTAGGTCAGCGCGTGCAGCATCAGCACCAGATCGAAGCGCTGCTCGCCCAGCTCCAGCGCGTGCATGTCGCCCTGGATCACGCGCACGTTGGCGAACGACTTCAGTCGTTTCGCGGCGGCCTCGACCACGCGCTCGCTGGAATCGACGCAGACGATCGAGTGCGCATGCGGCGCCAGCAGCTCGGCGGTGATGCCGTCGCCGGAGGCGATGTCGAGCACGTCGCCGGTGCCCAGCAGCTGCAGCAGCGAGCGCGCCAGCGTTTCCCAGGTGCGGCCGGGCGAGTAATGGCGCTCCATGTCGCCGGCGACGGTGTCGGCCCAGCCTTCCTCGCGGGCGCGGTTGGCCAGCACGCCGGGTAGTCGTGCGGTGTCCTCGCGCAACAGGGCGTCGTCGATGCTGGCGCGCAGCGAAACCACCAACGCGTGCTGCGCCTCGTCGCCCTCGTTGTTGGCGCGGTAATAAGCCGAGACGCCGGCGCGGCGGTCGCGCACCAGGCCGGCTTCCTTGAGCTTGGCCAGATGCGTGGATACCCGTGGCTGCGCCAGATGCAGCACGGCGGCCAGTTCGGCCACGGTCAGCTCCTCGTTCTCCAGCAGGGCCAGCAGGCGCACGCGGGTGGGGTCGGCGAGCAGGCGCAACACGCTGGACGCGGTGGCCAAGTCCATGATTATCCCTGTATCGCGATATAAAGATGTATAGGCTAGGCCGGGCTTTGCCATGCGTCAAGCGGGCTGCGCGGGGCCGATCGGCCATTTGCCGCTAAAATCGGCGGCTCGATTGCCTCAAGGAGCCCACCCGTGGATTTCCGTTTTACCGAAGACCAGTTGTCGATCCAGTCGATCGCCCGTGATTTCGCGCACAAGCGCATCGCGCCGGTGGCGGCCGAGCTGGACGCGAAGGGCGAGTTTCCGCTGGAGAACATCCGCGAGATGGGCCGGCTCGGACTGATGGGCATCGAGGTGCCTGAGGCGTACGGCGGTGCCGGCATGGACCCGATCGCCTACGTGCTGGCGATGATCGAGATCGCTGCCGCCGACGCGGCCACTTCGACGGTCATGTCGGTGAACAATTCGCTGTTCTGCAACGGCATCCTCAAGCATGGCACCGAGGAGCAGAAACAGCAGTACGTGCGCGCCATCGCCACCGGCGAGGCGATCGGTGCCTATGCGCTGACCGAGCCGCAATCGGGCTCCGATGCCTCGGCCATGCATACCCGCGCCACCAGGAACGCCAACGGCGACTGGGTGATCAACGGCAAGAAGAGCTGGATCACCTCCGGCCCGGTGGCGCGCTACATCGTGCTGTTCGCGATCACCACGCCGGGCATCGGCGCCAAGGGGGTGTCGGCCTTCATCGTCGATACCCGGCTGCCCGGCTTCCACGCCGGCAAGACCGAGCCCAAGCTCGGCATCCGCGCCTCGGCCACCTGCGAGATCGAGTTCACCGATTACGTGTTGCCAAAAGCCAATTTGCTGGGCGAGGAGGGCAAGGGCTTCTCGATCGCGATGGGCGTGCTCGATGCCGGACGCATCGGCATCGCCTCGCAGGCGGTCGGCATTGCCCGCGCCGCGTACGAAGCCACGCTGCAGTGGTCGCGCGACCGCAAGGCGTTCGGCCAGCCGATCGGCACCTTCCAGATGACCCAGTCCAAGATCGCCGACATGAAGTGCAAGCTCGATGCGGCCACGCTGCTCACCCTGCGCGCCGCGTGGACCAAGGGCGAGGCCGAAAAGCACGGCGGCCGCTTCGGCACCGAGGCGGCCGTGGCCAAGCTCACCGCCTCCGAAGCGGCGATGTGGATCGCCCACCAGGCCGTGCAGATCCACGGCGGCATGGGCTATTCGAAGGAAATGTCGCTGGAACGCTACTTCCGCGACGCCAAGATCACCGAGATCTACGAAGGCACCAGCGAGATCCAGCGGCTGGTGATTGCGCGGGCGGAGACGGGATTGCGGTGAGGCAGGGAATCGGGAATAGGGAATAGGGAATGGGGAATCGGACGAGCATGCGGCAGGCGCAATCCGGTTGATTGAGGCTCCGCCGCTCTCAAGGGAAACAAAAAACGCCCCGGCTGATACCGGGGCGTTTTTGTCAGGGGCTTGCGGGGCGTGCTTTTCCGATTCCCTATTCTCGATTCCCTATTCCCGGCTTCAAAGCCCCCGCTGCGGATCGGAGTCGAAGGTGTGTGGCCCCTGGATGCCCGGGTGGTCGTGGCCATCGAGTCTGTCGCCGAGCAGGCGACGCACCACCACGTAGAACACCGGGATCAGCAGCACGCCGAGGAAGGTGGCGAACAGCATGCCGCCGATCACGCCGGTGCCGATGGCGTGGCGTGCGTTGGCGCCGGCGCCGGAGGAGACGAGCAGCGGGAACACGCCGAGGATGAAGGCCAGCGAGGTCATCAGGATCGGGCGCAGGCGCAGGCGGGCTGCGTCGACCGTGGCCTCGCGCAGGCTGCGTCCGGCCTGCTGCTCGGCCACCGCGAATTCCACGATCAGGATCGCGTTTTTCGCGGCCAGGCCGATTACCGTGATCAGGCCGATCTTGAAGTAGATGTCGTTGGGAAGGCCGCGCAGCAGGGTGAACACCACCGCGCCCAGGAACGCCAGCGGCACGATCAGCAGCACCGAGACGGGGATCGACCAGCTTTCGTACAGCGCGGCCAGCGCCAGGAACACGATGAAGATCGACAGCACCATCAGCAGGGTAGCCGCGTTGCCGGAGAGGATCTCCTGGTACGACTGCCCGGTCCAGTCGTAGCCGAAGCCCTTGGGCAGGTCGTTGCGGATGATCCGTTCCATCTCGCTCATTGCCTCGCCCGAGGCGTGCCCGGGCGCCGGCGAGCCGACGACCTCGACCGCCGAGTAGCCGTTGTAGCGGGTCAGCGAGGGCGATGACACGTCCCACGTCGAGTGCACCACGTTGGCCAGCGGGATCATCTGCGCGGTGCCGTCGCCGGCCAGCTTGGAGCTGGGCGTGAAGATGTGCTGCAGCGCATCCGGGCCCATGCGGTAGGGCGCGTCGGCCTGCATGATCACGCGCTTGATGCGCCCGCCATAGGTAAAGTCGTTGACGTACACCGGCGCCAGCATCAGCCCGATCGCGTTGTAGATGTCGCCGATCGACAGGCCCATCGACTGCGCCTGCACGCGATCCACCTGCAGGTGCAGCTGCGGTGCTTCCTCCAGCTCGTTCGGACGCACGCCGGCCAGCTTGCTGTCCTGGTTGGCCTTGCCGATCAGGGTGTTGCGTGCCGCGGTCAGGGCGTCGCGACCGGCACCGCTGCGGTCCTGCAGGTACATGTCGAAGCCGCCGAACTGGCCCAGCCCCTGCACGGTGGGGATGTTGATCACGAAGATGCGCGCATCGCGGATCTGGTGCAGCTTGCGGTTGGCGCGCTGGATGAACTCGCTGGCGCCGACATCGCGGTCGGCCCAGTCCTTGAGCTTGATGAAGGCCATGCCGGCGTTCTCGCCGGAGCCGATGAAGCTGAAGCCGGTGACCTGCATCACCCCGTCCACCGCGGGGTCCTTGCGCAGGATGTCGCGCATCTGCGTCATGACCTCGGTGGTGCGCTGCTTGGTTGCGCCCGGCGGCAGCTGGATCACCGACATCGCGTAGCCCTGGTCTTCCTCCGGCAGGAAACTGCCGGGCAGGCGCGTGTAGAGGAAGCCGCCGAGCAGCGCGACCACCACGAACGCCAGCATCCACCGCGGCGCGTGGCCGATCGCGACGCCCACGTGGCGGGTATAGGTGTGCGTGGTCCAGTCGAACAGCCGGTTGAACTTGCGATAGACGACGTTCTTCTTCTTCTCGTGCTCCGGCTGCAGGAAGCTGGCGCACAGCGCCGGCGTGAAGCTCAGCGCGAGGAAGGCGGAAAAGCCCATCGACAGCGCGATGGTCAGCGCGAACTGCTTGTAGATGATGCCGGAGGCGCCGGGCTGCAGCGACGAGGGCACGAACACCGCCGCCAGCACCACGGTGATCGCCACCACCGCGCCGGTGATCTGGCCCATCGCCTTGCGCGTGGCATCCTTCGGCGAGAGACCCTCCTCGGTCATGATGCGTTCGACGTTCTCGATCACCACGATCGCGTCGTCGACCACGATGCCGATCGCCAGCACCATGCCGAACAGGGTCAGCTGGTTGATGGTGAAGCCGAGCACCAGCATGCCGAGGAAGGTGCCGAGCAGGGCCACCGGAATCACCAGGGTGGGGATGATGGTGGCGCGGAAGTTCTGCAGGAACAGCAGCATCACCAGGAACACCAGCACGATCGCCTCGATCAGCGTGTGCACCACCTCGTTGATCGAGATGGTCACGAAGGTAGTGCTGTCGTACGGGCTGAACCAGGTCACGCCCGGCGGGAAGCTGGGCGCCAGCTCATCCATCTTGGCGCGCACCGCGGTGGCCACGTTGAGCGCGTTGGCGCCAGGCAGCAGCTGGATCGCGAAGGCGCCGATCGGCTTGCCGTCGTACTGGGTATCGAAACCGTAGTTGCCGGGCCCGAAGCTGATGCGCGCCACGTCGCCCAGGGTGACGGTGGTGCCGTCGGTGTTGGTGCGCAGGATGATCCCGGCGAACTGCTGCGGCGTGGTGAAACGGCCTTCGGTCGACACCGTGGCGCTGAAACCCTGGCCGGGGATGGCCGGGTCCGCGCCCAGCGCGCCGGCGGCGAACTGCACGTTCTGCGAACGCACGGCGGCGAGCACCTGGCTGGCCGACAGATTGTAGCCGTGCAGCTTGTCCGGGTTGAGCCAGATGCGCATGGCGTACTCGGAGCCGAACTGCCGCGTGCTGCCCACGCCCGGCACGCGCGAAATCTGGTCGAGCACCTGCGAGCCGACGATGTCGTTGAGGCGGTCGCGGTCGATGCCCGGGTTGGTCGATTGCAGCGCCACCACCATCAGGAAGCCGGCGTTGGCCTTGGCCACCACCACGCCCTGCTGGGTCACTTCGGAAGGCAGTCGCGGTGTGGCCAGCGCCACCTTGTTCTGCACCTGCACCTGGGCGATGTCGGGGTCGGTACCGCTCTCGAAGGTCAGCGTGATGCTGGCGCGACCGCTGGCGCTGGACGAGGAGCTGAAATACAGCAGGTGGTCGATGCCGGTCAGCTGCTGCTCGATGACCTGGGTGACCGTTTTCTCGGTGGTGTCGGCGCTGGCGCCGGGGTAGCTGGCGCTGACCGTGACCGACGGCGGCGCGATGTCCGGGTAGGATTCCACGCCCAGGTTGAGGATGGCCAGCACGCCACCGAGCGAAATCAGGATGGCGACCACCCAGGCGAAGACAGGGCGGTCGATGAAGAAGTTGGGCATGTCGGCGCTCCGTTACTGGCCGTTCGCGGAAGCGCCGCCCGCCGGCGCCGTGGACGTCGCGCCGGCCGGCGCATCGCGGTGCCAGGGACTCGGCTTGGCCGGCTCGCCTTCCTTCACGTTCTGGATGCCGGAAACCACCACCTTGTCGCCGGCCTTCAGGCCGCCGCTGATTACCCAGTCGCCGTCGCGCATGTCGGCCGTGGTGACGTCCTTGCGCACGACCTTGTTGTCCGCACCCACGGTCATCACGTAGGCGCCGGTGGTGTCGCGCTGCACCGCCTGCTGCGGCAGCACGAACACCTTGTGGCGCTGGCCCAGGTTGGCCTGCAGGGTCACGTACATGCCCGGCAGCAGCTTGTGCTTCGGGTTGGGGATGGTGGCGCGCAAGTCCACCGAGCCGGTCGCCGGGTTGACCGTGGCGGCGGAGAAATCGACCGTGCCCGGCTCGGCGTAGGTGCTGCCGTCGGGCAGGGTGATGCGCACGCTGGCCTTGTTCTGGCCGGCCAGGGTGACGTTGCCCTCGCTCTGCGCCTGGCGCATGTTCTCCAGCGATTCCACGCTGAGCGTGAAGTTCACGTACAGCGGGTCGATCTGCTCGACCGTGGTGAGCAAGGTGGCCGCGCCGCTGCCCACCAGCGCGCCCTCGGTCACCTGCTGCTGCCCGGCGCGGCCGGCGATCGGCGCGGTGACGTTGGCGTAGCCCAGGTTGATGCGCGCGGTCTCCACGTTGGCGCGCGCGGCCTGCACGGCCGCGGCGCTGCTGCGCTCGGCGGCCAGCGCGTTGTCGAGGTCGGCCTTGGACACGTAGCCCTTGGGCGCCAGTTCGCGCACGCGCTGCGCGGTGACCTTGTTGTTGGTCCAACTGGCCTGGGCCTGCGCCAGCGAAGCCTTGGCCGCGTTCAACTCGGCCTGCAGCGGCGCCGGGTCGATCTGGAACAGCAACTGGCCGCGCGTGACGTCGGTGCCTTCCTCGTAATCGCGCTTGAGCAGCACGCCGGCCACCCGCGCGCGCACGTCGGCGCTGCGATAGGCGGAAAGGCGCCCGACCAGGTCGCGGGTCAGCGGCGAGTTCTGCGGTTGCACCGTGACCACGCCCACCTCGGGCGGCGGCATTTGCGGCGGACCGTTGCCGGTGCTCTTGCCGCAACCGGCCAATACCAGCAGGCACAGGCACAGCAGCGGCGAGCGCAGTGACGAAGGCTTCATGGGGACTCCGGTTCTCTTTCTTGTTCGGGGTGTGGGGAGGGGCGTCGCATGCGCCGCGCGGGAATCCGTTTCCGCCGCGCATCGGGTGTTGCCGGTGGCGCCCGAAACGCCGCCGTGGCGGCGCTTCGGAGATGTCACAACGTACAAACTGGACTGCGCAGTATACATTTTCCGGCGGCGTCGTTTCCAGCGCGGGTCGCGCGCGCAACCTCGCATGGTCGGAGGCAGCGGTCGATGAATATCCGCCGCCGCGCCACGCGCCGTTCGACACGCCGTTCGACACATTGTTCGACATCCGCGCGGGCCGCGTTGCGCGGCGGATCATCCGCGCCGCGTGCGGCGCCTCGCAGACGTTCGCCCCGGCCCGCGCGCGGGTGGATTCGGGAGGTGCCGCGGCGTATCCTTCCGAGGATTTATCGCGGCCCTTCCCACCTCCGTCCAACTAACAGCAGATGCCATGAATGCGACCCTTGCGGCAAATGACCCCTCCCTCCCGTCCGTAGTGCTCGCCGAGCTGAAAAAGAGCGGCATGTCGCCCCAGCGCCTGACCCAGGCCGAGGTGTTCTGCACCGCCTTCTTCGCACGGGTCGCCGGCAGCGATGTCCAGCTGCACACGCCGGTGCAGTGGGCGGCGCTGGTCGGCAGCCTGCTGGAGTTCATGCAGCAGCGCCCGGCCGGTCGCGCCGCGGTGCGCGTGCTGAGCCCCGCGGACCTCCACGCCGGGCGCAGCCTGCTGCAGGTGGTCACCGACGACATGCCGTTCCTGATCGACACGGTGAGCATGGTGGTGTCGACCAACCTGCAGATCCACGCGGTGATCCACCCGGTGCTGACCGTCTCGCGCGACGCCGCCGGCGCGCTGCAGGAGCTGGGCGGCAAGCAGGGTCACGCCGAGTCGGTGATGCATTTCGAGATCGACCGCCCGGCCGACGCCGCCGAGCAGGAGCAGTTGAAGGCGCAGGTCGAGGCGGCGCTGGAAGACGTGCGCGCCGCGGTCAACGACTGGAGCGCGATGCGCGAGCAGGCGCTGGCGATCGCCGCCGAGCTGCCGCAGCGCAAGATCCCGCTGGACGAGGCCTCGGCGAAGGAAGCGGCTGCCTTCATGCGCTGGCTGGCGGAGGACAACTTCACCTTCCTCGGCTATCGCGAATACGAGGTGGTCGATGCCGACGGCGACCGCGTGCTGCGTTCGCGCGAAGCCTCGGGCCTGGGCATCCTGCGCAAGACCGACCGCTCGCTGGCCCCGCGTTCGCTGCGCACCCTGGCCGCCAGCGAGCTGCCGCAGTCCGGCGCCACCGACGCGATCATCCTGACCAAGACCAACGCGCGCTCGCACGTGCATCGCCCCGGCTACATGGACTACATCGGCGTGCTGCAGTTCGGGCCTGATGGCCGCGCGGTCGCCGAGCAGCGCTTCCTGGGCCTGTTCACCTCCAGCGCCTACATGGCGCGCCCGCAGGAGGTGCCGCTGGTGCGGCACAAGGTCGAGGCGGTGCTGGCCCGCTCGGGCCTCAAGCGCGATTCGTACTCCGGCAAGTCGCTGCGCCACATCCTGGAAACGCTGCCGCGCGAGGAGCTGCTGCAGGGCACCGAGGAGGAGCTGTTCAACACCTCGATGGGCATTCTCGAACTGCGCCAGCGCGCACGCACGCGGCTGTTCGTGCGCCGCGACCGCTACGGGCGGTTCTTCACCTGCATGGTGTTCGTGCCGCGCGACCGCTTCAACACTTCGGTGCGCGAACGCATCGAAGCCACGCTGGGCATGGCGCTGCACGCGGTGCAGAGCGATTCCTCGGTGGAGATGGGCGAGTCGGCGCTGGCGCGGCTGACCATCGTGATGCGGCCGAAGATCGGCGACCAGCCTGCCTGCGACGTCGCCGAACTGGAGCACGCCGTGGCCGCGATCGTGCGCAACTGGCACGACGAGGTGCGCGACGCGCTGGTGCGCCTGCGCGGCGAACACGAGGGCGTGGTGCTGGCCAACCGCTACGCCCGCGCGCTGCCGGCCGGCTACGTCGAGGACGTCAGCCCGGCGGTGGCCGCGGAAGACATCCACGAGTTGTCGCAGCTGAGCGGCGAGCACGGCATCCGCATGTCGTTCTACCACCCGCCGCAGAACCCCGAGTCGCTGCGCTTCAAGGTGTACCGCAACGGCAGCGACATCTCGCTGTCCGAGGTCCTGCCGCAGCTGGAGAACCTCGGCTTGCGCGTGCTCACCGAGCATGTCTACGAGATCCCCGGCGACACGCCGTTGTCGATCCAGGATTTCGACGTGCAGCCCACCGGCAAGCTCGCCTTCAGCGTGGAGCAGGTCGGCGCGCTGTTCGAGGATGCGTTCGAGCATGTCTGGCGCGGCGCTGCGGAGAACGACGGCTTCAACCGGCTGGTGCTCGGCGCCAAGCTCGATTGGCGCCAGGTGGCGATGCTGCGCGGCTACAGCAAGTATCTGCTGCAGACCGGCGTGACCTTCTCGCAGGCGTACATGGAGGAGACGCTCAACCGCTATCCGGCGATCGCCGGCTTGCTGGTGGAGCTGTTCCTGGCCAAGTTCGACCCGCGTCGCGAGGCGCTCTCGCCCGACGAGCTGAAGATCGCCGGGGCCACCCTGGCGGTGGAGATGCGCACGCTGATCCCGGCCAACGTGCAGGCCGCGCAGCCCGGCCTGATCGACGAGCTGGGCGCCGCGCTGGCGCGTCCGCGCGCCGAGCAGGTCAAGGTCGTGGAAGCTGCCATCGGCGTGCTGCTGGAGAACGTGGCCAGCCTCGACGAGGACCGCATCCTGCGCAGCTTCGTGGGGCTGATCCGCGCCACCTTGCGCACCAGTTTCTTCCAGCAGTGGGAGGGCGCGTACCGCGACTACATCAGCTACAAGATCGACTCGCACCAGGTCGCCGAGCTGCCCAAGCCGGTGCCGTACCGCGAGATCTGGGTGTGCGCCCCGCGCGTGGAAGGCATCCACCTGCGCTTCGGCGCGGTCGCCCGCGGCGGCCTGCGCTGGTCCGACCGCCGCGAGGATTTCCGCACCGAGGTGCTGGGCCTGGTCAAGGCGCAGATGGTGAAGAACACGGTGATCGTGCCGGTCGGCTCCAAGGGCGGCTTCTTCGTCAAGAAGTCCCCCGACGGCGACCGCGACGCGGTGCTGGCCGAGGGCATCGCCTGCTACAAGCTCTTCATCAACGGCCTGCTCGACATCACCGACAACCTGGTCGAGGGCAAGGTGGTGCATCCGCACGACGTGGTGCGCCACGACGCGGACGACCCCTACCTGGTGGTGGCCGCCGACAAGGGCACGGCGAAGTTCTCCGACATCGCCAACGCCATCTCGATCGAGCACAACTACTGGCTGGGCGACGCGTTCGCCTCCGGCGGGTCGCACGGCTATGACCACAAGGGCATGGGCATCACCGCGCGCGGTGCGTGGGAGTCGGTCAAGCGCCACTTCCGCGCACTCGGCCGCGATTGCCAGAACGAGGATTTCACCTGCGTCGGCATCGGCGACATGTCCGGCGACGTGTTCGGCAACGGCATGCTGCTGTCCGAGCACATCCGGCTGGTGGCGGCGTTCGACCATCGCCACGTGTTCCTCGACCCGAACCCCGACGCGGCCCGTTCGTTCGTCGAGCGCAAGCGCATGTTCGACGTGCCGCGCTCGAGCTGGGACGACTACGACAAGTCGCTGATCTCCGCCGGCGGCGGCGTCTACCCGCGCAGCGCCAAGTCGATCCCGATCTCGCCCGAGGTGCGCGTCGCGCTGGGCCTGAAGCCCGACGTGGAACACCTGGCGCCGAACGATCTGCTCAGCGCGGTGCTCAAGGCGCCGGTCGACCTGCTCTGGAACGGCGGCATCGGTACCTACATCAAGGCCAGCAGCGAAACCCACGCCGACGTGCGCGACCGTGCCAACAACGGCCTGCGCATCGATGGCGCCGAGGTGCGCGCGAAGATCATCGGCGAGGGCGGCAACCTGGGCATGACCCAGAAAGGCCGCATCGAGGCGGCGCAGAAGGGCGTGCTGCTCAACACCGACTTCATCGACAACTCCGCCGGCGTGGACACCTCCGACCACGAGGTCAACATCAAGATCCTGCTCAACGACGCCGTGCAGCGCGGCGAGCTGAGTTTCGATGCCCGCAACACGCAACTGGCGGCAATGACCGACGAAGTGGCCGAGCTGGTGTTGTGGGACAACTACCGGCAGAACCAGGCGATCACGCTGATGGAGCACCAGTCGATCGGCCGCATCGGCTCGATGGCGCACTTCATCAAGACGCTGGAGAACGAGGGTGCGCTGGATCGCCAGGTGGAGAACCTGCCGTCGGAGGCCGAGCTGGCCGAGCGCAAGAGCCGCGGCCTGGGCCTGACCCGGCCGGAGCTTGCCGTGCTGCTGTCCTACGACAAGATGCGCCTGTTCCAGCAACTGCTGGACTCCGACGTGCCGGAAGACCCCTACCTGTCCAAGGAGCTGGTGCGCTACTTCCCGGCGCCGCTGCACGAGAAGTACGCCGAGCACATGCAGCGCCATCGGCTGAAGCGCGAGATCATCGCCACGGCGGTGACCAACTCGACCATCAACCGCATGGGCGCCACCTTCATGATGCGCATGCAGGAGGACACCGGCAAAGGTCCCGAGGCGATCGCCAAGGCGTACACGGCAGCGCGCGAGATCCTCGATGCGCGCCAGCTGTGGGCGCAGATCGAGGCGCTGGACAGCAAGGTCGCCGAGGACACCCAGGTCGATGCAGTGAAGCAGGTCTGGTCGCTGCTGCGCCACATGACTCGCTGGCTGCTCAACCGCCCCGGCGGCTCGCTCGACATTGCCGAAAACGTGGCGCGCTATCAGACAGGCGTTTCCGCCCTGCGCCAGGTACTGCCCGAGGTGCTCACGCCCACCGGCAAGGGCGACTTCGCCTGCACCCAGGAGAAATGGGAAGGCCTGGGCATGCCGGCCGAGCTCGGCCAGCGACTGGCCCGCATGCCGGACCTGCGCGCCGCGCTGGACATGGTCGAAGTCGTGCAGCAGAGCGGGCAGCCGATGGAAAAGGTGGCGCGGGTGTTCTTCGAACTGGGCGAAGTGCTGGATCTCGAGTGGCTGCGCGGCCAGATCGAGGCCTTGCCGGTGGAAGGTCACTGGCATGCGCAGGCACGCGGCTCGCTGCTCGACGAACTGAGCCACCAGCATCGTGCGTTGGCGCTGCAGGTGCTCGGCATGGCCGGCGCCACTGGCGACCTCTCGCCGGTGCAGGCCTGGCTGCAACGCGACGACGCCACCTTGCAGCACACCCGCAACATGCTGGCGGAAATCCTCACCCAGAACGCGGACTACCCGATCGCCTCGGTCGCCGTCCGTCGCCTGGCCCAGCTGGCACAGGTGCCGGTGGGTTGAGGGCAGGGAATAGGGAATAGGGAATAGGGAGTAGGGAATAGCGAATGGCAAAGGCGGCGGCGAGCAGGCTTGATCTGATGCGCGCGTTGCAGGGATGATCGGAACGGTCGGCTTGCCGGCTCTTCCGATTCCCTATTCCCTATTCCCGGCCTCCCATGCGCATCGCCTTCGTCGCCAGTGACACCAGTGTCGCCCAGCAGGCGAGGCGCAAGCTGGTGGAGCGGTACGGTGACGTGCCGGCGGTCGAGGCGGAGCTGATCGTGGCGCTGGGTGGCGATGGTTTCATGCTGCGCACCTTGCACCTGCACCACGCGCTGGACGTGCCGGTGTATGGCATGAAGCTGGGGCGGGTCGGCTTCCTGATGAACAAGCACAAGCTCGATGGCCTGCCCGAGCGGGTGGCGCGCGCGCACGCGGCGGAGCTGCATCCGCTGGAGATGCTGGTCACCGATGCGGACGGCGCCAGCCATCAGGCGCAGGCGTTCAACGAGGTGTCGCTGCTGCGCCAGAGCAATCAGGCCGCGCACCTGGAAGTGAAACTCAACGAGACGGTGAAGCTGCCCAACCTGGTCTGCGACGGCATCATGGTCGCCACGCCGGCGGGCTCCACCGCCTACAACCTCTCCGCGCACGGGCCGATCCTGCCGCTGGACGCGAACGTGCTCGCACTCACCCCGATCAGTCCTTTCCGCCCCCGCCGCTGGCGCGGCGCGATCCTGCCGCACCGTACCCAGGTCACGCTGCGCATCCTCGATCCGGGCAAGCGTCCGGTCAGCGCCACCGCCGATTTCCATGAAGTGCGCGACGTGCGCGAGGTGGTCGTGCGCCAGGCCGAAGGACGCGGCGTGCGCCTGCTGTTCGACCCGGAGCACAACCTGGAGCAGCGCATCCTGGACGAGCAGTTCGCCGCGGAATGAGAGGTGAGTGGAGAGGAGTGAGAAGTGAGAGAAGGCCGACTCCGCTGTTGCTCGCTCTCACTCCTCACTCCTCTGCACTCACTCCTCGCCCTTTGCGGTAGATTCGCGGCATGAGCCAGCCAACCGTTCACGATCCCGTATCCACCACCGACAACCGCCTGGTCGTCGCCATCTCCTCGCGCGCGCTGTTCGACCTCGGCGACAGCCACGCGCTGTTCGAGCGCGACGGCCTCGACGCCTACCGCTCGTTCCAGATCGACCATGAGAACGAGATCCTGCAACCCGGCGTGGCGTTCCCGCTGGTGCAGAAGCTGCTGGGCCTCAACAAGCTGGCCGGCGACGTGCCGCCGGTCGAGGTGATCCTGCTGTCGCGCAACTCCGGTGACACCGGCCTGCGCATTTTCAACGCGATCCAGCATTACGGCCTGGAAATCAGCCGCGCCGCGTTCACCAGTGGCGCGCCCACCTCCGACTACATCGCGCCGTTCAAGGCCGACCTGTTCCTCTCGGCCAACGCCGAGGACGTCGGCCGCGCGCTGGCCGCCGGCGTGGCTGCGGCGACGATCCTGCCCAGCACCGCGCCGCCGCGCATGAGCGAGCAACTGCGCATCGCGTTCGACGGCGACGCCGTGATCTTCGGTGATGAGGGCGAGCGTGTCTCGCGCGAGGAAGGCCTGGAAGCCTTCCATCGCAGCGAAACCGAACACGCCGCCGAGCCGCTGTCGGTGGGTCCGTTTCGCGGCTTCCTCACCGCGCTGCATCACCTGCAGACCGCGTTCCCGGCCGAGGACTCGCCGATCCGCACCGCCTTGGTGACCGCCCGTTCCGCGCCCGCGCACAAGCGCGTCATCCTCACCTTGCGCAAGTGGGGCGTGCGCATCGATGAGGCGCTGTTCCTCGGTGGCCGCGACAAGGGGCCGTTCCTCGACGCGTTCGGCGCCGACATCTTCTTCGACGACTCGCCGGCGAACGTGGAGTCCGCGCGCAAGCACGTGGCGACCGGGCACGTGCCGCACGGGGTCAGCAACCGCTGAGCGCGGTGCCGGCAGCGAATGGCGCGCCGGCTTACGCGCCGCGCCATCCCTCGAACCCGGTGAACATGGCCGCGGCGATCAGCAAGGCGCCCACGCAGCGGGTCGCCAGCATTCCGGCCTTCGGCTTGCCTTGCAGCCATGCGCGGGCGCGGTCGGCCATCAGCGCCAGTCCGCCGTACACGCACAGCTGGTTGAGCGCGATGATCAGCCACAGCACCAGCGCCTGCATCGCGATCGGGCCATGCTCCGGGCGCAGGAACTGCGGAAAGACCGCCAGCATGAACAGGTAGGCCTTGGGGTTGAGCAGGCAGGTCAGCATGCCCTGGCGGAACGTCGCCGCGTGCGAGCGCCGCGAGGCATCCGGCTGCAGGGCCGGCGCGGCGTCGCTGCGCATCAGCGAAAGGCCGATCCAGGCGATGTACAGCGCGCCGGCCAGCAGCAGCGCGTTGAATGCACCAGGGACCAATTCCAGCAGCACGCTGATGCCCAGCGCGGTCATCACGACATGGCACACGCCGCCAGCGACGATGCCGGCCAGCGCAGCGAAGCCGCGGCGGCGGCCGCCTGCCAGCGTGCTGCCCAGCACGAAGGCCATGTCCAGGCCGGGCAGCACCATGATGCCGAAGACCAGTGCGAAGAACAGCCACAGTTGCTCGACGTGGTTCATGGTGAAACCCCGGCGCCCGCGCCGGCAAGCCAGCGCAGGCGCGAGCGTGGGGTCGGGTCCATCACCACGCGTTCCGGCGCGCCGCGCAGGAGGCCACTGGCGGCGAGCGTGCGTTCGGCCGCGGCCAGCCGTGGCGCGAGTCGCTCATCCAGCGTTGCGTTGTCGCGAACCACGCCGAGCCATACGAGGAACGGACCGTCGGTGCGTATCGGCAACTGCGGGAAGTTGTTCGGCACATCCAGCGACACCAGCACGCCGGCCGGGTGCACGCCCTCGATGCGGTAGCCGGCGAACGCGGCCTCGGCCTGTTTCGCGAAGGCCTCCTCGCTGCCTTTCTTCACCGCGAAGATCTGCGCCACCACGATGCCTTGCGCGCCGCGCTCCTCGGTCACCGGGTCGACCGCCGGCAGCACGCTGATGCCGTGTTCCGGATGCAGCGGGCGCAGCAGCATCACGTTGTCGCTGTCCGGCAGGATCGCGTTGACCTTGATCCGGTGTTCCTTCCACAGCGGCCCGTAGTAGAACGCCGCATTGACGATCGGGCGTGCATTGATGTCGTGGAAGCCGCGCAGCCAGGTGAAGCGGTTCGGTTGCCCGCGCTCGGTGAACTGGCCGAACACCATCGCGCCCAGCTGCTCGAAGGCCTCCGGGAAATACGCGTCGAAGTACTTGACGAAGTGCGCCAGCTCGCCGTCTGCGGTGACGTAGCGGCGGAATTCGACGACCTGGTAGTCCTTGAGGTGCTGCACGCTTTCCATCATGGGGGCCTCGTTCGCGGGTTTGCCGTGTGCCGACATGGCTGCACCGAGCGCGATGCCCGCGACGATGCCGGGTAACAGTCGCTTGAAGTGGTTCATGGGTATCCCTGGCCTGGACGCCGGGTGGCGCAGGACACACGCTAAAACCCATACAGGGCAAATTGCGCCCTGATTTGTCGCTACCATGGCCGCCATGGCCAAACCCACCACGCGCGTGCTGGCGGTGCTCGACCTGCTGCAGAGCCACGGCCGCATGAGCGGCCCCGAACTGGCGCGCCGGGTCGGCGTCGACGTGCGCACGCTGCGGCGCTACATCGTGATGCTGGAGGACCTCGGCATCCCGCTCACCACCGAGCGCGGCCGCCACGGTGCCTACATGCTGGTCGCCGGCTTCAGGCTGCCGCCGATGATGTTCACCAACGACGAGGCGGTGGCGCTGTCGGTGGGCATGGTGGCGGCGCGCGGACTGGGCCTGGCCGAGGCGGCGCCGGCGGTGGAAAGCGTGCAGGCGAAACTGGCGCGGGTGATGCCCGATGGCCTGAAGCGCCACGTGCGCGCGATCGCCGATACGGTCAAGGTCGATATGCTGCCGGCCACAATCATGCCGACCAGCAACGCCGCGCTGATCACGCTGACCACCGCGGCGCAGGCGCAGCAGCGGGTGCGCATGAGTTACGACTCGGCCCAGGGCAGCCACACCGAACGCGAGTTCGATCCGTACGGCCTGGCCTGGCGCGGCGGTGCCTGGTACGCGCTGGGCATGTGCCAACTGCGCCACGGGCTGCGCTCGTTCCGGCTGGACCGGATGGGCCAGGTGACCTTGCTGGACCACCATTTCGAGCGGCCCGACGATTTCGATGCGCTGGAGCATCTGGTGCAGGGCATCGCCGGCATGCCACGCGGCCGCGACATCGAGGTGTTGCTGCATGCGGACCTGCCGACCGCACGGCACGCGTTCTCGCTGGGTTTTGGCCTGCTGGAGCCGCTGGATCGCGGCGTGTTGTTGCGCAGCAGCGCCGATGACCTGGCCTGGTTTGCCCGCCAGCTCGCCGCGGTGCCGTTCGACTTCGAGATTCGCACGCCATCGGCATTGCGTGCCGAGCTGGCGCGCTGCGCCGTGCGCCTGCAGAAGCTGGCTAGATCATCCGTACGCGCTTCCACCAGCGCGTCACCTGCTCCTCGCGCACGAAGGTGAACAGGCCGGCGCCCAGGATGATCGCGATGCCGGTCGCCATGGGCCAGTCCAGCCGGTCATGGAAGACCACGTAGCCGAGCAGCACGGCCCACAGCATCTGGCTGTACTGGGTTGGTGCGACGTGGTTCGCCGGCGCTATTTGCGTGGCCAGCATCAGCAGCACGGAGCCGAGTGCGGCGAGCAGGCCGTAGCCCAGCAGCAGGCCCCACTGGGCGAGGTCCGGCCAGCGGAAGTTGGCCAGCATCAGCAGGCCGGCCACCAGCATCGAGCCGACCATGCCGGCGCCGTACAAGGTGACGCGTTTCTCGTGCGGCCCGGCCATGCGCAGCGCGATCATCGAGACGGCGCCGGAAAGCCCGCACACGATCGCCGCCAGATGCCCGATGCCCAGCACGCGGAAGCCCGGCCGCAGCACCACCAGCACGCCGACGAAACCGGCCACCACCGCCGACCAGCGGCGCCAGCCCACGGCTTCCTTCAGCACCAGCACCGACAGGATGGTGACGAAGATCGGCAGCAGGAAGATCAGCGCGAACGCCTCGGCCATCGGCAGCGCGGTGAACGCCATCACCGCCGCGATGCTGCCCATCGCGCTGGCGAGCGCACGTACCAGCCACAGGCCGGGGCGCTGCGCCCGCACCACGTCGCGCCAGCGGTCGTCGCTTCCCTTGATGAAGGGCAGGGCCGTCAGCCCCAGCGCGGCGCCGAAAAACACGGCCTCGTAGGCCGGCAGCGAGCCGCGCAGCGACTTCACGAACGCGTCGCTGGCGGCGAAGGCGGCAAAAGCCATGAAGCCGAGCAAGACACCTTTGAACATGGATTTTCGGGGGGCAGATGTGCGGCGGAGAGAGGGGCCGGGACAGGCGCGCTCCATACGCACCCGTCGGGGCCGCCCGGCCTGTGCGGGCGCATGGGTCGCGCTACAATACCGGCTTTTACGCGCCCCCTCTGGAGCTTCCATGGCTGTCCGTCTGAATCCGCTCGATCTGTACGATGTCCGCGCGCTGCTCAGCGACGAGGAGCGCATGGTGCAGGATTCCGTCGGCCGCTTCGTCGACGAGCGCGTGCTGCCGATCATCGGCGACTGCTTCGACCAGGGCCGCTTCCCGAAGGAGCTGATCCCCGAGATCGCCGGTCTGGGCCTGCTCGGCGCGACGATCCCCGAGCAGTACGGCGGCGGCGGCATGAACGGCGTCAGCTACGGCCTGATCTGCCAGGAGCTGGAGCGCGGCGATTCGGGCCTGCGCAGCTTCGCCTCGGTTCAGAGCTCGCTGTGCATGTACCCGATCTTCGCCTACGGCAGCGAGGAGCAGAAGCAGCAGTACCTGCCGCGGATGTCGGCCGGCGAAGTGATCGGCTGCTTCGGCCTGACCGAACCGCATGGCGGCTCCGATCCGGCCAACATGAAGACCAACGCGAAGAAGGACGGCGGCGATTGGGTTATCAACGGCGCCAAGATGTGGATCACCAACGGCAACCTGGCGCACATCGCGATCGTCTGGGCGCAGACCGACGACGGCATCCAGGGCTTCGTGGTGCCGACCGACACGGCCGGCTTCAAGGCGCAGGAAATCCACAAGAAGATGAGCCTGCGCGCCTCGGTCACCAGCGCGCTGTTCTTCGACAACGTGCGCGTGCCGGACAGCGCGCGGCTGCCGAACGTGAAGGGCCTGAAGGGCCCGCTCGGCTGCCTGACCCAGGCGCGCTACGGCATCACCTGGGGTCCGATCGGTGCGGCGCAGGCCTGCCTGAAGGAAGTGCTCGACTACACCGCCGAGCGCATGCTGTTCGGCAAGCCGCTCGCCTCCAACCAGGCGATCCAGCTGAAGATGGCCGACATGGCCAGGCGCATCACCACCGCGCAGCTGCTGTCGCTGCAACTCGGTCGCCTCAAGGATGCCGGCAAGATGCAGCCGACCCAGGTGTCGCTGGCCAAGTGGAACAACTGCCGCATGGCGATCGACATCGCGCGCCAGTGCCGCGACATCCTCGGCGGTGCCGGCATCACCACCGAGCACTCGGCCATCCGCCATGCGCTGAACCTGGAATCGGTAATCACCTACGAGGGCACCGAGACCGTGCACGAGCTGGTGGTCGGCCGCGAGCTGACGGGGATCAACGCGTTCTGAGGCATGGCGCCAGGTGCCTTCCCGGCTCGTCATCCCGGCGAAAGCCGGGAGCCAGTGCCTTTCCCCATGCCGGAAACACTGGATGACCAGCTTCGCTGTGGTGAAGCTTCTCCGGCGTTCGCCGGAGTGACGGCGCCAGGCATCGCCGCTTAGGCCGGAGTGTTGTATGGGTTGGCAAGACATCCGCATTGAAACCGATCGCCTCATCCTCCGCCCGACCCGGCCGGAGGATTTCGAGGGCTGGGCGACGCTGATGGCCGACGCGGAGAACGCACGCCACATCGGTGGCCCGCAGCCACGGGCAGTGGCGTGGCGCGGCTTCCTGTCCATGGCGGGGGCCTGGGCGATGCAGGGCTTCGGCATGTTTTCGGTGATCGAGAAAAGCAGCGGCCGATGGATCGGACGGCTCGGGCCGTGGTGTCCGGAAGGCTGGCCCGGCACCGAAGTGGGCTGGGGCTTGTTGCGCGATGCCTGGGGCAAGGGTTATGCGACGGAAGGTTCGGTGGCGGCGATCGACTGGGCCTTTGCCCAGTTGGGCTGGACCGAGGTGATCCACACCATTGCGCCGGACAACCTTGCATCGCAAAGCGTCGCGCGCCGACTCGGCTCAAGCCTGATCGGTCCCGGCCGCCTGCCCGAACCGTTCCAGGATCTGCCGGTGGAGATCTGGGGGCAGAGTCGCGAAGCCTGGGAACGCCGCCGCGCATGAGCCATCTCTCGCCCGCGCTGTATGCCACCCTGGCCGACGTGGTGCCCGATCTGCACGTGCACTGCGCCGATCCGTGGTGCCTGATCGGCAGCGTCGCGGCGTTGGTGCTTGGTGCCGAGGTCAGCGTGGCCGACGTGGACGTGCTGACCTCGCGCGCCGATGCGGACACGCTGATGCAGGTGTGGGCGCAGCAGCGCGAACCCGCATTCACGCCACCGGATGGCGACCGCTTCCGCTCGCATTTCGCCCGCTTCCGTTTTCCCGGCGCGCCGGTCGAGGTGATGGGCGGGCTTGAACTCCACCTCGACGGTCGCTGGCAGCCAGTGGCGCCGGGCAAGCTGGTGCTCGCCGGCGTGAACGGCCTCGCCGTGCCGGTACCGTGCATCGACGACCAGATCCGCCTGCTCGAAAGTTTCGGTCGCGAGAAGGATCTGCGGCGCGCCGCCGTGCTGCGCGCGCTGCGGGTACCGGCTTTCCCCTTGCCTGTTGTTTCATCCCGCTGAGCGACTCCGTTGTCGCCGGCCACCACTGACGAATCCGCCATGACCGCCATTCCGTTTGCCATCAGTTCCCGCCACAAGGGCTTCAACCGCGCCGAAGTGGTCGACCAGAACTTCATCGAGTTCGTGCAGCTGTGGCGCGGCGACGTGCATGCCGCACCGCGTGACGGCGAGGCGGTGCTGCCGGGCAGCGCGCTGGATGCACGCGGGTTCCGCGAGCTGTTCGAATCGCAGCTGATCTCGCGCCACCTCGACCTGATGGCGCGCGTGCTGCGCGTGCAGAACAAGGTGTTCTACACCATCGGTTCGTCCGGCCACGAAGGCAACGCGATGGTGGCGCGGCTGACCCGCCACACCGATCCGGCCTTCCTGCATTACCGCTCCGGCGGTTTCATGGCCGAGCGCTTCCGCAAGATTCCGGGGATGGACCCGGTGATGGATTCGGCGCTGTCCTTCGCCGCCAGCAAGGACGACCCGGCTTCCGGCGGCCGCCACAAGGTGTGGGGCAGCAAGCCGCTGTGGGTGCTGCCGCAGACCTCGACGATCGCCTCGCACCTGCCCAAGGCGCTGGGCACTGCGGTGGCGATCGAGCAGGCGCGGCGGATCGGCCACCAGCTGCCGATTCCCGACGACAGCATCGCCATCTGCTCGTTCGGCGATGCCTCCAGCAACCATGCCACTGCGCAGACCGCGTTCAACACCGCGGCGTGGACGGCGTACCAGAAACTGCCGGCGCCGGTGCTGTTCGTGTGCGAGGACAACGGCATCGGCATCTCGGTGAAGACGCCGAGCGGCTGGATTGCGGCCAACTACCAGCATCGTGCCAATCTCGACTACTTCTTCGCGAACGGCCTGGACCTCGCCGAAGGCTACGCCCAGGTGCAGCGTGCGGTGGAGCATTGCCGCGGCACGCGCCGGCCGACCTTCCTGCACCTCAAGACCACCCGCGTGATGGGCCACGCCGGCACCGATTTCGAGATCGAGTGGCGCTCGATCGAGGAGCTGTTCGCGGTGGAGGCGACCGACCCGCTGCTGCGCTCGGCCGGCATCGCGCTGGCGTCCGGCCTGTATTCGAAGGATGAATTGCTGAACCTGTACGAGGCCACCCGCAGGCGCTGCTTCGCCGCTGCCGAGGACGCGGATTCGCGCCATCGGCTGACCTCGCTGGAGGACGTGATGGCCCCGCTGGCGCCGTACACGCCGGCCGCGGTGAAGGCCGAGGCCACGCGTGCCGACTACGCGCAGAAGCGCCTGGCCGTATTCGGCGGCGAGGCGAAGCTGCCGGAGAAACTGCCGCCGCGGCACCTGGCGATCCAGATCGGCCAGGCCCTGCACGACTTGCTGGCGAAGTATCCCGAGGCGCTGCTGTTCGGCGAGGACGTGGCGCAGAAGGGCGGCGTGTACACCGTCACCAAGGGCCTCAACAAGACCTTCAAGGGCAGCCGCGTGTTCAACACGCTGCTCGATGAAACGATGATCCTGGGCCTGGCCCAGGGCTACGCGAACATGGGCATGCTGCCGCTGCCGGAGATCCAGTACCTGGCGTACTTCCACAACGCCTGCGACCAGATCCGCGGTGAGGCGGCGTCACTGCAGTTCTTCTCCAACGGCCAGTACCGCAACCCGATGGTGATGCGGGTCGCGTCGCTGGGCTACCAGAAGGGCTTCGGCGGCCATTTCCACAACGACAACTCGATCACCGCGCTGCGCGATATTCCGGGCCTGGTGGTGGGCTGCCCCAGCCGTGGCGACGACGCAGCAATGATGCTGCGCACGCTGATGGCATTGGCGAAAGTGGACGGCCGCGTGTGCGCCTTCCTCGAACCGATCGCGCTGTACATGACCAAGGACCTGTACGAGGCCGGCGACGGCCAGTGGCAGTTCGACTATCCGGCGCCGGACCAGGCGATGACGCTGGGCGAGGGCCGCATCTACAACGACGCGGCGAACGACCTGGTGGTATTTACCTTCGGCAACGGCGTGCCGATGGCGCTGCGCGCCGCGCGCACGATCGAAGCGGAACTGAAGTGGAAGGTACGCGTGGTCGACCTGCGCTGGCTGGCGCCGCTCAACGACGCCTTCATCGCGGCGCAGGCGAAGACCGCCAAACGCATCCTGGTGCTGGACGAAGGCCGCAAGAGCGCCGGCGTGGGCGAGGGCGTGATCACCGCGATCGTCGAAGGCGGCTGCGGCGCCACTCCGATCAAGCGCGTGGTCGGCGCCGACACCTTCACCCCGCTGGCCGGGGCGGCGCTGCTGGTGCTTCCGGGCGAGGCCGACGTGGTGGCGGCAGCGCACGCGCTCGTCGGCTAGGCATGCTCTGACCACGTCTTTGCCCGTCGTTCCCGCGAGGCGCGTTTCAACAGTCGAAGGGCTGGTCGAGCTTGTCGCTGTCCGGCATCGTACCGTCACGCCGCTGGGTCAAGTACGGCAGGATCGGTGGCCGTGACCGGGCATCGAAGCCATCGCCTCCCGCAGGAGCCCACTCGCGGGCGATGCCGTTGGGGCCGGGATCGGGATTTGTAAGAGCCAACGCATCGCCCGCGCGCGGGCTCCCGCGACCGTCGGCCGCGAGTGGGCCAGGATCGTGACTGGACAACCGCACGCCTCCGCCGGGGTGACGACTTGTTCGGACCTTCGCTGGCTGGCGCACCGCGCTTCAGCGATCCTCGCGCCGCGTCTCCACCACGCGCAGGCGCTTTTCGCCGGCGGCGTGCGCGGAGCGGTTCGCGAATTCGTCCATGCACACGCGATTGCGGCCGCGCAGCTTGGCGCGATACATCGCCTGGTCGGCGCGGTCGATCAGCAATTCGAGCGTGTCGCCGCGCTGGCGCATGGCCACGCCGATGCTGACGCTGAGCAGTTGCTGCTCGTCGCGCACCGGAATCTCCAGCCGGTGCACGCGGCGGCAAAGGCGGGTGGCCACCTGCATCGCCTCCTGCGCGTCGATGCCGTCGAGCATTGCCACGAATTCCTCGCCGCCGTAGCGGCCGAACAGGTCGCCCGGCCGCAGTTCCGCGCTGAGCGTGGTGGCCACCGCCACCAGCGCGCGGTCGCCGGTGTTGTGGCCGTGGTGGTCGTTGAGCTGCTTGAAGTGATCCAGGTCGAGGAACAGCACGGCGATCGAAGGCGCCTGGCTGCTGGCCAGCAGCGCTTCGGCACGCTCGGTCCAGGCACGGCGGTTGAGCAGGCGGGTGAGCGCGTCGTGGTCGGCCAGCACCTGCACCACGTCGCGATCCTGGCGCAGTTGCAGCGCGCGATCGGCCAGGCCCAGCGACAGCACCATCGCCTCGAAGGCGCCGCCGGCGAGGCTGAGATCGTTGAGCCAGTCGATGCGGGGCAGGGCGCCGTTGACCTGGGCGCTGGTCAGCGCGGTCAGCAGCAGCAACGGCGTCCAGCCGGCGAGGAAAAACCAGGCCTGGCGCGAGCCGCGCAGCGCGGCGATTGCCCCGGCCACCAGCAACAGCAGCGCGCCGATCATCAGCAACGGGTTGAGCAGGGCCTGGGCCATCGAGACCAGCAACGGGATGCCGCTGCAGCGCATCAGCACCAGCTGGATCATGCCCACGGCCACGGCGATCACCGGCACCTGCAGCAGCCGGGCATGGCGGCGCAGGTCGCAGAACCGCATCATAAACAGCGAGGCGAACGTCACCGACAAGGCCACCGCCACTGCGCCGACCATGGTGCTGGAGTCGACCAGCCATTGCCAGCGCAGCGGATGGAACACGAAACCGGTCTGCATGCCCTGGATCAGGGCGTAGCAGACGATGTAGCCGGCATACCAGGCGTAGGTGATGTCGCGCAGCATCAGCGAGAAGAACAACGCCATCATCACCATCGCCAGCATCACCGCGAAGCAGATGCTGGCGAACACCAGCCATTGGGTGTCGCGCTGCAGATACTCGTCCCACGACAGGATGCGAAAGCGGATCGGCGCGCTGACGGTTTGCGTCGGTTCCACGCGCAGCAGGATCGGCGTGGATGCGGACAGGTCCGCCGGCACGCGCCATGCCAGCCGGCCGTGGCCGTGGCCGTGGGCGCTGAAATCGTTCATCGCCAATCGATGCACCCGGTCGCCGTGGAACACGCTGATCGCACCCATCGGCGCCGGGTACACGGTGAGCACGCGATCCTCGTTGTTCCACGGCGGCTGCGCCGCGATCACCACCCAGCTGCCCAGCTCGTTGCGCGGAAAGCGTTGCAGCATGGACGGGTCGAAACTCTTCATGCGGCCGGCGTGGTAGGCGTCCATCACGCCCTGTGGCGTGTCACCGGCGACAACTTCCTGCCAGGCCCCATTCAGCGGCATGCCGTCGGCATGGGCTGCGCCGATCCCGAGCAGCAGCAAGCCGAGCCCCAGCATCCATGCGCGGATGCGTTGGCGGTGGCGTGCTGAAAATGTGACCGGCTTCTCCACTCGGCTTTCCCTGTTCTGCGCGACTTGCGGGGGAGCACGCGCGCAGGGCTTTTCTGTGGCCCGTGAGTCGATTTGTCCGTGGATACTGGCCTGCAGGGGTGCAAAGAAGGCCAACCTCCAACGCTGCACGATGTAAAGCCAGGATGTCAAGCACGGGTCATGCCATGTCGTGGCTTGCCGGGAGAGGCGGCCGGCGGCGGCGGGGAGGGCGGGGCGATGCTCTGATGGTCCAGGAGAACGGCCTGCAGGGACCAAAGCGGACGCTTTGGGTCACTCCCGACACCCGGGGCCGGCAAGGTGATTCCGGCAGCCCGGTCGTGGCTTCCCTGCCGACGGAGGAGTCTGAGCTTGCCGCGCTCAGCGCGGGCGACGCGCGCCCAGCAGCGCCAGCACGTCCTGTGCGCTGCGGATGCGTTCGCTGGCGCCGGGCAGGTCCAGGATCACCTTCAGCTTGTCCTGGCCATCCAGTTTGTAGACGCGCGGCTGGGTCTGGATCAGCTTGATGATGGCCAGCGGATCGACCTCCGGCTTCTCGCGGAACACGATGCGGCCGCCGTTGGCGCCGAAGTCGAGTTTGCGAATGCCCAGTGGCGTGGCCATCAGTTTCAGGCTGGCTACGGCGAACAACTGCTTCGTCGGTTCGGGCAGCAGGCCGAAGCGGTCGATCATCTCCACCTGCAAGTCGCGCAGGTCATCCTCGCTGCGGGCGCTGGCGATGCGCTTGTACAGGGTCAGGCGCGTGTGCACGTCGCCGAGGTAATCGTCGGGAATCAGCGCGGGCAGGTGCAGTTCGACCTCGGTCTCGTGCTCGGAACTGAGATCGAAGTCCGGCACCTTGCCCGACTTCAGCGCGCGTACCGCGCGATCGAGCAGTTCGGTGTACAGGCCGAAACCGATTTCCTGGATCTGGCCGGACTGCTCGTCGCCGAGCAGCTCGCCGGCGCCCCGGATCTCCAGGTCGTGCGTGGCCAGGGTGAAGCCGGCGCCGAGTTCTTCCAGCGAGGCGAGGGCCTCCAGCCGTTTCTGCGCATCGGCGGTGATCGACTTGCGGTCGGGCACCACCAGATAGGCATAGGCGCGATGGTGCGAGCGACCGACGCGGCCGCGCAGCTGGTGCAGCTGGGCCAGGCCGAAGTGGTCGGCGCGGTCGATGATGATGGTGTTGGCGGTGGGGATGTCGATGCCGGTTTCGATGATGGTGGTGCACACCAGCACGTTGAAGCGCTGGCGGTGGAAATCCGCCATCACGCCTTCCAGCTCGCGCTCGGGCATCTGGCCGTGGGCGATGCGGATGCGCGCCTCGGGTACCAGCTCCTCAAGCTCGCGCACGGTGCGCTCGATGCTCTGCACCTCGTTGTGCAGGAAGTACACCTGGCCGCCGCGCGACAGCTCGCGCTGCAGCGCCTCGCGGATCGTCGCCGGGTCCCACGCAGAGATGAAGGTGCGCACGGCGCTACGGTGCGCCGGCGGGGTGGCGATCAGCGACAGGTCGCGCAGGCCGGCCATCGCCATGTTCAGCGTGCGCGGGATCGGCGTGGCGGTCATCGTCAGCAGGTCCACTTCGGCGCGAAGTTTCTTGAGCTGCTCCTTCTGGCGCACGCCGAAACGCTGCTCCTCGTCGACGATCACCAAACCCAGGTTCTTGAACTTGACGTCCGACTGCAGCAGCTTGTGCGTACCCACGATCACGTCGATCTGGCCGTCGGCGAGGCGCTTGAGCGCCTCGTTCACTTCCCTGGTCGACTTGAAGCGCGACAGCACGTCCACGCGCACCGGCCAGTCGGCGAAGCGGTCGGCGAAGTTGCGGTAGTGCTGCTGGGCGAGCAGGGTGGTCGGCACCAGCACGGCGACCTGCTTGCCGGCGGTGGCGGTGGCGAAGGCGGCGCGCAGCGCGACCTCGGTCTTGCCGAAGCCGACGTCGCCGCAGATCACCCGGTCCATCGCGCGCGGCGCGGCGAGATCGTCCAGCACCGCCTCGATCGCGCTTTCCTGGTCGGGAGTTTCTTCGAACGGGAAGCTGGAGCCGAATTCCTCCACCAGCTGACGGTCGATCGGCAACGACTCGCCGCCGCGCGCCTGTCGCTGCGCGTAGATCGCCAGCAGCTCGGCGGCGACGTCGCGCACCTTCTCCGCCGCCTTGCGGCGCGCGCGCTCCCACGCGTCGCCGCCCAGCGAGTGCAGCGGCGCCAGCTCCGGCGCGGTGCCGGAGTAGCGGCTGACCAGGCCGAGCTGCGAGACCGGCACGTACAATTTGTCGCCCTTGGCGTATTCGATGGTGAGGAACTCGCCGGCCATGCCGCCGACGTCCATCGACAGCAGCCCCTGGTAGCGGCCCACGCCGTGATCCACGTGCACGATCGGCGCGCCGACGGTGAGTTCGGTGAGATCGCGGATGATCGTGTCGGGATCGCGCGCCGTGCCACGCCGGCGTTTGCGCTCGCGCTCGTTGCGCACGCGCTCGCCGTAAAGCTCGCGCTCGGTGAGCACGGTCAACACCGGTTTGGTCAGTGCAAAGCCCTGCTCAAGCGGTGCGATGGTGATGGCGAAGCGCGGGAGGTTTTGTTCGTCATTCCGGCTTTCACCGGGGTGACGAGCGAGAAAGGCCGACCAGTCATCGACGTGCTCGGGTTTCAGCCCCGCGCTTGCCAGCGTATCGACCAGCGCCTCGCGCCGTCCCGCCGAATCCGCCGCGATCAGCACGCGGCCCGGGTAGCCGGCGAGGAAATGCCGCAGCGAGGTGGCCGGCTCCTCGCCCTTGCGATTCAGCGGCAGCTCCGGCGCCGGCTGGGTGCCGGTGTCGATGGCGTGCTCGTGGCCGGGCTCGACCACGTCCACGCGCAGGCGCTTGTTGAGCTGCTCGCGCAACTTGTCCGGCGGCAGGTACAGCTCGGCTGGCGGCAGTACCGGGCGCTCGATGTCATGCGCGCGCTGGTCGTAGCGCTCCAGTGTCTGTGCCCAGAACTGGTCGGCGGCTTCCCCGGCACCTTCGCCGAGCACGAACAGCGCGTCGTCGGCGAGGTAGTCGAACAGCGTGGAGGTCTGCCGGAAGAACAAGGGCAGGTAGTACTCGATGCCCCCGGGCGTGACGCCCTCCTTCATGTCCTGGTACAGCGGGCAGCGGCGCACGTCGATCGGGAAGCGCTCGCGCAGATTGGAGCGGAACTCCTTCGCCGCTTCCTCGGTGAGCGGAAACTCGCGGGCGGGCAACAACTCGACGCGTTCCACCTGCTGCTGCGAGCGCTGCGTCTCGGGATCGAAGCTGCGGATCGAGTCGACCTCGTCGTCGAACAACTCGATGCGGTACGGCTCGGCGGTGCCCATCGGAAAGATGTCCAGCAACGCGCCGCGCACCGCGAAGTCGCCCGGCTCGGCCACCTGCGGCACGTGGCGGTAACCGGACGCTTCCAGTCGGCGCTGCTCGGCGGCCAGGTCGAGCTGCTGACCCTTCGACATCACCAGGCCGGAGCCGGTGATGTGGGTACGCGGCGCGATCCGCTGCATCAGCGTGGCCACCGGCACCACCAGCACGCCGCGCTTGACGCCAGGCAGGCGATACAGCGTGGCGATGCGTTGCGAGACGATCTCCGGATGCGGACTGAACGCGTCGTAGGGCAACGTCTCCCAGTCCGGGAACTGCAGCACCGGCAGATCATCGGCAAAGATGCCCAGCTCCGCTTCCAGCGCCTGTGCGCGCTGGGTGTCGCGCGCCACCACCACCAGCAGGCCGTCATGCGTGCGCGCCGCCTCGGCCAGCAGCAAGGCGCGTGCCGAGCCGTGCGGCGGCAACCAGTAGCGGCGCTGCCTGGGTGTGGTGGGGAGGGGAGGATGCTTGATCGGGCTGGGCATAGCCGACAAGTGTAACGCGGCGCTCCAGTCGGGCCGTGCGGGGCGGGCACCGCCCGCCGCTCCCGATCATGGCGCCGTGACGAGTTGTCCTACAGTTTCAAGGTGATCAGCATGGTGCCCGGTTCGTCGGGAATCGCGCGCTGGGTGAAGCCGAGCTCCTTGCACAGTTGCAGCATCGGCCGGTTTTCCTGCAGCACGTAGCCCCACAGTTCGTACAGGCCACGGCGCCGGCAATCGTCGACCAGCCGCTGCATCAGCAGCGCGCCGAGGCCGATGCGGCTCCAGGCATGCTCCACCAGCACGGAGAACTCGGCCGTGTCGGTGGTATCGTCGACGTAGATGCGCCCCACGCCGCGCATCTCGGCCGGGTGGAGGGATTCGTCCATCAGCACGAAGGCGGTTTCGCGCGTCGGGTCGATCCGGCACAGTTGCTGCGCCATCGGCGTGGGCAGCTCGGACATCGCGTGCAGGAAGCGGCGACGGATCTCCTCCGGCGACAGGCGGGCGAAACAGCGCTGCATCGCCGCCACGTCACCCGGTTCGATCGCCCGCAGGGTGAGCTCCCGTTCGTCCTGCGTACGCACCTTCTCGCCGGCCGCCGGCGCGAGGGCCTTGCGGGCAAAGCGCAGGCTGCTTCGCGGTGGCAGCGAGGCATGCGGCGTGGGGGAGACGAAGTCGATCGCGGGAATCATGGGCGCTCCATACTTTTGCGTATTGTGTGCAATGCAGCATGATTATGCAACGGGCAACCGCCGACAGATCATGATGATGAGGTGAGCTTTGGCGTCACTTCCGGTCATTCATGTTGCGCCACAAGATGCGCCGCAGGACAAAGACAGCGCCTGCGCAACACCCCACAATGGATGCGGATTCCCCGGCGGAGCAGCCTGCATGACCAACCAGCCACCCCGCGGCATCACCGTGGCCCAATTGCAGCGGCTGTGCAGCCGCTGGCCCGGCGTAACGCGCGACATCAAGTGGGGCGACAACCTGGTGTTCAGCGTGGGCGACAAGATGTTCGCCATGACCCATGCCGATGGTCGCGAGGGCGGGCGCCTGGCGTTCAAGGTGGCGGACGAGCGATTCCTCGAACTCACCGACCTGCCCGGCATCATTCCGGCCCCGTACCTGGCGCGGATGCGCTGGGTGTCGGTCACCGAACCACGACGTTTCGCCACGGCGGAGCTGCAGGCGCTCATCCTCGACGCGTATACGCTGATCCGCGCCAGGCTCACGAAGAAACTGCAGTCCGGACTGGGCCCGCTGCCCGTGCTCAAGGCAGGCAAGCCATGAAGCAGCATCTCGGCGCACTTGCGCTGCTGGTCGCCGACTACGACGAGGCGATCGCCTGGTACACCCGCGCGCTCGGTTTCGAGCTGATCGAAGACACCGACATGGGTGGCGGCAAGCGCTGGGTGCTGCTGGCGCCGCCCGGTTCCGGCGAAACCCGCTTGCTGCTGGCCAAGGCGAAGGGTGACGAACAGACTTCCCGCATCGGCAACCAGACCGGCGGCCGCGTGTTCCTGCTGTTGCACACCGACGACTTCCAGCGCGACTGGCAGCGCATGCGCGCCGAAGGCGTGCACTTTCGCGAGGAGCCGCGGCATGAGGCCTACGGCACGGTGGCGGTGTTCGATGATCTGTACGGCAACGGCTGGGATCTGCTGGAACCGCGGCGTAACCCGCCGTAACCGTTCTCCGAGGCCACCCCCGTCCCTGCAGGAGCCCGCTGGCGGGCGATGCCTTGAAAGCCGGGATTCGGGAATTCGGGATTCGGGATTCGCAAAAGCAACTGCATCGCCCGCGAGCGGGCTCCTACCAGATCAAATCGTCCGGCACCTGGAACTGCTTGTAATAGTCGTCGTCCGCACCATTGCCGCTACCGGCTTCGCTACGCGCGTGATCAAGCACGATCGCTGTCGCATCACGCTCGTATACCTTGTCGGCCGCAACACGCGGCAGCAATTCATAACCCTGATCATGCCGCACGATCACCAGCGTGCCGCTGGCCAACTGCGCACGCAGCGCCTCGTTCACCAGCACATCCCTGATCGTGCCGCCATCGGTGAACCGATAGGCAATCTCGCCATCGCGCTTCACCTTGTGCGCCTCGACAATCTGGCGCACCTGCGCGTGCGCTTCGTTCTGCCGCAGCTGCGCATTGCGCTCCGCCGCCAGCGCACGATCGCGCTCGGCCTTCTCCGCCTGCAACCGCTCCACCTCCACCTGCTCGGCACTCGGTGCCGCCGGTCCCTTGCCCTTGTGCTTCTTCGCCTGCTCGCGCACGACCTGCGCCGCCTTGGCCTTGTTGACCAGACCGGCCTTGAGCAGTTGTTCTTGCAGGGGGTTGCGCATGAGGCAGAGGGATCCCGGGCAGAAGTGCTAAAGAGAATTGTAGCGTGTGACCGGTATGCGACCGTCGTCAGTTTGGGTGGCGTGTGCAACTCCTCGTCTTTACGCACCTAGCCGAAAAGTCTTCGCTTCCCCGATGCGGTCGATCTTTTGCCGCCCGATGTAATGCTCGGCATCTCGTTGCTTGAGCAGCCGCCCGAGCCATCCGTGCCACATGTCCATGAAAGGCGGAAATCCGCTCCGGATGTCTTCTGCCGATGGTTGTCCGATGGAGGCTTTCCTGCCGAGTGTCCCGATGGCTTTACGGCACAGAACTTGGTGGGTATACTGTGTATATGAAGTATGCACAGATCGACCCCGGACTGTTCCTGTCGGTCAGCGACAGCACGCCGATGTACCAGCAGATCGTCAACCAGATCACCACCAAGGTGATGGCTGGTGATTGGCCGGCGGGCCAGCCGTTGCCATCGATCCGGGAGTTGGCGAGTGCCAGCCGGGTCAGCGTGATCACGGTCAAGCGCGCCTATGCGGAGCTGGGCCAGGCCGGGGTGATCGTGACGCGACACGGCATGGGTTCGTTCGTGGCCGAATCGCGGGATTTGTCGACAACCTTGCTGCGTGCCGAGTTCACCAAGCACTTTGATGCCATGTTGGCCAGCGCCCGACGGCTTGGCCTATCCGCGGAAGATATCCGGCGACTGCTTGACGAGCAGGCCGACTGGTCCGCCGATTCCACTGAAGGATCCACACCATGACGACTGCATTCTCCCTGTCCGGAGTGACCAAACGCTACGAGAACTTCGCGCTCCGGGACATCGATCTCAGCATGCCCGAGGGGCAGGTCATGGGGCTGGTGGGAGTAAACGGCGCGGGCAAGACCACGTTGCTACGCATTCTCAGCGGGCTGGCACTGGCCGATGCGGGTGCGGTCGAGGTGCTTGGACATGCCATGCCGGCGCAACAAGTTGCCGCGAAGAAGGACTTGGGATTCGCGACGGAAGACATGCGCCTGTTCAAGACCCGGACCTTGCGCTGGCACATGGATTTCGTGCGTGCGATCTATCCGGGCTGGGACGAGGCGTACGCCACCGAGCTGCTTCGCCGCTTCGACCTGCGCGCGGAACAGACGATGACTGGGTATTCGCACGGGCAGCGCGTTAAAGCGCTGCTGATGCTCAATTTCGCCCGCCGGCCGAGGCTGCTGTTGCTCGATGAACCGACCACGGGCCTCGACCCGGTGGCGCGTGACGAGGTGCTGGAGGCGCTCGCCGATGTTCTTCGCGACGAAGCGCGCAGTGTGATCTTTTCCTCTCACAACACCAAGGACATCGAGCAGATGGCGGACACCATCACCTTCGTTCACGACGGCGCGCTGCTGGCGTCCAGGGAGAAGGAAGCATTCCTCGACGATTGGCGCCGGATCGTCTGCCTGGGAGCGTGGCTGCCGGACAAGATCGCGTGGCCCGAAATCGCCGCGGCGCGACAGAACGGTTCGATCCTGGAACTGAAGGTGCGCCAGTTCAGCGACGGATTGCTGAAACGCCTGCAGGCGAAGGGCGTGGAAATTCGCAGCACCGAGCCGATGAGCCTGGAAGATATTTTCGTCACCACCGTGCGCGCTGGAGGTGTGGCATGAATTTCTCGTCACTCAACCTGCCGGTGATCAAGCTCCTGGTGGCGAAGGACTGGCTCCTGTTCCAGAAACAACTCGCGGCCTGCGTGCTCGCCGGGATCGTGGCGCTGTGCCTGATCGGCATGGCCACCGGCTGGAGTTTCTATCTTGGCTCGCTGCTGCTGATCATCGTGCTGGTCTCTGCCTCGTGCTTCTCGATCTCCACCTCGTTGCTGGTCGAACGCAAGGAGCACACGCTGGCGTTCGTGATGAGCCTGCCGGTGACGCCGCTGGACTATTACCTGGCCAAGCTGGTCGGCAGCCTGGTCACGTTTCTCGTGCCGTTCTTGGTGATGCTCGCTGGAACGATGCTGGTGATCCTGTTCACACCGTTACCGGACGGGCTCGTCGTCTTGTCGTTGTTGATCTTCGGACACGTGCTGCTGGCGTACACCGCGTCGTTGAGCGTCGCCATGGCAGTCGAATCCGAGGGGTGGAACATTTTCGCCATGATCAGCAGCATGGTGCTGATCAATCCGTTCATCATGCTTCTGGGGCAGCTCCCGGCGATCAGCGACCACGTCAAGACCGACACCATCGTATTCGGCCCGGTCGTGGTGTCGATCCTGCTTGGCCAACTGGTGGTCGGCGTTGCGGTCCTCATCGCGACCGGCTGGGTGCATTGCCGAAAGAAATCGTTCTACTGAACTGATCCCCGTTCACGCTTAGCCCTTCGACAAGCTCAGGACAGGCGTAGCCCGCGCAGCGGGTGGAGTCGAAGCGCGGCCATGCACCATTCCGATGAATCCGTCCGACCTGTTCGGAGGTCTCGCCATGCACGACACAATGCGCTTTCATTACATGGACAACCTGCGCGCGCTGGCCATGTTGTCCGGGGTGGTTTTCCACGCCGCGCTGGCTTACAGCCCGCTCCTGCATCCGTATTTTCCCACGGCCGATCGCGCGCAATCGCCTGCCCTTGATTGGTGCATCTGGTTCCTGCACCTGTTTCGCATGCCGCTGTTCTTTCTGGTTGCGGGCTTCTTTGCGGCGATGCTCCTGCGCAAGCGTGGTATGTGCGGCATGTTCCTCAATCGCATGCGGCGCATCGCATTGCCGCTGGTGATCTTTTGCCCGCTGGTGCTCGCCGCGATGAGCTACAGCACGCTGCATGCGGCGGCGAGCGTGCAGAACCCGTCACCTGTGCTGGTGATGATCAAGCAGTTCTCGTTGATGGCGAACCCACCAGCACTGCCGCCCGGCACGGGCCACCTATGGTTCCTCTACTACCTGTTGTTCTTCTATGTCCTGATCTGGGCGGCGAAAAGCCTGGAGCTGGGGGAGGTCGGGAACCTGGTGCGTGGCCTGAACCCCGCGTGGCAGTTGGCGTTGTTACCCCTGTTGCTGGTGCCGGCGCTCGCCTCGGTGACCGCTCCGCATCCCGCACCAGAAAGCCTGTTTCCCAAGTTCTGGGCTTTCGGGTTCTATGGACCATTCTTCGCGTTCGGCTATCTGCTTTTCGGCCACGAGGCCCTGATCGAGCGCTTCCGCCGTTTCGCATCGTGGCTGCTGCTGGCAAGCCTGGGCCTGTACGGTGTGTTCTGGTATCTGCTCAAGCGGCACGTGCCCACCGCCGCGGAGCCGTCTGCGACGCTGCCCATCGCGGCAGTCGAAGCCTGCGTCAGCGTCTGGATGACCTGCGTTTGCCTCGTCGCCGGCCGATCGTTGCTGAATCGGGGCAACTGTCTGTTGCGCTACCTCTCCGACTCGTCTTATTGGGTCTATATCATCCATCTCCCGGTCCTGTTCGTCATTCAGTACCGACTGATGGACATGGAGGTGTGGTGGGGGGCGAAGTTTGCGATCTCCGTCATGGCAACGTTCGCACTTTGCCTGCTCAGCTATCACGCTCTGGTGCGCAAGACCGTTATCGGAAAACTTCTTGGCGTCCGACCACCGGTGGCGGGAGCAGCCACCGGGGGGTGATGGCGCGGGCGCTTGCGACGAACAACACGTTGTCACATGGCTTTCCCTCGCCGATATTCAATCCGCGTTGTCCGGCTCGAAGAAGCTCCAGCGCACGTCGCCGAACTCGGCCTTCATCGCGGCCTCGACGGTGTTGATGGCTTCGATGAGGTTGGCGGTGGGCTGCATGCGCGCCTTCACCGCCACCATCACGTCGGCGCCCATCTGCAGGGTGATCAGGTTGAGTACTTCGGCGACTTCGGGGCGGTTCCTCAGGAAGCCCATCAGCTCGTCACGGCGGCGCGGTTCCACGCCCTGGCCGATCAGCAGCGCCTTCACTTCGATCGCCACCAGCACGGCGACGACGATCAGGAGGGTGCCGATGGCGATGGTGCCGGCGGCGTCGAACATCAGGTTGCCGGTGAGCATGGTGGCGCCGATGGCGAGGGCGGCCAGGCAGAGGCCGACGAGGGCGGCCAGGTCTTCGCCGAAGATCACCAGCAGTTCGCTGGAGCGGGTTTGGCGAAACCACGTCCACAGATCCTGGTCACCGCGGGCCTTGTTCACTTCCTGCATGCAGCCGCGCATCGAGATGCCTTCGACCACGATGCCGAACACCAGCACGCCCATCGCCAGCCACGGCCACTTGAGCGGTTCGGGATTCGTGAGCTTGTGCACGCCCTCGTAGATCGAGAACATGCCGCCGACGCTGAACAACAGGATGGCGACGAGGAACGACCAGAAGTACAGCGCACGACCCCAGCCCAGCGGGAATTCGTCGGACGGTGGACGCTTGGCCTGGCGGATGCCGAGCAGAAGCAAACCCTGGTTGCCGCAGTCGGCCAGCGAGTGCACCGCCTCGGCCATCATCGCGCCGGAGCCGGTAACCACGGCGGCGACGAGCTTGGCCACGAAGATGGCGAAGTTCGCGCCCAGCGCGAGGAAAATGGCCTTGATCGGGTTGGCGTGGCTGGACATGCGCGGGCTCGGGCGGGAAACGGGCGGCCATTGTAATGGACGCCAGCCGGGCCTCTCCGCGAGATGGCGGCGGACGCCTGCTGCCTCCGCCGCGAGGCCGTGAGGCGGGGTGCCCGCCTCCGGACAGCGACTCAGCGGATGCCGACGCCCACGCCAAGCCCGAAGTGCACGTTGCTGCGACCCTTCTGCATTTCCTCGGCGGTCCAGACGTGGGACTGCGCCACGTCGACCAGCGGGAACAGGTAGTCAGCCTGGCCAACCTGGCCGCCGCGGGTGCCGTTGAGTTTGCCGTCGACGGTCATCAGCGCGCCGGCGGGGTAGTCGAGCGGTTCGACGTAGCCGCGCAGCACGGCGATGAAGCGGCCGTTTCCGCTGTCATTCGCCTTCGGCCGCTGCGAGGAATCCAGCGGGTAGGCCAGCAGCTCGATTTCGCTGTGGTCCTGGAAATTGTTGACGTGCACGATGCGCCCGCCCCAGATGACTTCGTTGCCGCTGTACTGCTCGGGCGTCTGCGCCACTTGCGCGGGGGTGGCGAGCACCGCGTTGCCGGTGGTCTTGTAGATCGGCGCGGGTGCGCAGGCGGCCAGCACGAGCAAGGCGGCGGGCAGGGCGAGCCGGATCAGCAGCGGGGCGGGGCGGTGGCGCATGGTCGTGGCTCCTGGGCGGACGCGAAAGACGGGGCCAGCTTAGCGACGGTTCGGCCTGGGCGGTAGTCGCGAGGCGGGCAGGGGGCTGGGCGTATTCAGCTGGCTGCCGGCCTCGTCCAGCAGCCAGTCGAGTTTTACCGTGGCCGGACGCTCGCGCGCCAGCAGGCCGGCCAGCACGCGCAGCGGTTCGCGCAGGGCATCGTCCAGTTTCCACGGCGCGTTGAGGATGACCATGCCTGAGCCGTTGAGGCGCAGCGGCGAATCGTCCGGGTGCACCAGCAGCTCGGCGCGCAGGACGCGTTTCACCCCGCTGTGCTGCAGGCGGCGCAGGAACGGCTGCACCTGGCTGCGCAGCTTGATCGGATACCACACCGCGTAGACGCCGGTGGGCCAGCGCTGCAGCGCCGGCTTCAGGGCCTGCTCGATCAGCTTGTACTCGGCGTCCTGCGCCTCGTAAGGCGGGTCGATCAGCACCAGGCCGCGCTTCTCCTGCGGCGGCACCAGCGCCTTCAGCGCCTCGTAGCCGTCGCGCTCGTGCACGTGCACCTGAGGGTTGCCGCGGAACAGGTCGCGCAGCTTGCATGCCGCCTCGGTATGCAGTTCGCACAACTGGGCGCTGTCGCCGGGGCGCAGCAGGCGGGCGACCTGCAGCGGCGAGCCGGGGTAGCGCTTCAGGCCTTGCGCGTTGTCGGCGCTGCCCAGGATGCCGTCGCGCCAACGACGCAGCAGCGGCGGCAGTTTCTCCGCCGGGTGCAGGCGCGCGATGCCGTCCTTGAACTCGCCGGTCTTGCCTGCCTCGAAACCGTCCAGCGGATAGTTGCCGCTGCCGGCATGGGTGTCGATGTAGCAAAACGGTGCGGGCTTGGCCTGCAGCGACTCGATCAGTGCCAGCAGCACGACGTGTTTCAGGACGTCGGCAAAATTGCCGGCGTGGTAGGCGTGGCGGTAGTTCATGGCGGTCACGGGAATGGGGACACCCAGTATAGAGGGCCGGTGCCGTGCTCCCCCGGCGCTACGTAACCTTTCCTGCACATGGGCCGGTGCAGGCTCCGCTTGTTGCAGCGTTGCAACCGGCCGGACGCGCGGCTCCGGCCGTCCACCTGCGCGGAGAATCATCATGAAGTTCCTGCCAAGAATCATGGTTTCGACGGCCGCTGTCGGCCTTTGCCTGGCATTCGGCACGGTCAGCGCCCAGGACACCGGAGGCATGGCGCCGGCACCGGCGTCGAGCAGCATGGGCCATATGGGCGGCATGCATCACAAGATGATGCGCCACAACAAGAACGGCAGCATGCACATGATGCCGGCCACGGTGAGGTCGGTGGATGCCAAGACCGGCATCGTCGAGGCGGACGCGGGAGGCATGTCGCTACGCGTGCACTTCCCGCCGGCTTCGGTGGCCAACCTGAAAGTCGGCGACAAGATCACGCTGCACATGGGCTATACCAAGTAGTTCGTCGGGTGACCGACGAACCATTACGGGCGCCGGACATGGGCCGATGGACCCATGTCCAGAGTTGAGACTGGCCGGCATCGACCCTATGCTGTGCCGATGAATCACCTGCTTCGCCATGCCGCACGCTTGCCGTCCCTCCGGGCGATGGCATGGTTGGCGTGGCTGATTCTCGCGCTGGCACCGGTGCATGGCATGCCGCGCGGGATGGCCGGCGACGCGCTGCGGGGCGCGCCGGCATCGTCCGTCGCGCACGCGGCCGATCATGGTCCGGATGCCATGCCGGTCGCGTCCGGCTGCTGCGCCGACCACGGCCTCGGCCAGCGCGACGCGATGACGTCGGCCCATTGCGCGGCGGCGTGCGGCAGCTTGCTGCAGGTGGCCACCCTGGCTGCTCTGGTGCCGGTGGCGCCGGAACCGCTGCACGTTTCCCCTCCCTTCGCGTCCGCGCCCAGCGTCGTGCACGCGCCACCGCTGCGGCCGCCAGCCGGCTGATCCTCGTTCGCTGCGACCGTGCCTGCATGCCCGCCTGGCGGCGAGCGTGGACGGCGGCCCGTGTCGGCACCGGCCATCGGTGCCTTCCCCGAAGGAGACCTGCGTGCATCCATTTCCCCCCTTGCCTGCGACCGACCTGTCGCGGCGACGTTTCGTGCAGGGCCTGGCCCTGGGCGGCGCGGCAGCCGGCCTTGGCCTGCTGCGGCCCGCGAACGCCTGGACGCTGACCAGCCCGGGACAGCCCACCGTGCTCAGCGGCACCGACTTTGCGCTGGACATCGTCGAGCGCACCATCAACTTCACCGGCGCGGCGCGGCCGGCGACCACCGTCAACGGAGGCGTGCCAGGTCCGTTGCTGCGCATGCGCGAAGGCACCACGGTGAACCTGCGCGTGAGCAACCGCCTGCGCGTGCCCACCTCGATCCACTGGCACGGCATCGTCCTGCCGTTCCGGATGGACGGCGTACCCGGCCTCAGCTTCGACGGCATCGCGCCGGGCGAGAGTTTTCTGTACCGGTTCCAGCTGCGCCAGAGCGGCACCTACTGGTACCACTCGCACTCGGGTTTCCAGGAGCAGAACGCGCTGTACGGTCCGCTGGTGATCGAACCGGCCGGCCCCGAGCGCTACCCCACGGATCGCGACTATGTGGTGATGCTCAACGACTGGACCGACGAGGACCCCGAGCGCATCTACGCCAAGCTGAAAAAGCAGAGCGACTACTACAACTTCGCGCAGCCCACCGTGCCGGACTTCTTCCGTGACGTGCGTGAAAAGGGCCTGAGCCAGGCGCTGGCCAAGCGCAGAATGTGGAACCAGATGCGGATGAATCCGACCGACCTCGGCGACGTCTCCGGCTACACCTACACCTACCTGATGAACGGCACGACGCCGGCCGGCAACTGGACCGGCATCTTCAGGCCCGGCGAAAAGATCCGGCTGCGTTTCATCAACGGTTCGTCGTCCAGCATCTTCGACGTGCGCATTCCCGGCCTGAAAATGACGGTGATCGCCGCCGACGGCCAGGACGTGCAACCGGTGGCGGTCGACGAATTCCGCATCTCGGCGGCCGAGACCTACGACGTCATCGTCGAGCCGCAGGAAGAGCGCGCGTACACGCTGTTCGCCCAGTCGATCGACCGCAGCGGCTATGCGCGCGGCACGCTGGCGCCGCGGCTTGGCATGTCCGCCGAAGTGCCGGCGCTGGACAGGCGCGTATGGCTGGACATGCGCGACATGATGGGCGCGATGTCGCACGCGGACCACGGCGGCGGCCACGCCGCGATGCCCGACATGGACCACGGCAGCATGGCCGGCATGGCCCCCGCGCCGGCCGTGCACCATGCCCGCAGCGAATACGGCCCCGGCGTGGACATGCATGTCGACACGCCGCGCACCAACCTCGACGATCCGGGCATCGGCCTGCGCGACAACGGCCGCCGCGTGCTGACCTACGCCGACCTGCACACCGTCGGCGGCCCGCTCGACGCGCGCGAACCCGGCCGCGAGATCGAACTGCACCTGACCGGAAACATGGAGCGCTTCATGTGGTCGTTCGACGGCATCAAGTACTCCGACGCCAAGCCGATCCATTTCAACACCGGCGAGCGCCTGCGCATCGTGCTGGTCAACGACACCATGATGAACCACCCGATCCACCTGCACGGCATGTGGAGCGAGCTGGAGAACCCGCACGGGCAGTTCCAGGTGCGCAAGCACACCATCAACGTGCAGCCGGCACAGCGGATCAGCTACGCGGTGACCGCCGACGCGCCGGGGCGCTGGGCCTACCACTGCCACCTGCTGTACCACATGGAGGCGGGCATGTTCCGCGAGGTGGTGGTGGCATGAGCACGAAGCGCCGCGATACCTCGATCGTTCCGCGCCGCGTGGCGTGGCTGGCCGCACTGCTGCTGGCCATGCCGCTGGCGGCGACGGCGCAGAGCGCGCCAGCCCCGGCCGGCAGCACGGCGCCGGTGGCGATGGACCATGGCCCGATGCACGGGATGGACCACGGCGGCATGCATCACGGCACGCCGCCGCCCGCGCCGGCGACATCCCCCCAGGTCATGCCCGACATGGATCACGCGTCGATGCCCGGCATGAGCCACGGCCAGGCGCATGGCGCGGGCGCGGGCATGCAACCGATGCAGGGCGGCTACGCACCGGCGGACGCACGCAGTGGCGATTATTCCGACGGCATCGCCGCCAGTCCCGCGCACGCCCTGCACATGCACGGCAGCACACCCGCCGGCATGCTGCTGATCGATCAGCTCGAAGCGTTCCACGGCCGCGACGGCAACGGTCAGTCGTGGGAAGCCTCAGGCTGGTACGGCAGCGACACGGACAAGCTGTGGCTGCGCAGCGAGGGCGAGCGCAGCGATGGCCGGATCGGCGATGGCGAGGTCGAGGCGCTATGGGATCACGCCGCGGCCGCGTTCTGGAGCACGCAGCTGGGCGTGCGCCATGACTTCGGCACCGGTCCGCAGCGAAGCTGGGCCGCGTTCGGCGTGCAGGGCCTGGCGCCGTACTGGTTCGAGATCCAGGCCACCGCCTACGTCGGGCCGTCCGGCCGCAGCGCGGCGCGCCTGCGGGCGGACTACGAGCTGCTGTTCACCCAGCGGCTGATCCTGCAGCCGGAGCTGGAGGTCAACCTGCACGGCAAGTCCGACCCGGCGCGCGGCATCGGCAGCGGCCTCACCGATGCCAGGCTGGGCTTGCGCCTGCGCTACGAGATCCGGCGCGAGTTCGCGCCGTATCTTGGCGTAGTCTGGACGCGCCGCTTCGGCACCACGGCCGATTTCGCCCGCGCCGATCATCAGGCAGTCTTCGACCGGCAGTGGGTCGCCGGCCTGCGCATCTGGTTCTGAGGAGAGCCCATGAAACGACTCATCATCACCGTCGTGATTCTCTGCGTCATCGCCGCCGCCGGTGTCGGCGCCTTCGTCTGGTCCGGCGTCTACAACGTCGGCGCCGACGACCACCACACCAGACCCGTCTACGCGCTGATGCAGACGCTGCGCGAGCGCTCGATCGAGCATCACGCAAAAGACATCGTGGTGCCGAATCTCGACGACCCGCAGCTGATCCTCAAGGGCGCCGGCCAGTACGCGGCGATGTGCACCGGTTGCCACCTGGCGCCGGGCATGGCCGAGAACGAGATGCGCCCGGGCCTGTACCCGCTGCCGCCCGAGCTGGCGAAATTCCGGCCCGATCCGCGCGAGGCGTTCTGGGTGATCAAGCATGGCGTCAAGATGAGCGCGATGCCGGCGTGGGGTGCCACCCATGACGACGCCACGATCTGGAGCATGGTGGCGTTCCTGCAGAAACTGCCCGACATGACGCCGGCGCAATATCAGGACATCGTGGCCCGGGCACCGCAGGACCACGACATGGATGAGGCGGGCGGCCACAGCCACAGCCATGGCGGCACCGCTGACGAGGATGCGCATGGCACGGCGGCGATGGAAGGCATGCCGATGGCCGGCGAAGCGGGGCACAGCCATGACGCGGCTGATGGCGATGTTCACGAACACGCCGCCGTGCCGACGGTCGAGGCGCCGCTGTCGATGGAAGGCATGACGCCGGGCGCAGTGCCGGCGGCCGAAACGGTGGCGCGGGCCTTCCAGGCCGCGTTGCAGCGTGGCGACCGCGAAGCCGTACTCGCACTGCTGGCGCCCGGGGTCCGCGTCAGCGAAGGCGGCCACACGCAGACACGCGACGAATACGCCGCCGGCCATCTGGGCGAGGACATCAAGTTCCTGAAGGCCGCGAAGCTCACGCCGGTCTCGTTCGGCTCGATGCCGATGGGCGACACCGCAATGGTCGGCAGCGAAAGCGGCGTCGAGGTCACGATCAAGGGCAGGCCGACCACGCTGCGCAGTCGCGAGATGCTCAAGCTCGGCAAGGACGGCGACAGCTGGAAGATCGTGTCCGTCCAGTGGCAAACCACCCCGACAACCGGAGAATGACGATGAAACGATGGTTTTCCCGCATGGGCATCAGTTTGCTGTTTGCCGTGCTGTTCGCGCCGGCGGCGTTGGCGGCGAATGCGTTCGACGTCTACCGCGACCCGTCCTGCGGCTGCTGCGGCGCCTGGGTCGATTACATGCGCGCGCAGGGCTACACCGTCACCGTGCACCAGGACCAGCCGATGGCGACGGTGAAGGCGCGCTTCGGCGTGCCGCCCGGTGCGGTGTCTTGCCATACCGCGGTGATCGAGGGCTACGTGGTCGAGGGGCACGTGCCGGTGGAGGACATCCGCCGCCTGCTCGCCGAGCGGCCGGACGCCATCGGCATCGCCGCGCCCGGTATGCCGATGGGCTCGCCCGGCATGGAGATGGGCGCGCCCGAGCGTTACGATGTAGTGCTGATCGGCCGCGACGGCTCGACCCGGGTGTATGCGACGCACGGCCTGGCTGCGTGAGCGCAGCTGGTCTCCCGATCGCGATCCGCCGACTTGATCCGCGTCAATGACCTGCCCGCTGCCGACACTACAGTGCCCGTGAGATGAAACCCGCCTTCCGCCTCCGTCCCGTCGCCCGTCGCCGCCTTGCGTGGCTGGTGGTCGTGCTGCTGCTGTGGCAGCAGGTGGCGGTGGCGGCGTATGCCTGCGTCGCGGCACAGGCGGCGCCGGCCGCGGCCGCGCTGGCCGTGGCGGTGCACTCCTCGTCCATGGCAATGGCCGACGGCTGTGCGGACATGACGACACCGGTCGATCCGCTGTGCCGGCAGCATTGCCAGCCCGACCATGCCACCCAGGTCGATGCGCGCACCGCCTCGGTGCCGGCCAGCGCGTTGTCCGCGCTGCCGCCGGTGCTGCTGTCCGTGACGGCGGTGGCGTTGCCGTCCGAGCGGGCGTTGATTCGGCGCGAGCGTCTGCGAGCGCCGCCACCGATTCCCCGCTTGTTGTTCTGTTCGCTCCTGATTTGATCTGACCCGTCGCGGTATCCACCGACGTGGCGTCGTGCCTGCATGGCACGGCGCGAATCGCAGATCGACGGAGTGTTCACCCATGTTCTCCCTTCAATTCGCCCGGCGCCTGATGGCGGCGGGTCTGGCCGTGCTCCTGTGGGGAGCGGCGGCCGCGGCGGCGCATGCCGCCGAACCGCCGCTGACGCTTGATGCCGCCATCCATCAAGCGATCGAGCGCGCACCCCTGCTGGAGGCGCGCCGCGCCCAGTCGGAATCGGCACGACAGGAGGCGGCCCGTGCGGGTGCGCTGCCCGATCCCCAACTCACCGTCGGGGTCGACAATCTGGCCGTGCAGGGGCCGGGCGCATTTACGGTTGGCGGTGACAGCATGACCATGCGCACCGTCGGCATCAGCCAGGCCCTGCCATCGCGCCGCAAGCGTCAGGCCGAACGGGCGATGGGCCATGCCCAGGCGGATTTGGCCGCATCGTCGGAGGTGGCGACCGGCTTGTCGATCCGGCAGCAGGTGGCCGATGCCTGGATCTCCGCCTGGGGTGCGCACCGCGAAGCCATGATGTTGCGATCCATGCGGCAGGCATGGGCGCAGGACGTGGCCGTGGCGAAAGCACGCTTGCGCGGTGGTACCGGTAGCGCGGCAGAGGTGCTCGCCGCCCGCATGGAATCCCTCGACCTGGAAAACCGTCTCGATGAGGCGAATGCCCGCGAGGCACAGGCCCGCGCGGGCCTGGCGCGATGGCTCGGTTCTCCGATCGGGCAGCCGCTGGGGGACGCGCCAGACTTCGCCGTCCTGCCGCACGACGAAGCGTCCTTGCTGGCCAGCCTCGATCGTCAGGGCAACCTGCTCGGGTGGCCGGCCCGCGAACAGGCCGCCGAGGCGGCGCTTGCCGCCGCCCGTGCCGACAAACGCCCTGAATGGAGCGTGGGCTTGAGCTACGGCTCCCGTGTGCGCGGCTTGTCCGACATGGTGTCGCTGCAGGTCGGGGTAAGCCTGCCGCTGTTCACGCGCAACCGGCAGGATCGGGGCATTTCCGCCCGCGCGGCCGACCTCGATGCGGTTCGCGACGAACGCGACGACGCACGCCGCCAGCAGGCCGAGGCGATCCAGTCCGCCTGGGCGCAATGGGAATCGCTCGGCCAGCAAGTGCGCCGGCACCGCGATGCCTTGCTCCCATTGGCCAATGACCGCGCGGCCCTGGCGCTTGCCGCGTATCGCGGCGGCGGTGAGATCCAACCCTTGCTGGATGCCCGTCGCGACGAGATCGCCCACCACACCGATTTCGCCCGCATGCAGGCCGAGTACGGCCGGGCCTGGGCGGCGCTGGCCTACCTGTTACCCACTTCGGAGACGACGCCATGAAGCGCGCACTGATGATGCTCACCGCCGCGTTGCTGGCGGTCATGCTGCTCCTGATCGGCTACTTCGGCGGCCGCCATCAGGCGCCATCGTCACAGTCGCAGGTCGGTACCCCCGCAGCCGCATCGGAAGCCGGTGGTAAAAAGATTCTGTACTGGTACGACACGATGGTGCCGCAGCAACACTTCGACAAGCCTGGCCTGTCGCCGATGGGCATGCAGATGGTGCCCAAGTACGCTGATGAAGAGACGGCCAAGGATGTCGTTCGGATTGATCCGACGACGGTGCAGAATCTCGGCGTTCGCACCGCTCCGGTGGAGCGTCGCGTGCTGGCGTCGGCGCTCCGGGTGCCGGGCACGATTACGTGGGATCTGCGCCGAGCCATCACCATCAGCGCCCGCACCGATGCGGTGGTGAGCAAGCTGGACGTACGCGCACCGTACACCGTGGTCAAGGCAGGCGAGCCGCTGGCGGAGCTGTTGGCACCGCAATGGAGCAGCGCGCTGGCCGAATACGCTGCGCTTCAGCATGTGCAGTCGGCTGAAGCAAAAGGCCTTCGCGCGGCCTCGCGGGAGCGCCTGCAGGTGCTGGGCCTTACGCCGGCGGAGATCCAGTCGTCGCGTCGCGGCACGGGCGCGGCGATCACGCTGCACGCCCCGCAGGCGGGCGTCGTCACGACACTGGACGTGCGTGAAGGCCAGCGTGTCACGGCCGGCCAGACCTTGCTGACCGTGAATGGCCTGTCCACCGTGTGGATCGAGGCGGCACTGCCGCAGGCAGCGGCGGGTACGGTGCGCCGTGGCACGCCGGTGGTGGTCACGGTCGATGCCCTGCCGGGTCGGTCGTTCCCCGGCACCGTGGAAACCTTGCTGCCGGATGTGGATGCGATGACGCGCACCCAGCGCGCCCGCGTCGTGCTCGACAATGCCGACGGTGCCTTGAGTCCGGGCATGTTCGCCACCGTGCAACTCAATCCGACGCCGGACGCGGCCGTGCCCGTGGTGCCGGACGACGCGTTGATCGCGACGGGTACCCACACGCGAGTCATTCTTGCCGAGGGAGGTGGGCACTTCCGTGCTGTATCGGTGCGCATCGGACGTGCGGCCGGCGGCTATACGGAAATTCTCGACGGCCTCAGTGGTGGCGAGAAAGTCGTGGTCTCCGGCCAGTTCCTGATCGATTCGGAGGCGAGTCTGTCCGGCGCGCTGGAGCGTCTGAATGACACCACCGCCAAACCGGTACCGGCTGCCAGTGCACCGATGCCGGGCATGCCGATGGGAGACAAACCATGATCGCTGCCCTGGTTCGCGCGGCGATCGCCCATCGGGTGTTCGTGCTGTTGGCAGCACTGGCCCTGGCCCTGATGGGCATGTTCTCGGTGACGCGCACGCCGGTCGACGCGCTGCCCGATCTGTCCGACACCCAGGTGATCATCCGCACCAGCTACCCGGGCCAATCGCCGCAGGTGGTCGAGGATCAGGTCACCTATCCGCTGGCTACCACCATGCTTTCGGTGCCTGGCGCGACGACGGTGCGCGCCTATTCATTCTTCGGCGACTCCTATGTCGACGTGCTGTTCGACGACAGCACCGACCTGTACTGGGCCCGCTCACGGGTGCTGGAGTACCTGAGCCAGGCGCGCGATCGCCTGCCGGCCGGCGTTACGCCAGCGCTCGGTCCCGATGCGACGGGACTCGGCTGGATCTACGAGTACGCGCTGATCGATCCCACCGGCAAGCACGATCTCGGCCAGCTGCGTGCGTTGCAGGACTGGTTCCTGCGCTATCAGCTCAAGACCGTGCCGAATGTCGCCGAGGTGGCGACTCTGGGCGGCATGGAGCGGGCGTGGCAGATCGTGCCCGATCCGCAGGCGCTGGCCGCGCGCGGCATCACCGTGGCGCAACTGGTCGATGCGGTGCGCAGCGCGAACGGCGCCAACGGCGGGTCGGTGATCGAACAGGGTGAAGCGGAGCTGATGGTGCGCAGCGAAGGCTACCTGAAGAGCCGCGAGGCCTTTGAAAACGTGCCGATCACCACCAACGCCAGTGGTGTGCCGGTGCTGCTGCGCGACGTGGCGACGGTGCGGCGTGGCCCGACGTTTCGTCGTGGCATTGCCGAACTGGACGGGCAAGGTGAAGTGGTCGGCGGCGTCATCGTGATGCGCACGGGCAAGAACGCGAAGGCCACCATCGCCGCGGTGAAAGCGCGGCTGGCCGAACTGCAGCGCAGCCTGCCGGCCGGCGTCGAAATCGTGCCCACCTACGACCGCTCGCAGCTGATCGACGCCGCGGTGAGCAATCTGTGGAGCAAGTTGTTCGAAGAATTCCTGGTGGTGACGCTGGTCTGCGTGTTGTTCCTGGGGCACCTGCGCTCGGCGCTGGTGGCCGTGATCACGTTGCCGCTGGGCGTGTTGGTTGCCTTCATTGCGCTGCATCTGCAAGGCGTCACGGCGAACCTGATGTCGCTCGGCGGTATCGCCATCGCGATTGGCGCGATGGTGGATGCGGCGATCGTGATGATCGAGAACGCACACAAGCATTTGGAACATTGGCGTAACGCGAACGATGGACGCGAACCGCAAGGTGCGGAACGGTGGTCGCTGGTTGCCGATGCCGCCGTCGAGGTGGGACCGGCGCTGTTCGTGAGCCTGTTGATCATCGCGTTGTCGTTCGTGCCGGTCTTTGCGTTGCAGGGGCAGGAAGGCAAGCTGTTCAAACCGCTGGCCTTCACCAAGACCTACGCGATGGCGGCAGCGGCCGGGCTGGCGGTGACCCTGGTGCCGGTGCTGATGGGTTATCTGATCCGCGGCCGCATCCGTGCCGAGCGCGACAATCCGCTCAACCGGGCTCTGATCCATGGCTATCGGCCCCTCCTCGAAGCCGTATTGCGCTATCCGAAAGCGGTCCTGGTGCTGGCCGGTGTGCTGCTGCTTACCGCGGTCGTTCCGCTGACCAGGCTCGGCAGCGAGTTCATGCCGGCGATGGACGAAGGCACGCTGCTGTACATGCCCACTGCACTGCCGGGGCTGTCCGCCGGCAAGGCCGCGCAGTTGCTGCAGCTGACCGATCGCATGATCAAGACCGTGCCCGAGGTCGATCATGTGTTCGGCAAGGCGGGGCGCGCCGACACGGCCACCGATCCGGCACCGCTGGAGATGTTCGAAACCACGATCACCTTCAAGCCGAAGGATCAGTGGCGGCCCGGCATGACGATGGACAAGATCAAGGCGGAACTGGACAAGGCCGTCCACGTGCCGGGGCTGACCAACCTGTTCGTGCCGCCGATCCGCAACCGCATCGACATGCTCTCCACCGGCATCAAGAGCCCGATCGGCATCAAGGTGCTGGGTACCGACCTGGCTACGCTGCAGGTCGTGGCCGACCGGATCGAGACGGTGGCGAAGACCGTGCCCGGCGTCAGCTCGGCGATCGCCGAGCGCCCGGCCAGCGGTCGCTACGTCGACGTGCACATCCGTCGCGATGCGGCCGCCCGTTACGGGTTGTCCCAACAGCAGCTGCAGCAGTTGATCGCGACGGTAGTTGGCGGCGATCCGGTCGGCCAGACGATCGAGGGACGCGAGCGCTATCCGATCGTGGTGCGTTACCCGCGTGCCGAGCGTGACTCGGTCGGGGCGTTGCGGCAGCTGCCGATCGTCGCTGCCGATGGCGCCCAGCTCACCCTGAGTCAGGTGGCGGACATCGCCGTGGTGGCGGGGCCGTCGATGCTGAAAAGCGAGGGCGGCCAGTTGGCGACCTACGTTTACGTCGACACAGCCAGCAGCAATCTCGGCGGCGTGGTTGCGGATCTGCAACGCGCAGTGGCGCAGCAAGTCAAATTGCCGCCGGGCACGACCTTGGCGTGGTCCGGTCAGTTCGAGTACCTGGCCAGTGCCATGGAAAGACTCAAGCTGGTGGTGCCGATTGCGCTGGTGATCATTTTTCTGTTGATCTATGCCGTTTTCCGCAGGGTGAGCGAAGCCGCGCTGATCATGGCCAGCGTGCCGCTGGCACTGGTCGGCGGCCTGTGGCTGATCTGGCTGCTGGGCCATGCGGTGTCGGTGGCCACGATCATCGGCTTCATCGCGCTGGCTGGCGTCGCTGCCGAATTCGGCGTGGTGATGCTGTTGTATCTGCACCATGCCTGGGAGCACCAGCTTGCGCTCGATCCCCACGCCGGCCCGGAAGCGCTGGACGCAGCGATCCGCGAAGGCGCCGTGCAGCGCGTGCGCCCGAAGGCGATGACCGTCGCGGTGATTCTCGCCGGTCTGTTTCCGATCCTGCTCGGCCACGGCGCCGGCTCGGAAGTGATGCAGCGCATCGCCGCCCCGATGATCGGCGGCATGGTCACCGCACCCTTGCTGTCCATGCTCGTCATACCCGCGGCGTACCGCCTGCTGGTTCGCCATCGATTGCGTAAAGCCAGCAAGACAAACACCACACTTCACCCCAACCCGCAAGGAAACTGACCCATGAAAAAGCCATGCATCACCCTCGCGATCGCCGCTGCACTGATCGCTACTCCGGTGTTTGCCAACCCTCAGCAGATGGATCCCAACATGCCGGGCATGGCTGGGATGCACGAAGCCACACCCGCCGATGTGCAGGGCGTGGGCGTAGTCAAGGCGGTCGATACCGCCAAGAACACCATCACGCTGCAGCACGAGGCGATTGCCGCGATCGGCTGGCCGGCGATGACGATGCCGTTCAAGGTGGCTTCACCGGAGCTACTGAAGCACGTGAAGGTGGGCGACAAGGTGCAGTTCACCTTCCGTCAGGCCAGCACAGGCAGCACGGTGACGGCGATCCGTCCGGCACGTTGACAGACCACGTCGCCGGCTGGCCTTCAACTGTCGAGGGCCAGCCGGCGATCGTGAAGGCAGTACCGCCACGCACGTTATGCGTGCGCGTGGCGGTGTTTGTTGCGGTTGTCATTTTGGAGAACGCCCATGAAATCGTTTGCTGCTTGTCTCAGCCTCCCGCTGCTGCTCGCGGGCCTCACCATGGGTAGCGTCGCGTACGCGGCCGATTCTTACACCGATGGTTGGGTTGGCCATGTGGATGGCCAGCATTTGGACGTCTGTTATCGTGTCACGCCGCTGCCGGCGGTTGGTGCACGACTGGAGGTCCTGCGGACATCCTTCGTGATTCCCAACAAAGGGCCGCCCCGCCAACAGTTCGCGGTGGCGGGGTATGCCACGGTGACGTCGATCATCGACGCGCACTGCGTGCGTGCCGAGCTGACCCAGGGCACGGCGAAGCGAACCGATCACGCGCGACGCGCGGACTGAACGGACGCGACGACAAGGCCGCCAAGGCATGCTCCGCGACGGCCCATGGCGGAGTGACCAGGGCGCGGCTACGACATCCAGCCGATGCACTTCACCGGCGTCATGCCTGTCGCATCCTGCCTGCCGCCATTTCAGCAGGCATGCAACGAGGCGATCAGCGGGCAGGACACGCTGCGCTGACGTGCACCGCACTGTTCGACGAGCGCAGCGAGGGCCGTCTCCATGCGTGTAAGGTCGGCCAGTCGGCTGCGTACATCGGCCAGCCGCAGCGCGGCCAGATCGGCCGCTTCCGTGCAATGGGCACCGTCCTCCAGCCGCAGCAACTGCGCCACCTCATCGAGGCTGAACCCCAACCGCTGCGCGGATTTCACGAACTTCACCCGTGCGACCTCCGCGTTTCCGTAGCGACGAATGCCGCCCGGCGGACGGGTGGGCTCCGCCAACAGGCGCTTGCGCTGGTAGAAGCGGATCGTTTCGACATTGACCCCGGCTGCCTTGGCGAAGGCGCCGATGGAAAACGTATCCTGCGTGGAGGACATGGGCTTGACTCCGTACTTGACTACGGGAATACCTTAGATCATCGGCATTCCACGCTAAAGGAGAACCTCCATGCCCCTGCTCACCCGGTTGGCCGACAAGGCCGGACTGATCGGCAGTGTCGTCTCGGCAGCGGCCTGCGTGAATTGCTTTCCCGCCCTGGCCAGCCTCGGTGCGGCGATCGGGCTGGGCGTACTGAGCCCGTACGAAGGCCTGTTCATCCGCATCCTGCTGCCGGCATTTGCGGGCATCGCGCTGCTCGCCAATGCGCTGGGCTGGCGCAGTCACCGGCGGTGGCCGCGGGCCGCGCTCGGTATGCTCGGCCCGCTGCTGGTGCTGCTGGCGGTATTCGTGATGCGGGCCAGTGGCCATCGCACCGGATGGCTGCTCTATCCGGGTCTGCTGCTGATGGTGGCGGTGTCCCTCCGCGATCTGCTGGCGCCGGCTCCCAGCGCATCCTGTCGCACAGCCAGCGATACGGCGGGTGCCCGCTGAACCGACACAATTGACAGGGGCATAGCGAAGACTATGCCAACACTTCACTCTCATTTCTCCGGCGAAACACTTGACGACCGAACTCATCCTGCAGAGCACGCTGACCTGCCCGCATTGCGGCCACCAGGCCACTGAAACCATGCCGACCGATGCCTGCCAGTTCTTCTACGACTGCCCCGGCTGCGGCAAATTGTTGCAGCCCAAACCCGGCGACTGTTGCGTGTTCTGTTCCTGGGGCAGTGTGCCGTGCCCGCCGATCCAGCAACAGAAGTCGTGCTGCGGGTAGACCATCTTCATAGGGGTCGGCTGGCGCCGGTAGGGGCTGTCTGAATTCATCACGACCGGCGCCCAAGTGAAATTGTCTAACAGCGCAGCTGTCGTATAGGATCGAAGAATGTATCGGTCTGCGCCATTACTGCTGACTCGCCTGCGCCGCCACCGCGGATTGTGGGTGTTGGCCGTGGCCGTGTTGCTGATCAAGCTGATCAGCGGATCGATCTGCGTGGCCGATGGGCCTAGTGCGCGATTCGCTTCGGCGACTGCTGCTGCCCCGACCACCCTGTTGGCGGATACCGCCGTCAGTACGGTATCGGCTGACGATGCGAATCTCTGTCTTCTGGGTGAAGGGCGCAGTTGCCATTGTGCCTGTGCGCATTCGGTGACGCTGCCGGCCAGCACGCCGCTTCCCCTCGCCATGATGGAAGCACGCTTCGCACCGCTCACCCTCCATTCGGGATTCACGCCGGCCACGACCGGCTCGCTGCTGCGCCCTCCGATCGCCTGAAACCGCTCCGTTTCGCGACACCGCCGCTTGTGCGGTGCATCGCTTCGTGACCGTTTTCAGGAGATCGCTTCATGTCTGTTTTTCGTTCGGTGCCGATCGGCGCCGTGTGTCTGTTGTACGCGGCGATGCTCAGTGCCGCCCCCGTATCCCATCCTTCCCCACCGGTAGTTCCCCTACCGACCTCGTTGGCGTCTTCTCCTTTGCAGGAGGCGGTGCGCCGTATCTGGCAAGCCAGTCCCGAGGTACAGGCCGCGCGGGCAGACCTTGATGCTGCCCAAGCTCGTGCGCGTGCCGCTGCACAGCCGCTGTACAACCCTTCGCTGTCGCTCGATGCGGAGGACGCCGACGTCAATCGACGCACGGCCGGCATCAGCCTGGCGCTGGATTTGTCCGGCAAGCGTCGTGCCCGGGCCACCCAGGGAGAGGCTGATCTGCTGGCTGCCGAGGCGGCCTATGACCGGGTGCGTCGCGACGTGGCAACCCGCTGGCTGAAGGCCTGGTCGACGGCCGCACTCGCGACCAGACAGAGCGAGCTGGGTCAGCGTCGCCTGGCGCTGATGCAGCGCTTCGATGACTTGGCCGCGCAGCGGCTGAAGGTGGGCGACATCAGCAGTCCGGAACGCGATCTGGCCGGTTTGGCCTTGGGCGAGGCGCAGGTGCAACAAGCCACACTCGTAGGCAACGAAGCGGCGGCCCGCGCGGCGTTGCTGGCCATCAGCGGCGATCAGCTGACTGCGCTGCCACCGTTGCCCGAGGGCCTGTCACCGGCACTCGACAATGTCACGCCGTTGCCCGTCGACGAGCTGCCGGAACTGCGTCAGGCCCGCGCCCAGCAAGCGAGTGCCGAGGCCGGCGTGCAAGTCGCCCGCAGGGCGCGCATTCCCGACCCCACGCTCAGCCTGACCGGCGGCCAAGTGCACAGCGGGCCGCGCACCGATCAGGTGATCGGTCTGAGCGTATCCATACCGTTGCCGGTGCTCAACAGCGGACGCGCCGAAGTGGATGCTGCCCTGGCGGAGGCCGACGCCGCGGCGGCTGCCGTGCGCTCGCGCGAGTTTGTGTTGCGCGCGGGACTGCGGGAAGCACAGGCCCGTTACGCAGCCTTGCGCAGCGCGACCGAAGCCTTTCGCAGCGGCCGTGCCGCCGCGTTCGAGGATCGCACCGCGTTGCTGGAGAAGCTCTGGCGTGCCGGTGAAATCAGCACGTCCGATTACCTCGTACAGCTCAAACAGAGCCTGGACACCGCGTTGTCCGGCCAGGAACTGGAAAGCCAGACCTGGCAGACCTGGTTCGACTACCTCACCGCTGCGGGCCGTCTCACCGACTGGCTCGATGGCCGCACTCAGGACGGTCCGACTCAGGACGGCCTCAATCAGGATATCCCCCGATGAATTGCTCTCTTTTGAAACGCAGCCTGCTGGGCATGACGCTGCTCGCGGCGCTGGCCGGCCCCGTCATGGCACAGGAACTGGCTCCCGCCAATCCGCTGGCGCTCGATGCCAAGGCGATCAAGGACGCCGGCATTGTCCTCGACAAGGCCGCTCCGCGCACCTTGACCGATGAACTGAAAGCGCCCGGCGAAGTAAAGGCCGATGCCTATTCCACCGTGCTGGTATCGCCACGCGTGGAATCCCAAGTACTGGCTCGCAAGGCCACGCTTGGCGACGTCGTCAAAGCCGGCGCGCCGTTGGTGGTGCTCTCCAGTGTGCAGGTCGCCGAGACGCAGGGCGCGTTGATCGTGGCCGAGCAGGACTGGCAGCGCATCGCGGCGCTCGGACCGCAGGCCGTCTCGGCACGGCGCTACAACGAAGCGAAGGTGCAGCGCGATCAGGCACGCGCCAAGTTGCGTGCCTACGGATTGTCCGACGGTCAGATCGGTGGCCTGCTGCGCAAGGGTTCGGCCGGTGCCGATGGCAGCTTCGAACTGCTCGCGCCAGCGGCCGGTCGCGTCACCACCGACGAGTTTCTGGTCGGTGAGCGGGTGGAACCGGGCCGCACGCTGTTCACCCTGGTCAAGGAAGATTCGGTATGGGTCGTGGCCCAGATGTCTCCGGCCGATGCCGAACGGGTCAAGCCCGATGCCGATGCCCGCATCCTCGTGCACGACACCGCGATACCCGGCAAGGTCGTGCAGCGCTCGCACCAGACCGATGAGCGTACGCGCACCGTGCCAGTACGCATCGAAGTCGACAACCGCAAGGATCTTTTGCATCCCGGTGAACTGGTCGAGGCACGCATCGTCACCGGGAGTGCCGTGCGGAAGCTGGCCGTTCCCGCCGAAGCGATCGTGTTGCTGCAGAACCAGCCGACTGTATTCCTCGCCAAAGGCAACGGCCAGTTCGAACCGGCACCGGTCATGGTCGGCGACACGCGGGATGGCTGGACGGCGGTCACCCAAGGCCTCAAGGCCGGCGACACCTACGTGCGCAAGGGCGCCTTCGCGTTGAAGGCCCGCTTGCTGCGCTCGCAGCTGGGAGAAGAATGATGCTGGAACGTCTGGTTGAATTCTCCCTGCGCTACAAGGTGCTGGTGCTGATCGCCTTCGTGGTGATCGGCTTCCTGGGTTTCCAGGCCGTACGCCAGCTTCCCATCGACGCCTTCCCCGACGTCACGCCGGTGCAGGTGAACGTCTATACCGAGGCCTCCGGCCTGGCCGCCGAGGATGTGGAGCAACTGCTCACTACGCCGGTGGAGTCGGCACTGGCCGGCCTGCCCAAGGTGGAACAGATCCGCTCGGTCAGCCTGTTCGGCTTGTCCTACGTGTCGGTGTACTTCGACGACAGCATGGACATCTACTTTGCCCGCCAGCTCGTCAACGAGCGGCTGCAGCAGGTGGGCGACCGCCTGCCGGCCGGCTACGGCAAGCCGGAGATGGGTCCGAACACCTCCGGCTTGGGCCAGGTGTTCTGGTACACCGTCGAACGGGCCGACGCCAAGCTCAAGGACGCCGCCAGCACCGGGGCACCCAGCGACATGGACTTGCGCACGCTGCAGGATTGGACGATCCGCCTGATCCTGCGCACCGCACCGGGTGTGGACGATGTCACCTCCTGGGGCGGCCAGGAAAAGCAGTACCAGGTGCGCATCGACCCGCTGAAGCTGATCGCGCACAAGCTCGGCTTCAAGGACGTGATCGAGGCCCTGCAGGCGAACAACGCGCAGGTCGGCGGCAACTTCATCGACGTCGGTCGCGAACAGTACCTCGTGCGTGGCTTGGGTCTGGTGCAGGACGCCAAGGACATCGGCAGCATCGTCCTGAAGACCGAGGATGGCATACCGGTCTACGTGCGCGATGTGGCCACCATCGTCGAAGCCGGTGCACCGCGCACAGGCGCGGTCACCCGCGACGGCAAGGAGGTGGTACTGGGCATGGCACTCGCTCGCATCGGTGAGAACGCCAAGAGCGTGGTCGATGCGGTCAAGGCCAAGCTCGGCACGGTCGAACAGGCGTTGCCACCGGGCGTGGTGGTCAAGCCGGTGTACGAACGCACCGAGCTGGTCAATGCAGCCGTGGAAACCGCCGTGCGTGCCTTGATCGAGGGTTCGATCCTGGTTGCGATCATCCTGTTCCTGTTCCTGGGCGAGTTCCGCAGCGCCATCGTGGTGGTAGTGGCGCTCCCGCTGGCCATGCTGATCGCCTTCATCTGCATGAATCAGGTCGGCCTCTCGGCCAACCTGATGTCGCTGGCGGGGCTGGCGATTGGCATCGGCATGATGGTGGATGGCGCGGTGGTGATGGTGGAGAACGCCTATCGCATCATGGCCGAGCGCAAGGCGCACGGGCTCCCGGTGGATCGCACCGCCGCGGTGCTGGCGGCCGCCCGCGAGGTGGCCAACCCGGTGGCGTTCGCCATCCTCATCATCATCGTGGTGTTCCTGCCGCTGTTCAGCCTGCAAGGGTTGGAAGGCAAGATGTTCAAGCCGATGGCGTTCAACATCAGCTTCGCGATGGCGGGCTCGCTGGTCCTCGCGCTGACGCTGATCCCGGTGCTGGCCGCGCTGGTGTTGAAACCGAAGGAAGAGAAGGACACCTGGCTGGTCGCGTTCCTGAAACGCCACTACGCCACGGTGCTGGCGTGGGCGCTCGCCCGCCGCAAGCTCGTGCTGGGCATCGCTGCCGGGGCCTTGATCGGCAGCCTGGCGCTGTTCCCGTTCCTCGGCAAGGAGTTCATGCCGAACCTGAAAGAAGGCGCCATCATGTGGCGCATCACCTCGATTCCGTCGGCATCGCTGGACGAATCCATCGCCATCTCCAAACAAGTGTCGACGCTGGTCAAACAGAAGTTTCCGGAAGTGGAGACCACGCTGGCAATGATCGGCCGTGCCGAGAAAGGCGAGACGGCGGACGTGAACTACATGGAGATGTACACACCGCTGAAGCCCAAGGATCAATGGCGCAAGGGCGAGACGCTGGAAAGCATCGAGGAAGCGATGCAGAAGGAGTTGTCGGCAGTATTGCCGACCGCGGTGGTGAGCTATACCCAGCCGATCCAGATGCGCATCGAGGAACTGATCTCGGGTGTGCGCGCCACGCTGGCACTGAAGATCTACGGCGATGACCTGGGCGAGCTGGATCGGTTGAGCGGCCGCATCAAGGACGTCCTGGCCGGGGTGCCCGGCGTGGCGGATCTGGCTCTGGAGGCGAACATCGGCAAACCGCAAATCCGTATCAAGGTCGATCGTGATGCGCTGGCCCGTTACGGCTTGAACGCCGACGACGTGCTCACTGTGGTGAAGAACGGCATCGGTGGTGAGCCGGTGACCACGCTACTCGATGGCGTGAAGCGTTTTGACATTGCCGTGCGGCTGGACGATGCGGACAAGGCCTCGTTGCCAGCCATACAGCGCATTCCGATCCGCACGCCCAGCGGTGCGCTGGTGCAGCTGTCGCAGGTGGCCGAGGTCAGCGATGCGGAAGGCTACTCGTTCATCCGCCGCGAGCAGTTGCAGCGCTATGCGGTGATCCAGATGGACGTGCGCGGCCGTGACATCGACGGCTTCGTCAAGGACGCCAATGCCGCCATCGCGCAACAGGTGAAATTGCCGACGGGCTACTACAGCGAATGGGGCGGCGCGTTCGAGAACCAGCAACGGGCGTTGAAGCGGCTGTCGCTGATCGTGCCAGCCACAATCTTCTTCATCTTCGTGCTGCTCTACACCGCCTTCAACTCGGTGAAGTACGCCGCGCTGATCCTGGCCAACGTGCCGTTCGCCACCATCGGCGGCATCGTCGGCCTGGCGATCACCGGGCAATACCTGTCGGTGCCCTCGGCGATCGGCTTCATCGCGGTGTTCGGCGTGGCGATGTTGAACGGCATCGTGCTGGTGAGCTTCTTGAACGAGCAACGCGAGAAAGGCTTGCCCGTGCGTGACGCGGTGATCCGCGGCACGGCGCTGCGCATGCGGCCGGTGATGATGACGGCGAGCGTGGCGATCCTGGGCCTGGTGCCGATGCTGCTCTCCAGCGGCGTCGGTGCGGAAACCCAGCGGCCGCTCGCCACCGTGGTGGTCGGCGGTCTGATCACCTCGACTCTGCTGACGCTGGTGCTGTTGCCGGTGCTCTACGACTGGATCGAAGAACGCGCCGCCCGGCGCCTCGCCAAGGAGAACACTCCATGAAAGAAGTCAAAGCGTTTATCCATCGCGGCCGCGTCGTTGACGTCATCCATGCCTTGGCGGATGCGGGGTTCCGTTACCTGTCGGTGAGCGACGTAAAGGGCCTGCTGACCGCGCTCAGTGAGCAAGAGCAAAGCTACTCGATCGAAATGGGCGAACGGGTCATCAAGCAGGTCAAGCTGCTGGTGTTTTGCGAGGACGATCAGGCCGAACGAGCGGTGCAGTTGATCCGCCTGCACGGGCGCACCGGCCAGAGTGTGGCGGGCTGGGTCTACCAGAGCACGGTGGATCAGGCATGGCCGATCGATGGGCGTGTGGACAACGACTGATCGTGGCGGCGGGAGCACTCCCGCCGCCGTATCGGTGTCATTTCATAACACGGCGGCGGCCGCGTAGAGTGGCCGCCGCCATGAGAGATTCCAATGCCTGAAGCATGCATCCAAGCCATCGGATTACCGGCTCATGACTGATACGTGTTGTGCCACCACCATCGATATTGCCGCGTTGCAGGCGCGGCAGCGTCGGGTGTTGATGATCGTTCTGGCGACCAACCTCGCCACCTTCGTGATGATGCTGTCCGCGGCGATCTACAGCGGTTCGTCGTCGCTGCTGTCCGGCGGACTGGACAACCTGGGCGATGCGCTCACCTACCTCTTGAGCCTTGCGGTTATTGGTGCCAGTGATCGCGCGAAAGCCCGGGTGGCATTATTCAAGGGCGCACTGATTCTTGGTGCGGCGCTTGCAGTCGCCATCCAGATTGGCTGGCGTCTCCTGCATCCGGGCGTGCCGATCTTCGAGGCGATCGGTATCGCCGCCTTGCTGAACCTGGTCGCCAATGCCGCATGTCTGCGCCTGCTGCTGCCTTACCGCAAAGGCGACGTCAACATGGCCTCGGCCTGGGAATGCTCACGCAATGACGTATTCGAAGGTATTGCCGTGCTGGCAGCGGCCGCCGGCGTCGGCATCTTCGGCGCAGGCTGGCCCGATCTGCTGATTGCATCGGCATTGTTGCTGATGTTTATACGCTCGGCATGGCGGGTGTTCCGCATGGCGTGGTGCAGCTACACGAACGGAGACAAATGATGAGTGCCGGACACGATCATGTGGGTACAGAGATCAAGCACGAGACGCCGCTGTGGTGGGCACTCGGCCTGACCAGTACGTTTCTTGTCGTCGAGATCATCGGCGGTTTGCTTACCAACAGCTTGGCCTTGTTGTCGGATGCGGCACACATGGCCACCGATGTGATCGCGCTGACGATCTCGCTGACCGCCGTGCGCCTGGCTCGACGTCCGCCCGACGCGAAACGCACCTATGGTTACGCGCGCATGGAAGCCATCGGCGCACTCGTCAACGGTGGCTTGCTGTTCCTCGTCGCCGGTTACATCTTGTGGGAGGCGGCGCGGCGCTTCAGCGAACCGCCTTCGGTGGCCTCCACTGGCATGCTGGTGATCGCGGTACTGGGGCTGGTGATCAACCTCATCTCGATGCGATTGCTCAAGGCCGGCAGCGGTGAAAGCCTCAACGTGAAAGGTGCCTATCTGGAAGTTTGGGCCGACATGCTTGGTTCAGTAGGCGTCATCATCGGCGCGTTGATCATCAAGTTCACCGGCTTCTACCTTGCCGATCCCATTATCGCCGTGTTGATTGGTTTGTGGGTATTGCCGCGGACATTGATCCTGCTGCGAGAGGCAGGGAATGTCCTGATGGAGGGGGCGCCTCGTGGCGTCGATACTGGAGAGGTTCGCAACGAAATGTTGGCGACTCCAGGCGTGGCTGCACTGCACGATGTGCACGTATGGGCGCTGAGCAGCACGCGTTCGGCGATGGCGGCGCATGTGATCATGGATGGCGACGCATCAGACGCGGAAGCGCTGCGGCTCCGGTTGGCGCAGATGCTGGAAGCGCGCTTTGGCATTCATCACGTGACACTGCAGGTCGAAACAACGTCGTGTGGGCATGGGTGCGAGGAGCCACAAAAGGTTTGACCTCCACAGCCGCTTCGCCAAACTGCCCGCCGGTGCCGCTTCCGCGCGATGACTCTCCGTCGGCGTGGCTGCAACAGGAACCGCGCCGTCTTGTCCAAACCAGCGAGCTCATTGCGCGTGCGATGCCGGTGGACCTGAGCGATCGCGTGTGCCGCGGGCAGACGCTAGCCACGGTGGAAAGCAACGACAGCATGTGCGGCTGCATGGTCACCGCCGCTGGACGGGTGGGGTGCTGGCACGCAACCACAACCAACCACTCAGCATGGCCAGCCCGCCCATCGCGAGGGCTCCCAGCATATCGCCGGGATAATGCACGCCCAGGTAGATGCGCGCCCATGCCATGGGCAGACTGAACAGTGCGATCCCGGTGCCCCATGCTCGGGTGCGTCGATCCAGCAACAGCATGCCGGCGACGACCCACTGCGCGGTCAGATGGTCGCTGGGAAAGCTGCCTGTCGCCGCATGCGAAACCCAGGCTTGGCCGACACCGGCCACGAAGGGGCGTGCTCGATCCCAGAAGAGGCCGATGGCCAGGTTCGCGAGCAGTGCCATGGCAGCAGCACCTGCTGCTTTAAGAGCTGGCACTCGCATTGCCCATCGGGGAAACACCAGCATCGCCGCAAGGAGGACGACAGTCAGCATCAACGGCCCATTGGCCAGACCGCGTGCCAGATGAAGCATCGTGGGCGATGGCCGTGTGGACGGATGGATGGCGTGGAACAGTCGCAGGTCAACGGCATACACCACCGGACCAAGCCCTGACACCGGAGAGGTCATGGCTTGACGGTCGATTCGCTGGCCGCAACTCGCGCTTCCTTTGCTTCGCGCAGAATGCCTAGAGCCTCTTTGAGCACGTAGCAGGCGATGGCCGCACCGATGACCAGGTCGGGCAACGCACTGTGCAGGACTAGCACCAGCACACCGGAGATGATCACTGCCAGGTTGGCGATGACGTCGACCCGCGTGAACAGCCACGTGGCGCGCAGATGCACTTCGCCGTGACGGAACCGTTCCAATAGCCTCAACACGGTGGCATTCACGATCAAGGCGATGAGGGCAATGCCCATCATCCAACCACCCTCGGGATGACTGCCCGCAACGAGTCGCCACACCACACCCGCGACGACACCGGCGCCCAAGATCAGCAGCAACGTGCCGCTCACGGAAGCGGCCGATGCTTTGAAGCTTGTACTGCGCTGCCAGGCGACGAGCGCGATGCCGTACGCACTCGCGTCGGCGAGCATGTCCAGCGAATCGGCGATCAGCCCCATCGATTGCGCGATCAGACCCGCGACAATGCCGACCACAAACATCGTGGCATTCAGAACCAGCGCGAGGTGGAGGATGCGTCGCTCCGCTTCATTGCTGGCTTCAGTGTGACAACCACATTCAGTCATGCCCTATTGCCTTCATTCTGCATCGGGGAGAACTTCCCTGGTCGTGGTGGCTGACGCGGAGGATTGGCGGCCGCGACGGATATTGAACGCGAATCCGACCGCCAGCAGCACCAGAATCGTCAACTGGGCCAGCAAGGATTGCCACGTCGGATAAATGCCCAGCAGTTCGATATGCGGCACCGGCGCGACGCTTACTGTGACCCAGCCGGCCTCCTGCAGGGCGGCGATCCCCTTGCCGGTCAGCACGATGGCGAGCAAGGCGATCAGCGCCGAACTGGCGGAGAAGAATGTGCCGATCGGCAGCCGCCGGCTGGTGCGCAGCAGCACCCAGGCGATCAGCCCCAGCACGGCCGCGCCGGCCGCGATACCGCCGAGCAGCCATACTTCCTGGCCGTCGTTCCACAGCGCGGCGTAGAACAGGATGCTCTCGAACACCTCGCGGTACACCGAGATGAAGGCCAGCCCGAAAAGGAACCACGCAGAACGCCGGTTGAGCGCAGCCGCCATCTTTTCCTTCAGGTACGCCTGCCAGCGACCGCCGATACTTTTCTGGTGCATCCACAGACCCACTCCGAGCAACACGAACGCCGCAAACAGCGACGACAGTCCTTCGGTCAATTCACGGCCGGCACCACTGATGGAAATCGCATAGCTGGCGATCGCCCAAGTGATCCCGCCGGCGACGAGCGCAAGCATCCAGCCCGCATGAACATAGCGCAGCGCTTCGGGTCGCGCGGCCTTGCGCAGAAAAGCGAGCAGCGCGACCACGACCAGCAGGGCTTCCAGGCCCTCGCGAACCAGGATGGTGAAGGCCCCCAGAAAGATAGCGGCAACGTCGCCCGCCGCATCGGTAGTGACCTCCTGCGCGCGTACCAATAGATCATCGACAGCGTCTGCCTGTTTCACCACCGACGCCATGGAAGCGCTGCTCGACAGCGCAGTGCGATAGGCGCCCATGGCTGTTTCGAGCTGAGCGCGCAGTGCACTGTCGTGTGCGTTAAGTTGCGGTTCGACCGGTTCCACACCATCGAGGTAGGCGGACAGTGCCAGTTGGGTGGCTTGCGTTTCCGCGCCGGCACGGTAAGCCGCCAGACTCGCCGCCAGTCGCGCTCGCGCTAGAGGAATGCCAGTCAAGGCTTCTTGCTGGATGACGTCCGGGTGAGCCCGCAGATAACCCACGATCGTCCGAGCACGCTCCGCGCCGAGCGTGGGCGTCAACTGCGCCACGCGCGCACGCGACAGCTCCTTCAGATCGGCGATCTGTGCCCGTGCGGCGGTGTCGTGTTGCCAAGTGTCGGCGCCAGTGACTGCCTCCTTGGTATAAGCCAGCGAGCCCACGTAGTATGCCAGTGCCCAACGGTCGTCTGAGGACAGTTGCTGCGCGTAGCTCGCCATCGGCGTGCCTTCCACGCCTTGGCTTATCACCTCATATAACGACAGCGCGCTGCGCTGATCGGCCCGCGTCTGATCGGTGAAGTTCACCGGCCGGGGCGACAGCTGCAGGCCAGCGGGCCCATCACCGTGTCCGGTGGCTCCATGACAGGCAGCGCACTGGGTTTGATAGAGCGTTGTCCCGCGGGTCAGATCGGGCGCGTGTTCTGGTGCGGTCGGCACCGGGTACGCCTGGAGTAGCGCATCGGCCAGCGCATGCGCCTGCGTAGCTACCTGAGCGGGTGTCGCCTTGGCATCGACCGAGGCCACCAGCGCATCCGCCTGTTGCAAGAGTGCCGGTGTGGCGACGGTCGGTGGTAACGCGGTGATGCGCGATCGCGCCGTTGCCGTGAACTCCCGCATCTCGGCGTACTCGGATGTGCTGATGACAGCGCCACTCTTCACCGCGCCTGCGTAATCGGTCGCTAGGTAATCAAGCATCTGCCAAGTCTGTGGAACCGAGGTCATCGCGTCCTGAGCTGTGACCGGGAAGGCCGTCATGCCGAACAGCAGAAGTATCGCCGTGAAAAGGCTGCGCAAAATATTGCGAATACGATTCATTGTCATTCAAGGATGATACTCGTCCTTGAGCAATTCGCCAGCACATCACCTCAGCCTGAGCGTCTGCCGATTCAGCACCAGCAACCGTGCTGCGGCATGCCCAGTCACAAGTTAAGGTCATCCAGCAGATTTGTGCGGCTCGGCGGGACGCAATTGAAGTCGCCGTCGAATCCCTCGGTGATCAGGGCGTCGGATCCACACCGCGTGGCCGCGCAGTTCTCAGGAATGCCGGTGGCGATGATGGATGTCCGGATAATGCGGATGGCTGTGCACCAGCGGTTCGTGCAGGTGCGGATGGGTATGAGGTTCCTTGCCGTCCCACGGGAAGTCGTGGGCGTGCTGGTGATGCTCGTCGTGGTAATGGCGGTGGTTGTGCGCCAGTGCCTCATGCGCGTGCTCGTGCGCATGCCGCTCGCTGACGTGCAGCCACACGCCGAGCGCCATCAGCGCGCCGGCCAGCCAGAACGCGAGCGGCGGATGTTCGGCGATCAGCAGCAGCGACAGGCCGGCGCCGACGAACGGCGCGGTGGAGAAGTACGCGCCGGTGCGCGCCGTGCCCAGGCCGCGCAGGGCGAGCACGAACAGCACCAGGCTCAGGCCGTAGCCGACGAAGCCGAGCGCTCCGGTGGCGAGCAGGGGCAGGATGGCCGGGAAGCGATAGCCCATCACCAGCGCGAGGGTGAGTGTGATGATTCCGGCCACGCCGCCCTTGATCGCGGCTATCTGCACTGGGTCGCCGCCGGCGACGGGGCGTGTCAGGTTGTTGTCGATCGCCCAGCACAGGCATGCGCCGGCGATCGCCAGCGCGCCCCACGGAACCTCGCTGCCGGCCTGGCGCTGCCAGGACAGCAGCACGCTGCCGGCAACGATCGCCAGCATGCCCAGGAACACGCGCCGATCCACATTCTCGCGAAACACCACCCAGGCGAGCACGGCGGTCAGCACGCTTTCCAGGTTGAGCAACAGCGAGGCCGTGGACGCGGGCGTCTGCGCCAGCCCCAGCATCAGCAGGATCGGACCGAGCACGCCGCCGAACAGCACCGCGCCGGCGAGCCATGGCGCGTCCCGTCGCGTCAGTGGTGCCTCAGCGGCGCGCTGGCGGCGCAGCTTGCGCAGCAGCAGCCATAGCGACAGGCCCAGCCCCGAGCCGGCGTACAGCAGCCCGGCCAGCAGCAGCGGCGGCGTCGTGTCCAGCAGCAGCTTGGCCAGCGGCGTGCCGAGGCCGAACAAGGCTGCCGCGGCCAATGCCTGCAAGATGCCGCGGTGGTGCTGGTGGTTGGCGGTCGTCATGTGTTCGCCCCGATGAATCAACGCTGGCGCGCCGTGGCAGCGTAGTGCGCGAGGTTCGCTCAGTCGACCATGCTGTGGCTTTCGGTGGTGCCAAGCAGCTCCGGCTGGGTGGTGACGCGCTGCTTGCGATGCAGCAGCGGATGCACGAACACTGCAGCGAGGATCACCGCCACGCCGAGATAGAACCAGTGATCGAGTTCGTGCTGCTCGCCGAGCAGCACGATCGCCAGCACGATCGCGTAGACCGGTTCCAGGTTGGTCACCATCTGGGTGCCGAACGCCGTCATGTGGCGCAATGCCACCAGCGCCAGCGTGAACGGCAGCAGGGTGCAGCCGAACGCCAGCGCCAGCAGCAGCAGCGCGTCGTGCAGGTTCGGCAGCACGAACAGCGCGCCCTGGTGCGGCAGCAGCGGCGCCAGCAGGGTGAGGAACGCGGTACCGGTGCCCAGCTCGATGAAGGTCACCGTCAGCGGATCGCCCGATTCGACCATGCGCTTGTTGAGCGAGCCGAACAGCGCCACGAACAGCGCCGACAGCACGCCCACCGCGATGCCGATGCGCATGTCCACCGGCACGCCGCCGACCACCATCACCACGCCCGGCACTACCGCCACGCCGATCAGCAATTCGCGCGGATCGAATTTGCGCTTGGCGAGCCACGGCTCGATGAAGGCCAGGAACACCGGCCCCAGCGCGATGCAGGTGGCGCCCACCGAGGCATTGGACAGCTTGATCGCGGCATAGAAGGTCAGCCAGTGCAGCGACACCAGCACGCCGATGCCGGCATATGCGCCGATCAGCCGCCATGACATCGCCCGCAACTGGCGCCGCACCCGCGGCACCAGCAGCAGCGCACCGGTTACCAGCAGCATGCGCCACCACACCAGCGGCAGCGCCTGCAAGGTGATCAGCTTGCCCAGGATCGCGGTAAAGCCCCACAGCAACACGCAGAAATGAATCTGCAGACGAGCCTGATTGACGGGGTGCATGGGCGTACGCGCAAGGGAAGTCGCGGCATTCTAGCGCCATGCCTGGCACGACTCGCGTGCCCGTGCAGGAGCGCACCCTGTGCGCGATGCCTTTGGGTGTCGGGACGAAGCGTGGGGCACCGCGGTACGGTGCGCTCGCGCTTCGACGCCACGTGGTTTGAGTTTGTCTGCCGCTGTGGCAGATTGACCCGACCTGACTGCCTTGGGGAATCGCATGTCCAGCTTCCGCTCTGTCTGCATGGCGCTGTTGCTGCTGGGTGTGCTGCAGGCGATCTGCGGGTGCTCGAAGAAGCAGGAGGTCTCGCCAGCACCGGTCAGCGGAGAGCAGTCGAAGTCCGGGGCGATGCTGGCTTATGAGCACACGCTGCGGATCAAACTGCCGGAAGCGAAAATTGCCGATCGCCTGGCGGCGGCCCGGCAGGCTTGCGAGTCGGATCGATTCGGTGCCTGCAACGTTCTGCGCATCCGGCAGGATGAGCACTCGGCATCGCTGGTCGTGCGAATCGTGCCAGATGGCGTTGAGCCGATGGCGAAGCTGGCATCTCAAGACGGCACGGTCGGATACCGGCAGACCCGGGCCGAGGATCTCGCCGATGTCGTCACCGACAACCGGCGTCAGCGCGACTTGCTGGAAAAGCAAGCCCAACATCTGGCGGACCTCGCCGCGCGCAAGGACATGGCCGTTGCCGATCTGATCGCGCTCAGCCACGAGCAGGCCTCGGTGGAAAGCCAACTGCAATCGCTGCAGGCCGCTGGGGCAAATCAGCAGCGCCGGCTGGATACCAATCGGCTCGAACTGGAGTTCGACAGTAGCGATGCCCGCAGCGGGCGTATCGGTATCGGCTTTTCCGGCTTGCCCGACGAGGTGGCGGACGGCGTGGTCGATGCGTTGGGGCTGCTCGGCTACGGCTTGCCCTTTCTGATTCTGGCCTTCCCGCTGGCGATGCTGTGGCGCCGGCTATGGCGCCGGTTCACCCGCTCCGGACGGCAGCTGCACTGAACGTTGCCGGTTGGCGGACGGTTCGGTCGTGCGGTGAAACCGCCGACAGATGGTCATTTCCTGCTTGATTGAGTCTTCTGGCCCGAGCCACGCAGTTGCATCAGCACCGCGCGGCAGGTGTTCTCGCCGCTGTCCTCGTTTTCGTGGCTGGGCGCGATCAACGCGATCAGCGCGGCCGCCGGTGCGGCGACGGCGCCCAGGGCCACGGCGCCGGCGCCGCGCAGCAGCAGCGGACCCTTCTGCACGCCGACGTCGGGGTGCTTGAGCGTGCCGCGAACATACAGCGGCGAGCGCAGGGATAGGATGCGCAGGCCCTTGGTGTGCGGTTTCACGTCGAGGTCGAGTTTCTCGCTGGCGAGATTCACCGTGCCATCCACCTTGATCAGCGCGTCGTCGGTGTCGAACACGAACAGGCGCATGTCGAACAGGCCGTGCTTCGCGACCATGTCGGTGGCGGCGCAGTTGATCTCCACCGTCTTGTCGCCGAACAGCTTGCCGATGATGATGTTGCCCACGTTGAGGCCGGCGGTTTCCAGCAGCGTCTTGCTGATCGCGCCGTCGTTCATCAGCAGCTTCAGCTCGCCGTCGGCGCTGCCGAGCAGGGCGGCGATGGAATTGCCTTCGGCGGTGAGGTTGGCGTCGCCGTTGATCTCGCCGAAGCTGGTGCGCATCGGCGAGAACTGCGGGAACAACTGTTTCAGCTTCAGATGGCGCGCATGCAGTTCCAGCACGCCGGGCATCGGCGCGCGGCTGCCGTCGAGGGTGATGTTGCTGCGCACGGTGCCGCCGGCCACGCCGAAAGTCAGCGGGTCGAGGTAGAGCGCGCCGCTTTTCAGCACGAGGTGGGTGCGCAGCGAGTCGATCGGCAGCGCCTCGCCGTGTTCGATGCGGGCGGCGCTGAAATCCACGTCGGCGTCCATGGTTCGCCAGCGCCCGGTGCGGAACGGCGCCACCGGCAGCAGTTTGTCGACCGGCTGCGAGGTGTCGGGGCGATCGACCTTGGCGGTGCTGGAGTCGGCGCCGATCAGCGGCGCCAGGTCGGCGAAGCGCAGCAGGTTCGAATGCAGCTTGCCGCTCAGTTTCGGTCGTTCGCCGCCAGTGACGAACAACAGGTCGCCGGCGAGGTCGCTGCCACCGACGTGGCCGCGGAAGTCCTGGTAGTGATAGCGGCCGGAGCCCTCGCCCAGCCTGGCGCTCAGGTGGCCCTCGGTGGCGTAGGGCGGCGTATCGGGCAGGGTGATGCCGGTCAGCGGGTACAGCTTGGCCATGCTGCTGCCGGAGAACCACAGGCGCAGATCAAGCGCGCCCAGTTGCAGCGGATCGGTCAGCGTGCCGACCAGGGCGATGTGGCTGTCGCCGATGTGCACGTCGGCCTGCACCGGAAAGGGCTGGCTGGCGTCCTGCAACGCCAGCACGGCACCGGTCTTGCCTTCGCCGGTGAGCGCACCGCCCTGGTACGTGCCGCTGGCTTGCCAGGCGAACTGGTAGCTGGTCGCGCTGGCCGATTTGTCCCTGGGCACTTCCGGCGCCTTGGCGGCGGCCTTGCCGGTGGTCTTCTGCGCCTGCTTGCGGGCGTCGGCGCTCTGTTGCGCCACGATGTCGTCGTAGGGAATCGCCGCCTGCAACGGTTTCACGGCGACCTTGAGCCTGGTCTGCGTGACCGCGTCATCCAGCCGGATCACGCCGTGGTCGAAACCGACCGAGCCCACGTCCAGATGCCATGCCGACGGCCCGGATTTCTTCGGTGGATTGAAGTGCCAGGTGGCGCGACCGTCCTTGTCGCGCTCCAGGTCGATGCTGGGGTTCACCAGTTGCACGCTGGGTACCTCGATGCGATGCACCAGCAGCGCCCACGGCGAGAGCCGGAAGCGCAGCGCATCCAGCTGTGCGAATGGCGTTTGCGCGGCCCAGTCGGGATTGGCGATGCGGATGTCACGCGCGGTGAACTCGGGCCACGGCACCCAGGCGGCGGGGCCGCTGCGGCTGCGGTCCCGGCGCCAGTCCAGCGTGAGGTCGCCGTTGATGGAAAAGGGCCGGCCGATCGCCTGGCTGACCTTGTCGCCGATGAACGGCCGCAGCCGGTTCCAGTCGAACGTGGCGATGACGATCAGTGCCACCACGAGCAACGCCAGCACGACGCTGCCGATCACCACCAGTGACTGGGTGCCACGCTTCATGGGTTCGCTCCGCGGTCCGCGACCTGCGCACCGGGTTGGCGCATGCGCAGGTCATTCCACGGAAGTCATAACCAGGTCGATGACAAGGTTATGTGCTCGACCGTCGTTGCCGTTCAGCTTTTACCCGCCGGGGTGATAGCTGCGTTCGGTGTGGCCCTTCAATTGTTCCGGCCAGAAGTACACGGTGCGCAGGTTGCCGGTGGTGTAGCGCTCCGCCTCGTCGTTGAAGTGCGGAGAATCGGGGTGCCCGCTTTCGCCGCCGGCGGTGATCGCCCGCGCATGCACCTTCGGCCCGAATTCGACGGCAGCCACGAAGCTGTTGCCGCCGGTGCCGTAGTAGCGCTTGGTACCCGGCCAGCGATGCGCGCCGAACGAGGCCAGCGAACCCCAGCGCGAGGAGGTGAACGGCACCGGGATGCTGGGCTTGGCGTCGTCGAATTTCTGCACGATGTCGCCGTTGATGCGCTGGAAGCGGTTGATCTCGCCCCACGGCACGCCCCAGCTGCCGAAGTCCTGGGTCAGCCGGTCGGAGGCTTCGACCAGCGCATGGAGGCGCGCCTTGGCGCCGGCCTTGGCGGCCATCCGGTCGTAGATCGACAGGCCTTCGGCGGTGTCGGCCTTGCTCACTTCGTCCCACAGCGTATCGCCCCAGAACACCGCCAGCGAGGTCGGCATCGAGGCGATGCCCCAGCGGTAGTCCCAGTCGCGCAGCAACTGGATCGGCCCGGCGAGTTTCGCGCGCAGGGGATCGTCGGCGGGCAGCGCGTCGTAGTCGGCGATCAGGATCGGCAACTGGCGCGCGAACGCGGGCAGGTAGGAGTCGAACGCGGCGGTGATCAGCGAGGGCAGGGTGACCTGCCTGATGTCGGTGAGCAGGCGGATCGCGTGCAGGCCGCGCGGGTTCTCGCCGAAGGTGTCCATGTAGCGCGGGTAGTCGGCCTGCTTCGGGCTGTACGCGCCGGCGGCGGAATACGGCCAGTTGTTGGTGTTGAAGGTCCAGCCATTGGGCGGGTTCACCACCTGCGGCAGCTGGTCCAGCGGCGTCAGGCCCTGCCAGTCGGTGGCCGGATCGCTGCCGTCCACGGGTTTGGTGTAGTCGAAGCGGTTGTCGCGCCTGGGCACGAATTGCGGCAGCAGGAAGGCGATCTCGCCCTTGTCGTCGGCAAACAAGGTGTTGTTGGACGAGTTCGCCTTCAGCTCGGCGACCTTCATGTAGCTGGCGAGATCATGCGTCCTGGTGCGCAGCCAGCTCTGCTCCAGCGCGGGGATCGGCTTGTTCATCAGTGCTTCGGCGATCCACTTGCCGTCCGCCTCGCGCACGATCGGGCCGTGATGGGTGAAGTGCGCGGTGAACGTGCGCTGCGCCAGCGCGCCGCTCTTGTCGCGATACGACAAGGTGATCTGGCGTGACGTCACCGGCCGCAGTTCCTTGCCGTAGCGGTAGAACAGCTTGCCGTCCCGGTGCACGATGGTCTCGGCGAACTCGTCGACCACGTCGACGCCGGTCGAGGTATGCATCCAGCCCACGTGCGGGTTGAAGCCCTGGTAGATGAAGAACTGGCCCCAGGTCACCGCGCCGTAGGCATTCAGCCCCTCGTCGCTGGACATCTGCAGTTCGGAGCGGAAGAAGAACGAGGTGTGCGGGTTGATCAGCAGCAGCGCGTGGCCGTCGGCGGTGAGCTTCGGCGCGATCGCGATGCCGTTGGAGCCGGTCGGCTCGATCCAGCTGGGTTGCGTGTGCACCTGGGCCAGCGGCGCGTCGGCCGGGCTGCCATAGAACGCCTTCAGCGGTGCCAGCTCCACCCGCTCGATGTCGCCGCCGATGCTGCCTTCGGTGAAGGACAGCGCCATCCACGGCTCGAAGCGGGTGAGCACGCGCGGGTGCACGTCGGGATGGGTGGCGAGGTAGTAGTTGAGCCCGTCGGCCCAGCTGTCCATCAGCTGGCGCAGCCAGCGCGGGCTTTGCGCGTACAGCTTCTTCAACTCGGCCGGATCGATGAACAGGCGCTGGCGCAGGTCCTGCCACAGCGCAGAGTCGTCGGCGTCCTTCGCCTCGGCCAGCCGGCCCAGCGCGATCAGGTAGTTGGTCTCGACCCGGTTGAAGTCGTCCTCGGCCTGGGCGTAGGCCATGCCGAACACCGCGTCCGCATCGGTCTTGCCGTGCACGTGGGCGATGCCCCAGTCGTCGCGGGTGATCGTCACCGCCTGCGCCTGGCGCTCCCAGCGCGACTGCTCCGGGGTGGCCGCGGTGGCGGTTTGCAGCAGGCTCCATGTCAGCAGTGCGGCGATGACCAGCACGATCGACGCCCTGTGCGCCCGCGCGATGCCGCCGAGGATGCGTGTATTCATCTGTTGCCCCTTGATGACCGACCGTTCTGCCCAGCGTAGCCCATTCCGCCCGCACCGCGCTGTCGCCCGCTCAGCCGCCGAAACGCTCGCGCAAGGCAGCACGGTGGCGTCGGCTGCAGGGGATGGTGGCACCGTCACGCATGGTCAGGCGGGCGTCGCCGGTATCCAAGGGCTCGATCTGGGCGAGGTAGTCGAGATTGACGAAATAGCCCCGGTGCACGCGCACGAAACGCGCCGGGTCCAGCCGCTCCTCGATCGCCGCCATGGTGCTGCGCAGCGGGTAGTCGCGACCGTGCACATGCAGGTTCACGTAATTGCCCGAGGCCTGCAGCCATTCGACCTCGCTGGCATTGAGCAGGAATTCCCGCCCCAGCTTGCGCACCAGGAAGCGTTCGGGCCGCTCGACCGGTTCGGCCGGCTGTCCCTCGTCGGGGGCGGCCAGCAAGCGCGCCTCGCCCTGCCAGCGGATCAGCCACAGGCGCGACAGGCACAGCAGCGCGATGATGACGAAATAGGTGCGGATGTCCTTCAGATACTCGTAGCCGTAGTGCGCGCCGAACTGGTCGTGGGAACCGACCAGCGCGTAACAGAGCCGACGCAGCGCCACCATGCCGGTGACATGGATGAGGCTGAACGGGACCGTGGCCAGCAGGTGGCGCGGCAGGCTGTGCCGCCAGGTATCGACGCGGAACGGCCAACGGCGTTCCAGCGCGATCACGAACGGGATCAGCGCCAGGATCAGGAGGGCGCTGCTGAACTCCCACACCCAGGGTTTCCACGTGTCCACGTCGGGATGGTCGGTCAGCGCAACCAGCGCATTGAATCCGGCGTTGAGGATGACCAGGGCCACCCAGAAGCCGACTTCGATGGGTCGCCGCCAGCGCTGGAAATCGTCGAAGCTGAGGCCGGGGCGTTCGTTCATCCGGCGATTCTACGCAAAGCCCCGCGACCCGTCCCCGCAGCCCTGCCGTCCGTCCCCGTGACGGGTCGATCCGTCACCTGGCGGGCGACAGCGCGGCCGGAGGCGCTGCAAGATGGAGCCCTCGACCCCACCATCGGAACGCCCATGAACCGCCGCGATCTGCTCAAGGCCGCTGTCGCCGCATCGCTCCTGCCCTTGGCGCTGTCGCCGGTCGCCCGGGCGCTGGCCGGTACCCGCAACCATCTTTCCCGATTGCTGCGCCGGGTGCGGCCGGGCGATCCGGCGTGGCCCGACGCCGACGCCTGGGAAACGCTGAGACAGCAGGTCGGCGGACGCCTGCTGAAACTGCAATCGCCATTCGCGCCGGGGGCGACTGCCGCTGCCCGGGCCGAGGCGCTGGCGCAGATCAAGAATCCGTTCTACGTCGGCGACAACCCCGCGCTGACCCAGACCAGCGGCTGGCTGGATGCCTGGGCCTCGCAGCCCAGCACGTACGCCGTGGCCGCCGAGAGCACGGCCGACGTGGTCGCCGCGGTGAACTTTGCCCGTCGGCATCATCTGCGGCTCGTCGTGAAAGGCGGCGGCCACAGCTACCAGGGCACCTCGAACGCGCCCGACTCCCTGCTGGTGTGGACGCGGCACATGCACGACGTGACCCTGCACGATGCCTTCGTCGGCCACGGCTGCGCGGGCAAGCAGGCCGCACAGCCGGCGGTGAGCATCGGCGCCGGCGCGATGTGGATCGACGCCTACGACGCGGTAACCACCAGGGGCGGCCGCTACGTGCAGGGCGGCGGCTGCACCACGGTGGGCGTGGCCGGGCTGGTGCAGAGCGGCGGCTTCGGCAGCTTCTCCAAGCATTACGGCACCGCGGCGGCGGGCCTGCTGGAAGCCGAAGTCGTCACCGCCGACGGCCAGGTGCGCATCGCCAACGCCTGCACGAATCCGGAGCTGTACTGGGGCCTCAAGGGTGGCGGCGGCGGCAGCCTTGGCGTGGTCACGCGCCTGACCCTGCGCACGCGCGAGCTGCCGGCGTTCTTCGGTGGCGTGTTCGGCACGATCGAGGCCACCACCGATGCCGCCTATCGCGCGCTGATCGCGCGGGCGATCGCATTCTATCGCAGCGACCTGTTCAATCCGCACTGGGGCGAGCAGATGGGCTTCAGCGGCCGCAAGCTGGAACTGAGCATGCTGTGCCACGGGCTGGATCAGGCGCAGATGGAAAAGGTCTGGGCGCCGTTTCTCGACTGGGTGAAGGCGCGCGTGGAATATCGCTACGCCGATCCGATGAAGATCTTTGCGATGCCGGCGCAACGCATGTGGGACGTGGATTTCATGCGCCAGAATGCGCCCGGCGTGATGGTGGCGGACAACCGGCCCGGCGCGCCGAAGCACCATGCCTACTGGGCGACCAATGTGGGGGAGGCGGCCTGGTTCCTGCACGCCTACCAGTCGGCGTGGTTGCCGGCCACGCTGCTGCACGAGGATCGCCAGGGTGCACTGGTCGATGCGCTGTTCGACGCCGCGCGCGAATGGAGCGTGGGCCTGCATTTCAACAAGGGACTGGCCGGCGCGCCCGCGACGGAAATCGCCGCAGCGAGAGACACCGCGACCAACCCGCAGGTGCTCGATGCGTTTGCGCTGGCGATCATCGCCGGCGGCGGTGCACCGGCCTTTCCGGGCATGCCGAAACCGGATCTGGCGGAGGCGCAGCGCGCCGCCGCCAGCATCGGCACGGCGATGGCCGCCCTGCGCAAGGTCGCGCCGAACGCGGGTGCCTACGTCTCCGAGAGCGATTACTTCCAGCGCGACTGGCAGGCCGCGTTCTGGGGCACCCACTACCCGAAGCTGCTCGCCGTGAAGCGCCGCTACGATCCCGACGGCCTGTTCTTCGTCCACCACGGCGTGGGCAGCGAGGGTTGGAGCGGCGAGGGGTTCGTGCGCAAGGATTGACCGGATATCGAGTTCAGAAGGGAAGACGAGGATGTAGGCCGAGCAGCTGTCTTAGTGATCTGAGGACAGCTTGCTTCGGCGGGCAAGCACTTCACCTCCCTCCTGGGGAAGATGGCGCAAAGCGATGGATGAGGGTTCGGGGTCCCCAGCGCGCGCTTCCGCCGCCCCTCGCCCCTACCCCTCTCCCGAGGGGAGAGGGGTTCAACACCTTCACGCGGCGCGTATGCACGCCGCCTCCTGTCCTCCAGTGACGCAGATGGCGTTCTTATGGCTTTTACGCCTGACTCAGAGCCCGTTGTTGTTGGCGGCGTCGGCGAACTGTTTCAGGTAATCCTCGAATGCACGCTGGTAGGCCAGTTGCCAGTTGGCTTCGCGAGCGACCTGGATGGAGTTGTGGCCGTATCCCTTCACGGTCACCTGGCGATGCCCCTGCGGGCTGTCGATCTTGAGCAAGGTGTCCAGCTTTGCCTCGATGCTGGCGCTCCAGAACCCGGGCGTGAACCACGCCCAAAATTGGCGGATGTCGACGCTGACATGTGGCGCATTCGCCGGGGCGCTGGCTGCATCCACGACGCTGTAGCCGCGGCTGGCAAATGCATTGGTCAACAACTGCCGGGTCACCGACTCCACGTTCTGGCCGGGCTTGAGCAGGATGTCGCCGAATGCCTTTCCGAAGCCGCCACGCTTGCGCGCGATGGCCTGCTTGCGTTGCGTTGCATCCAGCGCGTAGCTGGCGCCCTTCTTCAAGGATGGCGTGCTGGGGTCGTCCGGATCGGTTTCGAACACGCGCACGTCATGGATGGCGTCGATGACCACCGGTTTGCCGCCGCTGACTACCGCTGAACCCGGCGATGGCACGTCGAGCGACATCCGGGTGCGCGTGGTTGCGCAGCCTGAGATGAGGGCAAGGACAAAGACGGCGACGAGGCCGTGAACGAGATGCTTCATGCGTTTTCCCCTGTAGCGATGATGTCGTGGATCTGAATGGAACGGGAGAGTTGTCGCAAATGTCGCGACGAAAGGGAAGCTGATGCTTGACTCTTGACCTTGATCCAAGGTCTAGACTATGCCCATGAACACGCAAGCCTCCTCCCTGACCATCGGTGCCGTCGCCAGGCGCGTCGGCGTGGCGATCGACACGATCCGTTATTACGAGCGCGAAGGGTTGTTGCCCGAGCCGCAGCGGCGTGCCTCCGGCTATCGCAGTTACGGCGAGGGCGCGGTGACGCAGCTGCGCTTCATCCGCCGTGCCAAGGATCTGGGCTTCACGCTGGAAGAGATCCGCGAACTGCTCGCGCTGTCGGCAGATCGCCGGCGCGGGGTGAAAGCGGTGAAGCAGCGTGCGCAGAAGCGGCTGGCGGCGATCGAGCAGCGTATCGCCGAGCTGCAGCGGGTGCGCGATGGCCTGGCGGAGCTGGTGGCGTCGTGCCCGGGGCACGGCAAGCCGGAGCAATGCCCGATCCTGCGCGCGCTCAGCGGTGAGGAGGTGTCGCCATGAACGCGCATGCCTGCTGCCACGGTGGCGACGACACGCCTTCGGCGGTGATTGACCCGGTTTGCGGCATGACGGTCGATCCGGCCACGTCGAAACATCAGTCGATGCACGACGGGCAGGCCTTCCATTTCTGCTGCGGCGGCTGCAAGGCCAGGTTCGAGGCGGAACCGGCGCGTTACCTGGCCCAGCCTGCGGCGCACCATCATGACCACGCCTCACACGGGGCTGCGCATGGCGCACACCTGGCGAAGGACCCGGTCTGCGGCATGAGCGTGGACCCGCACACCGCGAAGCACCGCGCCGACCACGACGGCCATCCGTATCACTTCTGCTCCGCGCGCTGCCGCGAGAAGTTCGTGGCCGACCCGGCCGCGTACCTGGGCGAACGCAAACCCGCGCCGGCCGCGCCTGCGGGCGCGATCTACACCTGCCCGATGCACCCGGAAGTGCAGCAGGTCGGCCCCGGCTCTTGCCCGAAATGCGGCATGGCGCTGGAGCCGATGATGCCCTCGCTGGACGAGGACGACGGCGGCGAGCTGCTGGCGATGACGCGGCGTTTCCGGTGGCTGGTGGCGCTGACCCTGCCGGTGTTTGCGCTGGCGATGGGGCCGCATCTGTTTGGCTGGCATCTGCCCGCGCCGTGGGATCGCGTGGCCGCGTGGGTCGAGGCGGTGCTGGCCAGCGTCGTGGTGCTGTGGGGCGGCGCGCCGTTCTTCGCGCGCGGCTGGCGCTCGCTGAAACCGTGGTCGCCGAACATGTACACGCTGATCGCGTTGGGCACCGGCGTGGCATGGTTGTACAGCGCGGTGGCGTTCCTGCTGCCGGGGATTTTCCCGGCGGGGTTCCGCGATGCGCATGGTCGTGTTGCGGTGTATTTCGAATCGGCAGCGGTGATCGTCACCCTCGTCACGCTGGGCGATTTCCTGGAGCTGCGCGCGCGGCGGCGCACCGGCGCGGCGCTCAAGGCGCTGCTGGGGCTGGCGCCGAAAACCGCGCGGCGGATCGCTGCCGACGGCAGCGAGGCCGACGTCCCGCTGGAGCAAGTGCAGGCCGGCGACGTGCTGCGCGTGCGCCCCGGCGAGAAGGTGCCGGTCGATGGCGTGGTGATCGAGGGCGAGAGCCATGTCGACGAATCGATGCTCACCGGCGAGCCGATGCCGGTGGTCAAGGCCAAGGAGGATGCGCTCACCGGCGGCACCGTGAATCAGGATGGCGCGCTGACCATGCGCGCGCAGAAGGTCGGCGGCGAAACCATGCTGGCGCAGATCGTGGCGCTGGTGGCGGCCGCGCAGCGCAGCCGCGCGCCGCTGCAGCGCGTGGCCGACAAGGTCGCCGCGTGGTTCGTGCCGGCGGTGGTCGTGGCGGCCGTGCTGGCGTTCGCCATCTGGGCGATGGTGGGGCCGGCACCGCGCCTGACGCATGCACTGATCGCGGCGGTGTCGGTGCTGATCATCGCCTGTCCGTGCGCGCTGGGCCTGGCCACGCCGATCTCGATCATGGTCGCCAGCGGGCGTGGCGCGCAGCATGGCGTGCTGTTCAGGGACGCCGGCGCGATCGAATCCCTGCGCGACATCGACACCCTGGTGGTGGACAAGACCGGCACGCTGACCGAAGGCAAGCCGGCACTGACCGAACTGGTGGTCCTCGGCAACCAGCCGCGCGAACACCTGCTGGCGCTGGCCGCCGCACTGGAGCGGCCGAGCGAGCATCCGCTGGCCCGCGCGATCGTCACTGCCGCCGAGGCCGAAGGCGTGGCGGCACCGGCGGCCACGGAGTTCCGCTCGCTGACCGGCCGCGGCGTCAGCGCGACGGTGGATGGCCGCAGGGTGGCACTGGGCAATGCCAGGCTGATGGACGAGTCGCGCGCCGCCATCAGCGCCGACGCCAATGCCCGCGCGGAACGACTGCGTCAGCACGGCGCCACCGTAATGTTCCTTGCCGTCGACGGCACCCTCGCCGCGCTGCTGGCGGTAGCCGACCGCATCAAGCCGGACACGCCCGCCGCCATCCAGGCGCTGCATGCCGCCGGGCTGCGCATCGTGATGCTCACCGGCGACAACGCCACCACCGCGCAGTCGGTGGCGCGCACGCTGGGCATCGACGAGGTGCATGCCGACGTTTCGCCCGCCGACAAGGCCGCCGTGGTCAACGCGTTGCGCGCCGAAGGCCGTCGCGTGGCAATGGCCGGCGACGGCATCAACGACGCGCCGGCACTGGCCGCGTCCGATGTCGGCATCGCGATGGGCAGCGGCACCGACGTGGCGATGGAGAGCGCGCAGATAACGCTGGTGAAGGGCGAGCTCGGCGCCATCGTGCGCGCGCGCCGGTTGTCGCAGGCCACCGTGCGCAACATCCACCAGAACCTGTTCTTCGCCTTCGTCTACAACGCCGTCGGCGTGCCGCTGGCGGCCGGCGTGCTGTATCCGTGGTTCGGCATCACCTTGTCGCCGATGATCGCCGCGCTGGCGATGAGCCTGAGCTCGGTGTCGGTGGTGAGCAACGCGCTGCGGCTGCGTGGCGCGGGATTGTGAGGGCAGTGCCGGCTGTCTGATCGGTGCGTTCCTGCGCCGGGTTCGGCGACAATGGGCGACCCCTTCGCCTGTTCATCGAGTAACCCGTTCATGCCCCGCACCCTCGCCGAGTGGTTGAGCTATCAGGATCGCGTCAACCTGCACACCATCGAACTGGGGCTCGATCGCGTGCGCGAGGTATGGCAGCGCATGGGCGCGCCGCGGCCGGCGCCGCGGGTGATCACCGTGGCCGGCACCAACGGCAAGGGTTCGACCGTGGCGCTGCTGGAGGCGATGCTGAAGGCGGCCGGTTGGCACGTCGGCGCCTTCACCTCGCCGCATCTGCTGGCCTACAACGAGCGCATCGGCATCGAGGGCGTGCCGGTCACCGATGCCGCGCTGATCGAGTCGTTCGAACGCATCGAGGCGGCGCGCGCGGAGATTCCGCTGACCTATTTCGAGTTCGGCGCCTTGGCGGCGGTGGACTTGTTCGCCCGCGCCGGTGTCGACGTGGCGGTGCTCGAGGTGGGGCTGGGCGGCCGGCTCGACGCGGTCAACATCATCGATGCGGACGTGGCCGTGATCACCACCGTGGATCTGGACCACATGGAGTGGCTGGGCCCCGACCGCGACAGCATCGGCCGCGAGAAGGCCGGCATCGCGCGCCGCGGTCGGCCGGCGATCGTGGGCCAGCTCGATCCGCCCGATGGCCTGCTTGCAGCGCTGGCCGAACGTGGCGCGCAGGTCGAGCGCGCCGGCATCGATTTCAGCGTGGAGCGCCACGAGGACGGCTGGCGCTGGCGCCATCGCGACGGCAGTGCGATGGAGTTGCCCGATCCCTATCTCGCCGCGCCGGTGCAGCACGCCAACGCCGCCGCCGCGATCGCTGCGTTGCATGCGTTGGGCGACGAGGCGTTCTCGCCCAGCACCCTGTTCGCCGCGGCCAGCGCCGGCCTGCACGACGTGCGGATCGCGGCGCGACTGCAGGCGCTGGGCGGCGAGCCGCCGGTGTTCGTGGACGTGGGCCACAATCCGCAGGCCGCGCGGGCGCTGGCCGAGTGGCTGGACGCATCGGCGCACGGCGCAGTGCATGCCGTCTATGGTGCGCTGGCCGACAAGGACGTGGCCGGGGTGATCGGCGCGCTGGGTGCGCGCATCGCGCACTGGCATCTGGCCGGGCTGGAGCAGGTTTCGCCGCGTGGCATGGACGTGGCGGCGCTGTCCGAGAAGCTGAAAGCCACCTTGCCGCAAGCATCGTTCGACGCCCATCCCGACGTGGCTGCCGCGCTGGCTGCGGCACGCCAGGCCACGCAGCCGGGCGACTGCATCCTGGCGTTCGGCTCGTTTTTCGTCGCCAGCGCGGTGATGGCTGAACATGCGCCGTGAGCCGCCGCATGGCGCCGGGCGCCGGCAGGTATAATCGCCATATTGCGCATCGCGTTCGCCGCCTGGGAGCGAAAACTTGAAAACACGCCTGCTGGGAGCTGCCGTCCTGATAGCGTTGGCGGTCATCTTTGTGCCGATGTTCTTCACCGACAGCCCGCCCACCCCCGGCGGTGACCGCTCGGTGAGCCTGGCCATTCCGCCTGCGCCCGACCGCGACCTGCAAACCAGGACGATGAGCCTCGACCCGTCCGCCGCCGCCAGCGTGCCGGCCGGCGCGGCGACCGCCGCGGCGTCGGGCGACCGCATCGCCACGGTCACCATCGACTCGAACCGCCCGCGCGACGTGGAACTCGACCCCCAGGCAGGCCGGACGCCCGCGCCGACCACGGTGACGACTGGCAGCGGCACCTCGCCGGCGCAACCGGTGATCCCGCAGCGCGACACGGGTGCCGCGCCGATGCCGAAAGCCACGGTCGCAGCGAAACCCGCGCCGGCCAGCGAGCCGACCCGGCCGGCGGCCAAACCGGCCGAGCCGACGCCCGCACCCGCGCTGGCACCGGTCGCGGCGGCTGCGGCACACGGCAGCTACACGATCAACCTCAGCGCCTACGCCAGCGCCAGTGGCGCGGCAAAGTTGCAGAGCCGGGTGCGCGCATTGGGCTACCCGGTATCGGGCCGCGTGATCACGCGGGCCGGGCAGTCGCGCACGCTGGTCACCGCCGGTCCATTCGAAACGCGCACGGCCGCCGAGGCGGCGCGCCTGAAGATCACCCAGGCGATTCCCGGCGTGCCGGCCAAGGTGGAGCAGGACGGCGATGCCGCGGGGACGTCCACGAGCACCACGCCGACGGCCACCCATGCCGCCAGGGCCGGCGGCTGGGCGGTGCAACTGGCGGCGGTGAGCAGCCAGGCCGACGCGACCGCCTTGCGCGACAAGTTGCGCGCGGCCGGCTTCGACGGTTTCGTCGACTCGGTGCAGTCCGGTGGCCGTACCCTGTGGCGCGTGCGCGCCGGCCCGCAGACCCAGCGTGCCGATGCCCAGCGCGTGCACGACCAGATCAAGGCCAAGCTGGGCATCGACGGCAATGTCGTTTCGGTGCCCTGAACGACACCGCGGCCGCGGTGATGAAGGTACGCCGGCGACGCAGTCATATGCCGGGCGCGGCGTCCGCGCGAGCCGGTTGAACGGATGAACTGGCTCGACGGAATCATTCTGGCCATCCTTGCGCTGTCGGTGCTGATCGGCCTGATGCGCGGACTGGTGGCGGAGGTGTTGTCGCTGGCCACCTGGATCGCCGCCTTCTGGATGGCGGCGGTGTTCGGGCCGGATGTGGCGGCCTTGTTCCAGAATTCGATCTCGCTGCCCATGGCGCGGATCGGACTCGGCTACGCGATCTGCTTCTTCGGCATCCTGTTGCTGGGCATGCTCGTGCGCTTTGCCGCCCGACGGCTGATCTGGAGCACCGGCCTGAGCGGTATCGATCGACTGCTGGGCGTGTTGTTCGGTTTCGTGCGTGGCGCACTGGTGGTCACCATCCTGGTTTTCCTGGTGGGGCTTACTGCGGTGACGCGCGAATCGTGGTGGCAACAATCGGTGCTGCTGCCGCAGTTCCAGGGCGCCGCAGCGTGGCTGGGGCAGAACATCCCGGCCAGCGTGGGCGATCACCTGCATCCCGATGCAGTGCTGGACAAGCTCAAGTCGGCGCCGGTGCTGCCGCACGGGCCGGCCGGCTCGTCGACAGCGCCGAGCCTGCTCGAGCGCGTGGCTCCGGCCGAACTGCTCAAGCGGGTGGACGGCTTGAGCGAGCGGCTGCACGCCCCCATTTCCGGACGGCAAGGCGCTCCCGCTGCGCCGGCCAGCGCCGCCAGCACGCCGCCGCCCGCGCGGCAACCATAGAATCAGCATTCCCGAAACAGGCCATCCATCATGTGCGGAATCATCGGCATCGTCGGTACCACGGAAGTGGCGTCGGCGCTTTATGACGGCTTGACGGTGCTGCAGCATCGCGGCCAGGACGCGGCCGGCATCGCCACGGTCGAGGGCTCGCGCCTGCGCCTGCACAAGGGCAACGGCCTGGTGCGCGACGTGTTCGGCCAGCGGGCGATGGGCGAGTTGCGCGGGCGTATCGGCATCGGCCATTGCCGCTATCCCACGGCCGGTTCGGAAGGTTCGGCCGAGGCGCAGCCGCTGTACGTCAATTCGCCGTATGGCATCGCCTTCGCGCACAACGGCAACCTGGTCAATACCGACGCACTGCGGCGCGAGATGTTCGAAGGCGACCGTCGCCATATCAACACCGATTCCGATTCCGAGGTGCTGCTCAACGTGCTCGCGCACGAGCTGCAGATCCAGGACCGCATGGAGCTGACTCCCGACCACATCTTCAAGGCCGTGGCCGGCGTGCATGCCCGCGCCCGCGGCGGCTACGCCTGCATCGCGCTGCTGCTGGGTTACGGCCTGGTCGCGTTCCGCGACCCGCACGGCATCCGCCCGCTGGTGCTGGGCGAGCGCGTTACCGCCGAAGGGCACGAGTACGCCGTGGCCTCCGAATCGGTGGCGCTGGACGTGCTGGGTTTCAAGCGGTTGCGCGACGTGATGCCGGGCGAGGCGGTGATCATCACCGACCAGGGCCAGTTGCACAGCCGCCGGTGCGCCGAGGGCGCGGTGCACACGCCGTGCATTTTCGAGTACGTCTACCTGGCGCGGCCGGACTCGATGATCGAGGACGTCTCGGTATACAAGGCGCGTCTGCGCATGGGCGAGAAGCTGGCCGAGAAAATCCTGCGCGAGCGCCCCGACCACGGCATCGACGCGGTGATCCCGATCCCCGACACTGCGCGCACCGCCGCCAGCGCGCTGGCCGGCGTGCTCGGCGTGCCGTTCCGCGAGGGCTTCGTCAAGAACCGCTACATCGGCCGCACCTTCATCATGCCGGGGCAGGGCGAGCGGGTGAAATCGGTGCGCCGCAAGCTCAATGCGATCGGCCTGGAGTTCAACAAGAAGAACGTGCTGCTGGTGGATGATTCCATCGTGCGCGGCACCACTTCGAAGCAGATCATCCAGATGGCGCGCGATGCCGGGGCGAAGAACGTCTACTTCGCCTCCGCCGCTCCGCCGGTGCGCTACCCGAACGTGTACGGCATCGACATGCCCTCGACCAGCGAGCTGGTCGCTGCCGGTCGCGCCGAGCAGGAAGTGGAGAAGCTGCTCGGCGCCGACTGGCTGATCTACCAGGACCTCAAGGATCTCGAGTGGTCGGTGCGCGACGGCAACGCGAACCTCGAGCACTTCGATACCTCGTGTTTCTCCGGCGAATACGTCACCGGCCTGGACGACCAGTACCTGGAACAGATCCAGATGCTGCGCTCCGACGACGCCAAGGCTGCGCGGCGCGCCGTGTAAACCGCAGGAGCGCACTTGTGCGCGATGCTTTTCTGCCGGGATTCGGGAAAAGCGTCGCGCACAGGGTGCGCTCCTGCAGGGAAACCCATGTCCGATCTGCATGCCGCCGCCAAAGCCTGCCTTGACGCCAGCGAGCCCGACGAGAAGTTGCGTCTGACGCGTGAGACGTGGCGCGCCTTCGAGCGCGGCGAATTGCAGGCCGATGCGTCATCGCCTGCGCCCGAACCGATCGGCCCGCCCGGCCGTCCCGAACGGCCGCGGCTGGTCAATGCGCGCCAGCTGCCGCAGCGCGGGCTGGGCAGTGCCGAAGGCCGCATTGCCCTGGTGCATGCGGTGGCGCACATCGAGTTCAACGCGATCAACCTCGCCTGGGACGCGGTCTACCGCTTCCGCGGCAAGCCGCACGACTATTACCGCGACTGGGCCAGCTGCGCCCACGACGAAGCGCGTCACTTCGCGATGCTGTCCGCGCGGCTGGGCGAGCTGGGCCACGCCTACGGCGATTTCGACGCCCACGACGGCCTGTGGCAAATGGCCGAGAAAACCGCCGACAACGACACCGCGCGCATGGCACTGGTGCCGCGCGTGCTCGAAGCGCGCGGGCTGGATGTGACGCCGGGCATGATCGAGCGCCTGCGCCAGCTGGGCGACGAAGCCACGGTGGCCATTCTCGAAGTGATCCTGCGCGAAGAAGTCGCCCACGTCGCCGCCGGCACGCGCTGGTATCTGCATTGCTGCGAGCGCGACGGCATCGACCCGGTGGAAACCTTCTTCGGCCTGATCCGCGAGTACATGGGTGTCGACCTGCGCGGGCCGTTCAATCGCCCGGCACGTATCGAGGCAGGCTTCACGGCGCAAGAACTGGACAGGCTCGCCAGTCTCGCGGCGGGAGCACACGAACATCGCGAACCGGTCGATCGGTCAGCAACGCGCAACCAGGCGTAACGGGCTCAACGTCCGATTGCTTGCGGAACCGGGGACACGGGGACAGCCTGTGCTTGTGCCGACACGCTTCGGCATGCCGCCTGTTGGTTCGCCTGCGTCCAGGCGACGCTGCTGTCCATGATCGACGTGTGTACCGCGTCGGCGGTTTGCACGTGGGCCATTCGCGCAGGCAATCCGTTCTGCAGCACGAACGCACGCTCACCGTCTTCGCACAGTACCACTTGGTCGATGCGACCCAGGCCTTGGCGGCGCGCGGCGACAACGATGGCGGCGGCAAGATTCTCGCTGCGCGTGTCAGAGTGTCGGCCGAGCTGCGCATCGATCCTGTGCACGCCTGCCAGTGCCTGCTGGTACAGCGCGTGATCCGGGTGGCGCAGATCGTCTAGCCACGTGGTGGCGACGCGATCCTTTTGTCGCAAGGCCAGATCAAGCGCGTGTTGCGTTCGCGGGCCGACCTTGCCGTCGACTGCCAAGTGATGTTCGCGCTGGAAAGCCACGACCGCAGAATGGGTGTTCGAGCCAAAGTCGCCGTCGGATTTCAGTGAGCGACCGTGAGCATCGCAGTAACCCAAGGCGGCCAGTGTGCTCTGCAAGGTTCGCACGGCATCACCGTGATTGCCTTGGCGTCGCAGGTGGTTCGACGGTGATTCGTCATCGGAGGACGAGCGCTGGTGATCGCTGGCGGTGACGTGCTTCCACGCTTCGGACGGCGAGAAGCCGCAGGCGATGTCGGCCTGATACGTGGTCCGCATCTGGTTCAGGGCGCTTGCCGATTGCGCCAGGGTGATACTGGCGTGGTTGGCGCCGCCATAATGGCTGGCGCCGCCTTGATCCGGATCACCGAAACTGGCCCATTCCGCCGCCAGACTTCGCTGGGCGGCCTCCAAAGTGATTCCCGGTTGGCCGGTGACATATCCGTGAATGGCTGGCCGTTTGTCGACGATCAAATACTCCGAGAAGATTCGATCCTGCAGGGCCGTCGAGAACGGTAGATCGCGATCCAGGTTCAGCTTGGTGATCGCGCCGTCCATGGTGGAGGGAATCACCTGATACCTGCCGACCGCGAACACCCGGTGAGGGTCGTCGCCTCGAAGATGTTGCAGATCATGTACCTGGCCCACGGTCAGGCTGGAAAAGTCGATTGCGCCGCTTGGACCGCGAATATGCTTGCCGCCATGCAGATCGACGTAAGTGCCGCGGTTGTAGGCGTTGTAGCCAGCGGCACCGGACTCACCACGGACGATCAAATCCAACAACGGATTGCTCATTGAAATCTCCCTGAGAGGTTTCTTCGTGCCCAAGCTCGACAGGAGCGGCTTGCTTCTGCGTCGCTAGTCGATCAATGCAACGCCGTCGACGACACAGTCCAGCCCGTCACACCCAGTTGTGAATCCACGCCATGAACGTTTCGATCACCGAGGTCGCCGTATGTACTCACGTCAAGCTGGCGATGGGTCGCTGCATCCTGAAAGTGCATCAGGCAGACCGCATCGCCACTGCAGGCGCCCAGTTCGGGCAACTCGTCACAGGCTTTGCACGAGTCCAAACCTTTTGCGCAAAGCTCCTTGTAGGCACCACCCACCACATTGGCCTTGCATTTCAGGTCCACTACCGGTCGCCAGCCATCGACGAGCAGGGCGGTGCGGAAGTCGGCGTACGCCATGCCCTTGTGCACGTTGTCGAGGGATGCCTCTGCATCAGATTTTGCGGACGCAGTGGCTCGTCCAGGCGCGGCTGTTGCGCCAGTAGTGGCTTGCTGCGAAGAATGGCAAGCGGACGCTGCGACACAGAAAATGAGCAGGGACAGGGAGCGCAAGGGCTTCATGGTTGTCGGATCCTCAAAGGTCAATCACAAGTGGAGACGCTTGTTGTGCTCTACGGCACGGTGCCCCACTGGGCGATGATGGCGTTCAGGATGGCGGCGTTGGTGGCGACGTTGGCGCCGGGGCAGGTCATCAGGTATTGACGCCGCAACTGGGAAGTTGCCGGCGCGTCGAAGTACGGATCGAATACCACCAGGCTGAAGAAGAACGCAGTAGCTGGTGCGCAGGCCGCACCACCCGTGGCACCTTCACCGGACATGCCTGCCATGCAGGTGTAGACCGCGCATGGGTCGACGCTTTGAGCGCGGGCGGGAGCAATAGTGAAGGCGGTAGTGACGCCGATCATCAAGGCGGCGAGAGAGATGGGCAACTTCATGGCATACCTCCGCTGTATGGGACTGGTATTGAGAGCATGCGTTTCTGAACATCAATTGCCAGGCTGCATTCGCTGTAGTAGACGTGGCAGCCGCGGATTTTGTCATTTGCACACATGTCCATGCCGGATTGAATGGCTTCATTCGAAGTTGCGTCTATGGTTACGGCATACCATCCATAGCCAGTCACTATCGCAGCGCAGGCGTCCGTGTATGAACGGATTATTTCGCAGTTTGAGCCGCCATTTCCCCTGCAGTCCATGATTGCGGTGCTCTCGGCGATGGCTTGATTATCCATGGAGCCGACTGTTCCAAAGATTCCTTTTTCCGAATCCAGGGCAATGGCTCCCGAGAGGTGAATCCAGCGGGGCGGCGGCGGACGCGGCGCTTGCTGTTGGTATTCGTAGTTCTGGATTGGTCTGCAAGCGACTGGAGCCTGGGGACTGGGTGCCGCCCCGGAGGGTTGGAAACCTGGCGGACAGCCGCCCTCGCCATGGACAGCGCCGGCCATCAAAAGCAACAACACGATCAGTAGCCATCGGAACGAAATCGATATCATTACGAGCTTCTCCCGATCGGCTGATGCTTGACGGTGTCAGTTGCGCCTGAACTCGGTGAGAGGGTGCCGCGGACACTGCCATTGGCACTATTGAGCGGGCTGCCGGCAGGTCGCTGACCAAGGCTTTCTTGCCCGAAAGTCGGCGATGACGCTCCGTGTCCATAACTTCCCGGTGGCTGCCCCTGCGGTCCCAGTCGACTTGAGGCGCCCGTGCCGAACGCTGAGTAGGTCAGAAAATTGCCCAGCGTTCCTTGGAAGAACATCGCTGCCATCGGGGGCACGGAGATGATCAGCACGGTCAACAGCAGGCCGAGGCCACCTTGTTCCAAGGCTTGGGTGGAGAATCCCTCGGCGCCCTGGCCGGTGATCGTGTTGATGATGTTGGCGCTCCACAGCGCCGCGGCGACCCGCAAGGACAACTGCAGTACGAGTGAGCTCACGAAGGCGAGCACAGCCATGGAAAAAACGGTGCCGATGCCGTAGAGCAGCCAGCGTTGGAACAGTGATTTGGTCTGCTCGAAGATCAGGCACAGGATGAACAACGGCCCCAGGCCGATGAACAGGGCGAGCGCGAACTTGTACAGCAACAGCATGGCGGCAGCAGCCATCGGCGGACTGGCGGTACCAAGGCCGGCGATCAGCAGTGCGTGATTCTTCTGATTGATGGTTTCGGTGTCGCCAGGGGCAACTTGCACGGTATCGATGGCACCCAGCGCCAGTTGGGTCCAGGCAAGGTTTTCATCGATGGTTTGCGCAGCCGTGCTGTTGTCACCGGTGAACATCTGGTTGATGCCGGTGCTCAGTTCGGTGGTGAAGAACGAGAGCAGATTGGTGCCAAAAATGCTCATGGTGGTGGCGACGGTCACGATGATCGCCACTCGAGTCATGCTCATGACCAAGGCCATCATCGACTCACGCGACTGGCCGGTGATCATGCGATAGCCCTGGATCATGATCCACAACGTGACAAGCACCAGTGCGACGGCGCTGGCCCACGTCATGAACGTAGCCATCAGATTCATCCCGAAGGTATCGATCCGATCGCTCAACCATTTGTAGATCAGTGCGAAATATACGAAGCCCATCGCGGCCGTTCCCTGTCAATGTGAAGATGTGGGTTCAGGCCCCGAGTGCCGACATCCCACGCGCGGCTCAGTGGAAAGCCGCGGCGAAGGTAGAGGCTTGGATAACATTACCCAGAACGGTGCTGTTGCCGTTCAATGCAACGTGCCCAAGGATGGACTGCTGATTCTGCAGCGTTTCAATGATGGCATCGTCGGCCTTCATCTGCGCTTGCCAGTTCCCCATTTCAGTGGTGACCGCACTGTTGTACTTCTCCACCTGTGTAGCAGCTCGTCCGGTATCAGCGACGGTGCTTATCGACTTGACGATGCTTTCCACCTGATGGAACTGACTGCTGTAGTTATTGAGTTTGTTGAGCATGTCGACCGTCGTGTTGTACTTGTGGATCTGCGTGGCGACGATCTGGCCGCAGATCATCCGCTGAGTCTGGGTGATGGACTGGGTCATCAACGAAGACATGCTGTTCATGACACCGCTGACCAAGCCCGCCGGGCTGGAAGTGTTTGAACACTTGCCTTGGATCAGTGAATCGGTGTTGGTGACGCGTTGCAGCTTGTTGGGAGCAAGTGATAAGCCGTTGCTGAGGCCCTGGATGCTGGACAGCAACTGCTGATATTGCTGAAGCTGGGTTTCGTACTGCTGGATCTGTTTCGCGTACTGCTCGATCGTCTTGGCGAGCTGGGCTGCGAAACTCTGTTCGTTCGCCGCGATGCTTCCGGGATCGACGACGACGACCTGGGCGCTGACGCTTCCCGCGAGCAGGGCGCAGCCGATGGCTGTTGCCAACATCAGCCGATGCCCGAACCGATTCTTGAGCGAAGGCGATTTGGTGGACAGTGTGTTGTGCATGGGGTGGTTCTCCACGTTCAGCGAACGGCGGCGCGTGGTGTGCGCGGGGTTGGTTGGTTGGGCTTTTGCTTCCCGCTGCCCCTGCGGTTTTCGTAGAAGCGCTCGAGCCACTGTTCGGGGCGCAGTTCGTCAACGGTGACGCCTTCGGCGGCAGCACATTCACGCAGTACCTCGTGCATGATCTCGATGTTGTCGGTGGATGCGGAAATGACGGCGAGGGCATCGTCCATGCCGCGCAGGTTCAGCTGGCACACCGCGCTGGCGTGGCCCTGCTTGACCAGGAAACAACGTGAACGCTCGTCCAGGCTCACGACGACCTGGTATTCGGCGTCGGTCAGTTTCAAGCCGTCGACGTAATCCTCGCGGCTGGCGTTCGGGTTGGGCAGCAGGATCATCGTGGCGGTCTGCTCGATCAGCGCCGCGGCGATGTCGCTGGCCAGCGCGTCCTCGGGGCTTTGCGTGGCGAAGATGCCCAGGCCGTTCTGCTTGCGGATCGTCTTCTGCTTGTTTTTTGCGAACTCCTTGAGGCCGCCCTTGCCGTCGAGGATCTTCCAGAATTCGTCCATCACGTAGATCAGCGGGCGCCCGTCGATCAGCGCCTCCAGCCTGTGCAGCAGATAGTTGATGACCGGCACTCGCGCTTCGGGATTGTCGATCAGCTCGGTGTAGTCGAAGCCGATGATGTTGGCTTTCTCAAGGTCGATGGTGTCGACCGGGTTGTCGAATACCCAACCCAGCGAATTGCCTGCCGTCCACTTGCGCATGCGGATGAACAGGCCGTCGTCGCCCATGTTGGGCAGGCTCTTCTGGAAGTTGGTCAACGTGCGAAGATGCATGGGCGTATCGAGCATGTTCTCGACGGCGCGGAAGATGTCCTCTTCCTCGCGCGAGCTGTAGACGCTCTTGCCGGCCATCACCTTTACCAGATCGGCCAGGAACTGCACGTTGGTTTCGTTGCGTTCGCAGTGGAAAGGGTTGAAGCCGGTGGGCTTGCCGTTTTCCAGTGCGAGGTAGTTGCCGCCGCAGGCGCGAACGAAGATCTCGGCACCGCGATCCTTGTCGAAGAAGAAAATCGTGGGCGAAGGCTGCAATTTCTGCACCTGGCTCAGCAGGAAGTTGATCAACGCGGTCTTGCCCGTGCCGGACTTGCCGATGACCATGGTGTTGGCGATGGCCTTCTCGCCGAGCGAGTTCTCCGCCGGATGGGTGGCGTGGAAATTGAAGTGATACGCCTGCCCGTTGGTGGTCTGCAGGGTGGTGACGCAGTCGCCCCAGGGGTTGTTCTCCTTCTTGCCGGTGGCGAAGTTGTGCAGCGGCGACAGGCCGAGGAAATTGAGTGAGCTGACGTTGGCCAGGCGCGTGCGGTATTTCCAGTTGCCCGGGAACTGGGCGTAGAACGCCGCGGTGACGGCCAGATCCTCCTTGACCGAGACGAATCCCGCGTTCGACAACTCGGCACGGGTGCTGGCGATCTGCTGCGACAGCGCTTCCTGGCTGGCGGCATAGATGGCCATGGAGAAGTGGTACTCGCCCAGCACGAAATTGCCGGAGGCGAGCTGATCCATGGCGTGGTCGAGCTCGGCGATCTGGCTGAAGGCCTTGTCGCCGGAGGAGATCATCATGCCCTTGGTGCGATCCAGCGCCTTGAGTGCATCCTGCCGGCCCATGGGGCTGAAGGAATGGGTGATGACGTATTCGAAATCGAGGTACTTCAGGCTGTTGAGGATGCCCGGGTAGGTCCCGTCGGTGTATTCCTTGATGTTGAGGATGGCGCCGAAGTGATTGATGCCGTCGGGCGTGGTGATCACGTAGTCGCCGGTTTTGGCCGAGAAGCGCTGCTTGCTGACCGGCAGGTAGTCGAACACGGGGGCGCTGAGCACGGGCACCGGTTCGTCGATGCGGTTGAGCAGGTAGCCGTACAACTCCAGCGCCTCGGAGAACACGACGCCGTTGGCCGCTTCGTACATGCCCAGTCGGCTGGGTGCGTAATCCTTCAGCACGGCTTCCAGGTTTCCGGCCAGTTCGAGCACGGTGTTCACCGCGTCGCGCTGTTCGGACTCCAGGCGGGCGAGATCGGCCGACTTCTCCACGAAGCGCCTGCCGCTGACGATGGGGCGGTACATCAGAGTCAGATACAGCTCGTTCTGCATCAGCTTTTGCGCGGACAAGCCCTTGTAATAGGTATCGGACAGATCCTGGTTGAAGGGCTGCACGAAGCGGCTACAGTCATCCAGGCGCCGGCGCCGGCGCACGTCGTGGACCCAGAACGCCACGTTGACGAAGTCGGGCGCGCGCAGGGTTTGCAGCAGCCGATTGAAGGTGTTGTGGCGGTGCTCGATCTCCCATTCCTCGCGCCCCACGAAGGGCAGCCCGCCCAGGCGCCACACCAGCAGGAAATCGCCGCCCGTGCTCTTGAGCACGGTCGGTGACACGTGCGTCGACAGGGGCAGGAACTCGGCGATGGGCGTGTCCGGCATGAATACGGGTTTTGGCTTGGGCATGAGTCCTGGTCCGGCGAACTCCGCGGCACGACGGCGGCGGCGTTCGCGTCACATCACTGTTTGTCGTTGTGTTGGCCGCGATGGTGGTTGGGGGTGAACACCCACATGCCATCGTTGCCGCCGATGTTCCTCATCCGGGCACGGAACTGCAGGCGCAGCCCCAGCAGACGAAAAATCATTTCGTCGCGCCGTGCCATCTGGCGCATCACGAAGATGATCAGCGGCAGCAGCAACAGGTAGAGGAAGTTGGTGTACACCGCCACGAGAAAGCACCCGCCCGCCGCCATGAAGAACGGCACGTAAGGCACGCCCATGAACATGGGCGGGCGGGTGCAACCGCGAAACAGCGCGTTTTTATGCATAGAAGTGGAGCGCGTGGACGAGCACGCTGGCGGTGCACTGCGTGGCGCCGGCGTCGGTCGTGCTGCCGGCGAGGAACATCTTTGCGATCTGGCCCGCCGCGCCGATCAGCACCGCACCGATAAGCACCGGGGCGACATCGCCGATGCGCTTGTGGGCAAAGGCGATCTGGTAACCGGAGAACACGATGGCGATCGTCACCACCACGACCGAGATCGCGTTGAGGATCATGTTGATGTTGGTGGCGAACTTGCAGGTGGTATCAATCGTGCCGGTGGCATCCTGCGCGAGCGCGAGGTTGGGCAGGACCAACGCCAGCAGCATGGCCACAGAGAGGAACGTGAACCAGCGCGTGCGCGAGGAGGTGAGGATGCTTTCGTTGCCGAGGGAGGTGTTGGCCATCACGGGGTTCCTTGTCGGGAGTTGCGGTGGAATGCGGTCATCGCGGGATGACTGCCGGGAGCTGGCCGCGGGATGCGGCCGGAAGAGTTGTGCGGTGGTGTTGGTGATGCGAAAGGGGGCGATGCGCCGTCGCCATTGCGGCGGGGCATGGTGTTAATGGCACGACTCGCTACGGTGCTGCGCCTGCGGATGGCATCAGAAGACAAAGGCGGCATCGCGCTGCTCCATGCGCAAGTCGGCGCGGTCGTGCCGTGGGGCGGATGTGCCTGCAGCCGGCGCGGCTGACGCCACAGCCGGGTCACCGGGGCCGCGCACCTGCGGTTCGAACACGCCGCCGGTGGTCGTGCCGGCGAGCCCGGGCGGGGCAGGCTGGCGGGCAGGGGCGGTCGAGGGTGAAGAGGGCGCAACGCTGTGCTGCGGCAGGACGGCAGGGTCTGCGTTGGCGCCGGACAAGCCCGCCGTGGAGACTGCCGCAGCGGACGCAGCTTCGCCGCCGATATCGCGTGGCGTGAACGGGTTCGGCCGTGATGCAGGTTCCTTCGCGACGGCTGCCATCGGCACGCTGCGCAGTGCGATCCGATAGTTGGCGTTGTCACCGGAATAGACCACCAGCGGCGGTACGGCGCTTCTGCCGGCGACGATTTCTGCGGGGGGTGGCGCGCGTGTCGGCGCAATGGCCGCGACTTCGGGAACGGGTGTCGTGGTCGCCAGTCGGGCTTCGGCCACGCGGTTCATCGAGGCGTATACCTTCTGCACGTAGCCGTCGCGGAAGCCGGTGGTGAAGTTGCCGGAGTAGTAACAGCTGAAGGCCTTGCCCCAGTCGCCATGGGCGCTGTCGTGGCAGCGGGCGAGGATCTGCGCGCCCGCGGCCAGGTTGTCGCACGCGCTGAAGGCCTTGCGGTAGGAATCCAGTCCGTAGTGGCCCAGGTTGGCGCGGTTGACCTGGGCAATGCCAACGGAGAAGTTGTAGCCACGGCTCTCCAGCATGCGTGCGGTGGCCAGGGCCTCTTCCATGCTGTGCGGCTGGCGCGCGAGCTTGCCGCCGACGACGCCGATCGCATAGGGATTGGCGCCGGATTCGACCTGCACGATGTGCTGCATCACCTGAGGCGACACGGCCAGGTTGGGGCAGGCCAGCATTTCCATCCCGGGCAGCATCAGGATTCCGCCGCTTCACGTTGCGGGTTGAAGTCGATGCCGGTGATGTGGCGGCTGCCGGCGTGCGCGCTGATGTGCACCACGATGTCGATGGTCATCTTCAGCAGGCGCTTGATGGTGTTGAACTCGAGACCCGCGCCTTCGGTGGATGCCTTGACCATCAGCGCGAGCTGATCCCAGGTTTGCCGGGTGCTGCCGGCGTGGCAGCTGGTGATCGAGCCGGGATGGCCGGAGGCGCAGTTGCGGATGAAGTAGAACGACTCGTCGCCACGCAGCTCGGCCAGGATGATGCGGTCGGGCTTCATGCGCAGGCATGCTTCCATGCAGCTCTTGGCGGTGACGTGGCTGGTGCTCTGGCCGCCCTTGGAGTACAGCAGGTGCACCACGTTGGGCTGGTCGATGAACAGCTCGCGCGCGTCCTCGATCGTGACCAGGCGCTCGTCGTCGGGGATGTGGTTGACCAGCGATTTCATGAACGTGGTCTTGCCGCTGCCGGTGGCGCCGGCGACGACGATGTTCTTCTTGTTCAGCACGGCCTTGCGGAAGAACTCCGCATAGTTGCGCGCGCTGCGCAGTTCCAGCAGTTCGCTGTCCAGCTCGCTGAGGCCGTGGTCCACTTCCACGACCTTGTCGAAGAAGCCGTCGCTTTCGTATTGCGCCAGGGTCCGGCGCTGCCGCGAGGGAAGGCGGATGGTGATCGAGACGCGGTCGGCCTCGCATGCGGGGGGTATCACGAGCTGTGCGCGCTGCCCGGTGGGAAAGGTCAGCGAGACGACCGGGTCGATGTCGGTAATGCGCTGGCCGGTGTTGCTCTCGTTGATCACCGCCGTGCAGAACTGCCGCGCGCGCTCGAACGTCAGCGAGGGCACCTCGATGCGCTGCCAGCCCTGGCGGTTTTCGACGTAGATCTCGCCGGGCCGGTTGATGCAGATCTCGGTGACCTCGGCGCTGGCCATGTGCTCACGCACACCCAGCACCTCGTACTGGTAGTCGAGGAAATCGCTGGAAACCTGTGCGTTCACGTCGTCCATGGCGTCGGTAGTCGTTGGATCAGGACATTCAGAAGCGGGCAACCACGCCGCTGAAATCCACGTCCTTGGCGACGTAGACGTAGATGACGGTGCCCTGGTTGATGGTGACCGTGGGGCGACGGTTGGCCGCTTCACGCACGGCCTGGTCGGCCAGTTGCTGCGCGGTTTGCGCGGTATTGCTTTCGAATGGGGTCTGGGTGACGAAGCCGTTGCCGATGGTGCTGTTGCGCGGACCATGTTCGGCGGCTTCGTATTTGAACGCGTCGCTGAGCAGGCTGATCAGCAGCGCCGAGCTGACACGCTGGCCCCAGTGGGCGTCGTAATGGCCGGGCAGGCCGGCGCCGCCCAGGTTGTCCATGCCGGGGCTCGCCATGTTCACGTCGATCCCGGTGGGCGTGATGATGCGATCCCACACCACTTCCATGCGGTTGCCGGTCGGCTTGTGGCTGTAGGCACCGAGCAGCTTCGACCCCTTGGGCAGCAGCAGCGTGTGACCATTGAATGAGTACACCGGCTCCGTGACCAGGCAGGTGGAGAAGCCGGGCACGTCGGAGACGATGCGCGTTTCGAGAACGCAGCGGATATAGGTGCCGCGCTGCATCAGAGTGTCGGCGTGCGGCAGGGCCTGGGCGCTGGTCGGGCCGGTCTGCTCGCCGGTGGGCAGCCGCGCATCGACGCCATCGGGCATGCGTTGCGTGGCGGATGGGTCCGGGATCTCCGCGCCGCTGGCGGCGATGCGCCGTTGCAGCAGGGTGGGGTCATGCGCCCTTGCTGGCTGCACGGTCGTGGTGGGAAGCGGCGGCGCCGGGCTGGCGGGCAGTACCGGAATGGGTGGCGTCGGCGGCTGGCTGTGCACTGTGGGGGAAGGCGGCAACTGGGGCACCCGCAGCGTGCTCGGGGCCTCGGCGACCGTGACTTTCTCTTCGCGCGGTTTCGGTTGCTCGCGGCGGCTGCCTGCGCTGGTGAACATCCAGTAGGCGACGAACATCAGCAGCAGGACCACCGCGCCCAGCAGGAGCAAGGCCCGCCGGTTCATCCGGCGCAGCTCGATCGCGCGCAGCTGCGGCACGTTGGCATCGAGGTCAGGCTCGTGGCCGCGCTGGATGTGGCTGGCGTAGGGATTGCCGACGAGCGGCTCGCGGCTTTCGTGCATGCCGCCGGCGTGCTCGCCGTCGGCGCGCTCGTCGCCGGGATGCTGGTGGTTGTTCACTGGGGCGTGTTCCTGCGCAGGCCCACGACGTCGTTGCCGTGGCGAATGACCAGATAGTTGTAGGTGCCGTGGACGATGATGGTGTCGCCCTCGACAGTGGTGTTCACCAGCGAGTCCTCACCGTGCGCCTGCTCGCGCATGTACACGGCGGGGAAATCACCGCTGGGGAACTGTTTGAGGTCGCTCATCTTGAGATAGGTGAAGCGGCCGTCGTCGTAGGCGTTGACCGGCACCAGCCACGGGGCGGCCTTGCTCCTGGTGGCGTAGTCGTAGTCGAAGTTGTAGCTGCGGCCGGGCAGCAGGCTGCTGTTTTGTGCGAGTGTCCGCAGCTGCTGCTTCTTCTCGTGGGAGAAACTGGTGTCGGCCGGGTAGGTGAAAGTGACCTTGTACTGCACGCCGTCGCGCCGCGCCTCGGCGAGGGTTTTCCAGTCCGTTGCCACCACCTTCAGTTCGAAGATGTACGAATGCGTGGCAGTGCGCACCATCATGTTGGTGTCCACGTCCACGTTCCGCGGTTTCAGGTAGAACACGTTCTCCCGACGCGTGAGGTCCCAGCCGCTGCTGAAGCCGGTGCTGTAGTCGAGGATCTTCTCGCTCGGGCTCAACTCGATCTGGGTGGTGATGCCCAGGCCGGTGCGCACCGGATAGATTGCGTCGGCGGCGTACTCGTAATGGGTCAGCACCTGCTCCGCGCCTTGCGAGTGGGCGGCAGCAGCGGTGGTGCACAGGGCGGCGCCGAGCCACCAGATGCTTGTTCGGTTCATCGGGAACCTGCTCCAGGGAGAGTGTCGGTGGCAGCGGCAGCCGGTGGTGTCGGTGCAGGCGCGGGCGTGGCGGCCATGGCCGGTGCCGGCTGCGTCATCACCGGCGGTACGGACACCTCCGGCGGCGGCGCGGTGGCGTAGTCGTCGTCCACCCGGTAGCTGGTGACCCAGAAGCCCAGCGGGTTCTCGACCCGGCTCTGATCGTCCATCTCCAGGTTCTGCTTGTAGGTGAAGGCGATGGTGGCGATCTTGTTGTCCAGCGGACGGGTCGCCCCGTTCTGCTTGTTGTAGAGGCTGCGCTGGAACCGCACGGTGGCGCCGCGCGGCGTCTTGCCGGGGCCGCCGCCGACCAGCTGGATGCTCAGCAGCTTGATGCGGATCGCCTGGTCCTTGCCGAACTGCTTGATGAGGCTGTCGGGATTGCTGTTGGCGAACAGCTGCACGTAGGGCGCCTTGACGCCGGCTGCTGCCATCGTCTGCACCGTCTTCCAGTCGCGCAGGTTGACCAGCTCCAGGTCGTACGACTCGCGCGCCAGCACGAAATGCGCCACGTTGCTGCGGTTGACCGCTTCGCGCGTGGTGATCCCGCGCATGGCGAAGTCGCCGTCCAGCCGCGCTACCGTGGCGGTGCCGGTGTAGGCATCGGCCATTACCAGATAGGGAACTTTCTGCTTGAGCGGCAGCATGAAGTAGTAGCCGCCGGAGAGGACCAGCACCAGCGCAACGGCTGTCCAGGCCACCCACCACGCTCGACGCTCGCTGCGTTGCGCCAGCTCGGAAATGGTCAGTTCGAACCGGGTCGATTGCGCCACACTGCGTTCGATCGCGGTGCCGGATGTCTTCTTCCCTGCCATCAGCAAGGAACCCCATGCGGGGCGAGGGCGGGATGCCTGGGATTCATGGCAGGGCGTTTCCGGTCTTGGAGTTGTCGTTCGATGCTGTCGGCACGGAAGGCGACGGGCGGTTGGTCGAGCGCACGACGATCTCGCCCGGCCCGATGCTGACCTGGACGCCCTGCGCGGCGTAGATGCCGCTGAGCCTGGAGACGGCGGCTTCCAGGTCGGCGGTGCGAATCGTCGCCACGGGCGTGTACAACGTGACGTCGTAGTTCAGCTCGTAGCGCAGCGTGCGGTTCGTGTCGGTCGCCCAGCGCGTGAGCATCGCCTTCAGCGTGCCGTCGATGGGCGCGGCGAAAAAGGTGTACTGCGGATGCAACGGTATCTCGGTGGGCTCGGAGCGATACCGGTTGACCGGGCGCCACGAGCCGCTGAAGTCCTTCGCAGGCGGGGTGCCACAGGCAGCGAGGAGCGTGGTGGCGAGCAGCAGCCCGCCGAGCGCCGTTCGGTTGGAAATCTTTTCTTTCACTTCAACCCCGGAGATCAGTGCGGACGCTGGCCGGACATGGCCAGCGAGGTGTCGCCGATGTTTCGACGGGCAAGCCGGCGCCAGGCCCGGACCGTTGCCGGTCTGCGCGTTCAGTCGTCTTGAATCCGGAAAGGGATTGCTCCCGGTTCCCCTGCAAACCATGTCGAGTACACCAACAGTCCAATGTCGTGAGTCAGTTGCGTACCCGGTCCGATGCCGGGTACGCAACACTTGTACTTCTCGGGTGCCAGGCGTGGATCGCGGCTGCGTGAAGCAGCTGCGCGCCTGGCGAGATCTCGATTTCCCTGATCGAACGGTCGCCATGATCGAGAGCAAGCCGCGAGTCGTCAACCGAATCCGCCTAGGAAAATTTCCTGCCTCATGTGATCTGACTCGCACTTGTTCCGACGTAGTCACTCTCACTTTCACATCGATCGCGCCGTGGTGAACAGACATATTCTGCGTTGTGGAAAAGTGCTTGAAACCCCATGATTCATGTTGTTTCCTGCGCCTCTCCGATCAACCTGATGCGGCAAGCCGGCAATGCCCGTGCACTGGTTTGCGGCACCGGGAGCGGCGGCAGGACTCCTACGACGCGAGAGGTTCTTGCCGGTCTCGATTTCGGAATGCGCCTACACCCCGCTGTGGCGCGCGGACAGTCGAAGAGCTGCGGCGCCGCTTCGCGACGGGCGGCTTGAGAAAGTTGTTGGCGGTACGCAGACGGACGGCCAAATGATGTGTGCCGTGACGATCTGCACCGACGCGGGTGAACATCAGCGGCCTTGACACCTTTGCCGCATGACGTCGAAGATCGTCGACCTCACGTATCCAGGGAAGGAGGGGGAGATGGGTGTCTTGCGAACCAGGGTTGCGGGAGTCGTCGCGCTGCTGCTGTTGGCGCTGACCGTTGGACTCTATCTCGGCGGCCTGCTCACGCTGTGGCTGCTCCGGCAGCCGGCGCAGCTGCATTTCACCACCTATGTCGAATACTGGCAGGCACTCGGCCAGCCGGACTGGCAACCGTTTGCCGGCAAGATCCGGTTGGCCGGTGGTCTCGGTTTCGGTTTGCCGTTGCTGTCGTGGGCGATCGTTGCGGTGTTGATCCTCAAGCCCCGCGCCAGGGCCTTCCATGGCGATGCGCGCTTTGCCGGTCGCGGCGACCTGGCTCGCGCCGGCCTGCTCAAGCCGTCGCCCGAAGGCGTCATCATCGGCAAGGCAGGCGGTGATTACCTTTATCTCGGCGGCACGCGGCACATCGTCATGACGGCGCCGACGCGCACCGGCAAGACCACCTCCATCGCGATTCCGGTGCTGCTGACTTACCGGCATTCCATCGTCTGCATGGATCTCAAGGGCGAGTTGTTCCAGCACACCAGCGGATACCGCGCCGGCATCGGGCAAACCATCTATCGCTTCGCGCCGTATGCCGAGGACGGCCGTACACATCGCTTCAATCCGCTGATGGCGATGTCCTCCGATCCGCGCGTGCGCGTGGGCGAACTGCAGACGCTCGGCGCGATCCTGTATCCGGATGAGCCTGGTCAGGACCCGTTCTGGACGTCGCAATCGCGCACTGCCTTCGTGGCATTTGGCTCGTACCTGTTCGAGGCATGGGACGACAAGGTTCGCCAGAATCTTCACGGTTCCGACGGCTGTCCCATCGACCCCAACACGCACGACGCCTTCCCCAGCTTCGAGCGCATCTATCGCTTTTCCGCCGGCGACGACGGCGAGCTAAAGGCGTTCCTGCAGGCGCGGCTCAAGGAACCGTTCGTCAGCACGACCACCCGAGCCGCCCTCACCAGCCTGACCGGCATGGCCGAACAGACCTTCGCCTCGGTGATCGCCACCACCCAGGCGCCGCTGCAACAGTTCCTCAGCCCGATCCTGGCCGCAGCCACCAATGCCTGCGATTTCGACGTGGACGTCCTGCGTCGACGCCCCGTTACCATCTATGTGGTGATTCCGCCGCAGAAGCTGGGCGAGGCGCGCCGGCTGCTCAACATCTTTTTCTCCACCGTGATCGGACAGAACCTGCGGCAAACTCCGCAGGATGATCCCGCGCTGAAATACCAGATGCTGCTGCTGATGGACGAGTTCACCGCGATGGGGCGGGTCAATGTGTTGTCCGAGCGGATCTCGCTCACCGCCGGTTACGGCATTCGTGACCTGTCGATCATCCAGAGCCTGTCGCAGCTGGACGCGACCTACGGTGCGGACGAGGCACGCACCTACATCACCAACCACGCCGCCAGCATCGTGTTCACTCCGCGCGAGCAGCGCGATGCCGAGGAGTACTCCAAGATGCTTGGTGACACCACGGTCAAGCGACGCACCCGCAGCACCGGCAAGCAAGGCACCAGCTACAGCCACACGGAAGAGCGACGCCCACTGATGCTGCCGCAGGAGTTGAAGGAGCTGCCAAACGACGAGGAGATCATCTTTCTCGAGGGTTGTCGCCCCATCAAGTGCCGCAAGAACTGGTACTTCAAGGATCGACGACTGAAGCAACGTATCGTTCCGCCCGTGGCCGTGCGGCCGATCTCCGCGGCTGGAGAACATCCCATGCCCGGCAAGACCCGGCAGGCCATTGCGGCTGCCGTCAGCTTGGCGTTGGCGGCGTGCGCTTCGCCATCCATTTCCAACGCCGCCGCTGCGGAAAGCAGCGCGGCGGTTCAGGCGGTCCCCGCCATCGGCGTCAAGGCGCAGCACGGGCCAAGTACCCTTTCGAACGGCTGCCGACCTTGATCGGCCAGAGCCGGGGCATGGCCGACATGACGCCGGAACGTATCGGCAAGGTGTTCGGAGAGCGCCTGCGTCGTTGCGGGTCAGGCAACGTCGGGCGTGGCGAGGACATTTCCGGGGCCCGGCCGTGGAACATGGACCGTCGGGATGCGGTGGGCGGCAATCCGTTGCAGTGGGTTTCGGGCTCTTGCCCCGATCCAGGCGTTTCGTCGCCGGTGGTGATCCGGCGGAGCGTATGACGATCAGGGAAAGACAGACGCGATTCGGCTGCCGCTGGCCAAGCTGGGGCTGGTGGATCGTCTGTTCGACCGCGACGACGTGATGTTCCTCTCCGCCCATGAACTCGGGCACGGCCCGAACTGCCAAGGAACGTCGGGATACTCGTGCGAACTTCGCTCGCGGTGTGCGCGACAGCCCGCAAGGTGTGCTTCCTGCCGGCCAGGTGCGGCCGCGGGGCTGAGCTGGCCGGCGGGGCTGCCCGGTGGCGCTGAGGCGAGCGGAGCCGTCGACCGAGAATGGCGCCTGGTCCGGCGCAATAATGACGCAGCCTTCGATGCGCCACGGCCACGAAAAAGACCGCCCTGAGGCGGCCTTGATCGTTGTTCTTGGTCGGGGAGACAGGATTTGAACCTGCGACTTCTACGTCCCGAACGTAGCGCTCTACCAGGCTGAGCTACACCCCGTGGGAAGCCGCGTATCTTAATCGCCGGCCGAGGGCTTGGCAACTGGTCGGCTGGTCGCGGGGCGGTCGGGCAGCAGGCTGGCGAGGCGCGGGTGCAGCAGGTCGTGGCGCCAGCCGTCGAGGGATTCGGGCCATTCGGCGGTGACCACGTATTCCTCCAGCACCTTGCGCGGACACAGCAGGCCGGGCGGCAGGTCGAGTTCGGTGGCGAGCGTGTCGACCGACTGCTTCATCGCCGCCAGCGCCTGCTTGGCGGCGCCCTGCGGATGGCCGGGGATGCGGGCGGTGGCGTCGATCTCCGCCGGGGTGACGGCGGGCGCGAGCACCTCGAACAGCTCGCTGCGCTGGGCCGAGCGCAGTGCGCGCTGGCCACGGGCGCGTTGCTCCAGTTCGGCCAGCGTGGCCGGCGGTTGCTGCGCCAGGCTGAGGGCGAGGGTGTCGTCCAGCAGCCACGGGCGCGGTACGTCGAGGCGGCGGGCGCAGCTGTCGCGCCAGAGCAGCAGTCGGCGCAGGCGGGCCTGCGCTTCCGGGCGCCAGTCGGCCGCCGCGCGCAGGGCGCGCTGGGGCTGCGGGTCGCTTTCTCGGTGCACCCGGCGTTTCAGCCGCTCGCAATCCTGCGCGTGCCAGTCGCTGCGCCCGCGCTGCTGCAGGAGCTCGGCGAGTTGTTCGTGGATGGTCTTCAGATGCACCACGTCCAGCGCGGCGTAGCTGCATTGCGAGGCGGTCAGCGGCCGGCGCATCCAGTCCGAGCGGGTTTCGCCCTTGTCCAGGTCCACGCCGACCAGCTCGGCCACCAGCGCGCGATAGCTGACGCCCAGGCCCATGCCCACGAAGGCGGCCGCGATCTGCGTGTCGAACAGTTGCTGCGGGCCAGCCGGCAGCAGCGGCGCCAGCACTTCGAGATCCTCGCTGGCGCTGTGCATCACGGTCACCGCTTTGCCCGCACCCAGCAGCGGTTGCAGTGCAGCGCCGATCGGAAAGGCCAGCGGGTCGACCAGCGCGTGACGGCCGTTCCAGCCCAATTGCAGCAGGGCCAGCTGCGGATGAAACGTGTCGCGACGCATGAATTCGGTGTCGAGGCCGACGGCCGCGTCCGCGGGCAGGGCAGCAAGCCAGGATTGCAATGCGTCGGCTTGGTCGATCCAGTCGGCAGCGGCGGTTTGGGACAGCAACATCGGGACTCCTTCGAGGGCGCCGGCGCGGATTGCCCTGCCGGCGGTTTGTGCCTATGGTGAACGCAGAGCCTGGGCGGGACGGGTCATCCGGCGACGAGGTGCGGCTTGCGGCGCGCGCTTCCGCCGGCATATCGGCGAGAATGGAGTCACGCGTCGAACGTCGGCCCGCCGCGTACGATCTCCGCCGCCAAGGTTTTCATTGTTCATACTCCTTGGCACGATAACAGGCCGCAACCGGGACGCCCATCCATGCCACGCAATGCCATCCTGCGCCGTCAGCGTTTCTTCGGTGGGGCGCTGGGCATGATCGTGCTGGGCGTCGCGCTGACGTATCACTTTTTTCCGCAGTGGTTCCACGTGGCGCCGGGGCAGATGCCGCAGCGGGCGATGAGCCTGGGTGACGTGTCGCCCACCGGCAACCTGCCACCGCAACGCGTGGCGGCGATCAACGAACTGAACGCCGGTCCGCCGCTGACGCTGGCCCCGACCGCGGTGATCGTGGCGCGCAACCGCAACAACGCCAGCCTGCCCGAGCAGAAATCGGCCGAGTCGCCGCAGGTGAAGGAGCTGCTGGCGCGCGCCCTCAAGGCGTTCCATGCCGGCCAACTGGCTGGCGATCCGGAGAGTGCCGCCGCGCTGTTCATGCAGGCGCTGAAGGAAAAGCCCGACAGCCGGCGCGCCGTGCAGGGCCTGTTCGACGTGCGCGCGCGGCTGGTGGCGGAGATCGATCAGGATATCGCCGTCGGCGACGTCGACGCGGCGAAGGAATTGCTCGATGCCCTGCGCACCCTGCCCAATGCCGAGCAGGAGGTCGCGCAACTGGAGGAGAACCTGAAGACGCTGGCCACGGTGCGCCCGATGCTGGCCGCGGCGGCGGCGCTGCTGCAGCAAGGCAAGGCCGACCAGCCCAAGGGCGACAACGCGCTGGAGTTGTACCACCAGGTGCAACAGCTCGATCCGCAGAATGCGGTAGCCGAGCAGGGGATTTTCCAGGTGCAGCGTGCGGTGCTCGATCGCGCGCTGGCGGCGGTCGCGCAGAACGATTTCGCCGGCGCCGAGAAGCAGCTGGCCCGCGCGCAGGCGATCCGTCCGGGCTCGCAGCAGATGCACGACGTGCAACTGCGCATCGACGACATGCGCCGCCAGCGCGCCGCGGGTGTGCTGGCGCAGGCGCGGCTGGCGCTGGATGGCGGCAACCTCGAGCTGGCGACCAAACTGGTCGCGCAGGCACGCGCGACCGATGCCGACCTGCCCGAGCTGGCGCAGGTGGACGAGCAACTGACCAACGCGCGCCTGTACGCGAACTACAAGCCCGGTCAGGTGTTCACCGATCGCTACGTCGACCTGCCCGGCAAGGGGCCGGCGATGGTGGTGGTGCCCACCGGTTCGTTCCTGATGGGGGCGGCGGCTGACAACGAGGATCGCACCGACGCCCAGTTGCCGCAGCACCGGGTCACCCTGGCCAGGGGCTTCGCCATCGCGCGCACGGAAATCAGCGTGGGCGAGTTCCGCGAGTTCGTCCGCGCCAGCGGCTACGTACCCGATTCGACCCGGCTCGGCGGCGCCAGCGTGTACGACGAGCGCAGCGGCGCCCTGCGCGACGATGCCAACGCCAGCTGGCAGGACGACTACGCCGGTCGCAAGGCCGGCGACAACCTGCCGGTGGTCAACATCTCGTGGAACGATGCGGTGGCCTACGCCAAGTGGCTGAGCGAGCGCACCGGCAAGCAGTATCGGCTGCCCAGCGAGGCGGAGTTCGAGTACGCGCTGCGCGGCGGCGCCACCAGCCGCTACTGGTGGGGCGACGCCGCACCCGACCAGAAGGTGGAGAACCTGACCGGCTCCGGCGACCGCTCGCGCAGCGGGCGTCGCTGGAGCAACGCCTTTCGCGGCTACCGCGACGGCTACTGGGGCCCGGCGCCGGTGATGAGCTTCGCCGCCAACCCGTTCGGCCTGTACGACATGGACGGCAACGTCTCCGAATGGGTCGCCGACTGCTGGCACGACAACTACATCCGCGCCCCCGACGACGGCAGCGCCTGGATCAACCCCGGCTGCCGCGTGCACGTATTGCGCGGCGGCTCATGGGGCAGCTCCCCCGACCAGGTGACCTCTGCCTACCGCCAGGGCGCCGACGGCGACGTGCGCAGCGGCCGCGTGGGCTTTCGGGTGGTGCGGGAGTTGTAGGCGCGAAGAGGTCCGGCTGTTTTGTGATGGAGCCTGCAGGGGAGGGCCGATACCACGGACGTAGCGGCCACGTTCGACGTCGAAGATGCCATCGCGGCCGGGCAGGCGGTGCCGGAGCGCCGCTTGAACCGGGGCAGCCACAGCGCTCCCCGATTTGGGTTACGCCGGCGCATGGCCTGAAGCTGGACAGGCCATTCCATCGACATATAGACAAAATGTGTCGATAAATAGTTTGTTCTTCGACGTATTGTGGGCTAATGTCGACGCCTTCGACATGTCGTCAAAACATGTCGAGGACTCAGGGGAACCATCGACATGCCTTTTGATCCACAGCGACCCCATGACGACTTGCCGGCGCTGCCACCAGCGGCTGACATCGAATCGCGGCCCCTGCTCAAGGCCTGCATCGAGGCCCGCGCCGCCTTGGCCGAGCTCAAGAGCGTCGGCGCCGCCATCCCCAACCAGGCCGTCCTCATCAACACCATCCCGTTGCTGGAGGCCCAGGCCAGCAGCGAGATCGAGAACATCGTCACCACCAGTGATGCCTTGTTCCGCTTCGCCCAGGACGAGCAGGCCGCCGACCCGGCCACCAAGGAGGCGCTGAACTACCGCGCCGCCCTGCGCGAGGGATTCGAATCGCTGGCCGAGCGCCCGCTCGGCACCGGCACCGCCGTGCGCGTGTGCAGCCGCTTGAAGAACCGCGACATGGATGTCCGCCGCGTCCCCGGTACCGCACTCAAGAATGCCGCCACCGGCGAAGTCGTCTACACCCCGCCCCAGGGCGAGGCGCTGCTGCGCGGCAAGCTGGCCAACTGGGAGCGTTTCATCCACGACGCCACGGACATCGATCCGCTGATTCGCATGGCCGTCGCGCATTACCAGTTCGAAGCCATCCATCCGTTCCTCGACGGCAACGGCCGCACTGGGCGCGTGCTCAACCTGCTGCTGCTGGTGGAGCAGGGACTGCTGGATCAGCCCGTGCTGTATCTGTCCCGCCACATCCTGCGCCATCGCATCGACTATTACCGCCGGCTGCTTGCCGTCACCCGCGACGGCGCGTGGCAGGACTGGATCACCTTCATGCTCGAAGCGGTCGCCCAGACCGCGCGCTGGACCGGCGACAAGATCCGCGCCATCCAGGCCCTGCACGCGCAGGCCACGGACTTCGTGCGCACGCACGCGCCGAAGATCTACAGCCGCGAGCTGGTCGATGCCCTGTTCGTGCAGCCGTACTGCCGCATCCAGAACCTGGTGGACGGCGGCATCGCCAAGCGCCAGACCGCCTCCGTCTACCTCAAGCAACTGGCCGATCTGGGCATGCTGGTCGAGGTCAAGGTCGGGCGCGAAAAGCTGTTCCTGCATCCCAACTTCGTCCGCCTGCTCACCAGCGACGAGCATCCCGTGCTGCCCTACGGCAACACCGCAAGCCGGAAAGACTGATCCATGACCGCCGATCACTTCGCCCACCTCGACCAATTCGGCGCCGACCTGTGGAAGCTGGCCGACCAGCTACGCGCCAACTCGGGGCTGGCCTCCAACGAATACTTCATGCCCATCCTGGGCTTGCTGTTCCTGCGCCACGCCACCAACCGCTACTACGCCGCGCGCGAGGCCATCGCCGCCGATCAGGCGGGCGGCAGCATGCCCAAGCGCCCGCTGCGCGATGCCGATTTCACCCAGCGCCGCGCCATGAACCTGCCCGAGGCCGCGCGCTACGACGTGATCCTCAACCAGCACAAGGACGGCAGCCTCGGCCACCCCGACGGCAAGCAGCAACGCGGCAACCACGGCTGGGACGACATCAAGGACACCCCCACCGGCACCACCATCGAGCAAACCGTCGCCGACGACATCCTCGCCAATGGCCCCACCAAAAAAGTCCGCCGCTACGAAGCCCCCTTCACTTTGGCCAACCGCGAAACCGACTACCGCATCGCGTGGGGATTTTTTGCACAACCAGCCGGGAAAGCCATGAATGTCGCCGTCCAGAACGGGAGACCTTCATGACGACCCATCCGTTTGTCGAGCCGCGCGCGCGCCTCATCGAATGGGTGCGCCATCAGCTGGTGGGCGCGTCGCGGGCGCGCGGTTCGGAGGGATCGGATCTCCGCGGCGTGCTGCCAACCGAACGCTTCCCGTGCGGGGCGATCTATCCTGTGTCTTCGTCGGGCGAAGGCATCGATCCGGCAGGGGATGAAGTGGAGGATGCCGAGGCCGCTGCGGGAGCCTCGGGTGAAAGTAATGCCGAACCGGCCATCGTGCGCCGCTACATTCCGCCGTCCTCGCTGGGCTTTTCCTTCTTCATCAAGGGAGGGCGCATCGAGCTGCAACTGTTGTGTTCGGCTGTTCGATATGAACGCACGGAGCGCGATGAGCGCGGACGGTACAAAAACGAATGGACCCGAAAGGTGTTGGTTTCAGAAGCCGACAGCGAGGAAGTTGTCAACGTCACCTGCCCAGACAAGGAACAACATCAAAGCCACGGGGTGCTGGCGGATCGTGCGCGGCTCGACACCATCTGGCGGCCCTTCGCCGATGGGTGGATCGTCACCGTCACGCTCTGCAATACGCAGGTGGTTGCCGACGATACGCGCGAATTCGCATTCGAGCGGGCAGAGAAAACGCTGTTCGAAGCCAACCTCAGGTGCGTGATCGACGCGGGCCACGTGAGCGAGTATCCACGGGTGGATCGCAGCCTGCTTGATGACGAAGAACAGGAAATCGAACTCCAGTACGCTGAGCAGCGCATCCATGCCATCGGGCACGGCTGCGCAGCCGACTGGGTGGTAGCCGATGGCAAGGTGACCGCGCTGCGCACACAGACCGTGCCTGTCTTGGAAGTGCCGCAGATGACCGCCGACACGGGCTCGGGCGGGGACGCGGCATTGTCCTTGGCGGTGCTGTCGCGCCTTGGCGATTGCCCAGACCCGCTTGCGTCCGAGTTGCCTGCTTTCGTGAATGGCTACGCCGTTTGGGCAGGCCGACAGAGGGAGGTGCTTTCCGGGTTGTTGGAGGATGATCGCGCGGCAGGGGAACGCATCTGCCAGCGCATTGAAACGACCGTCAAGCGCATGCGGCATGGTTTGGCGCTGTTGGGCATGGATGTGCAAGTTCGGCTGGCCTTTGCCCTGGCCAATCGCGCCATGCTTGATCAGATGCGACAGCATGACGTCGTGCAAGGCAAGCTGCGTGGTGATGATGCCTATCGCTGGCGCCCGTTCCAGTTAGCCTTCCTGCTCACCGTACTCGAGTCCGCCACCGATCCCGACAGCGAGGACCGCGATACGGTGGATCTCATCTGGTTTCCGACCGGCGGCGGCAAGACCGAGGCATATCTCGGGTTGATCGCCTTCCAGATCGCGTTGCGGCGGTTGCGGCATCCCGATACCGGTGGCGGCACCTGCGTGCTGATGCGCTACACCCTGCGGCTTTTGACCCGCGACCAGTACCTGCGTGCATCGCGTCTTATATGCGCGCTGGAACGGATTCGACGCGAGCGCAATGACCTCGGGACGGAGCCGATCAGTATCGGGCTATGGGTGGGCAAGGCCACCAGCCCGAACACGTTCGCAGAAGCCGCAAAGCGTGTAGCCGAGGCCCGCGCGAGCGGCGACTTGCCGGCGCTGGTGCTCGACCGCTGCCCGTGGTGCGGGCAAGGGTTCGATCCACACACCAGCTACCAGGCCACCGAGCGGCAGTTCGGCTTTCGTTGTGGCAACCCGCAATGCGAGCTTGAGGGATCCTTGCCGTGCAACGTGGTGGACGAGGCGCTCTATGCCAACCCACCGACCATGCTGGTTGCCACCGTGGACAAGTTTGCGCGGCTGGCCTGGGAGGAGCGCGCCGGCGCGTTTTTTGGTGGTGCGCAGTGCCTTCCCCCCGAGCTCATCATCCAGGATGAGCTGCACCTGATCGCCAGCGCACTGGGCTCGGTGGCCGGGCTCTATGAGGCTGGGCTGGATACCGTGCTGCGGCTGCGCGGCATCTATCCCAAGTACGTTGCCTCCACGGCCACGATCCGCATGGCGACGCAACAGGTTCGTCGGCTATACGGGCGCGCGGTGTCCGTGTTTCCGCCGCCCGGATTGAGTCGCGACGATTCGTACTTTGCCCGTACCGTGCCACTGACGCAGCGCCCGGGGCGCATGTACATCGGTTACATGGCTCCCATGCTCAATCGCCAGAAGTGTCTGGCTCCGCTTGCGGCCGCCATGTTGCTGGCACCCCATGCCTTGTTCAAGAACGAGCAAGAGCGAGACGCGCTGCTCGATGCATGGTGGACGATGGTCGTGTACCACGGCAGCTTGAAGGGGGTCGGCAACAGCCACACCGCGTTCGTGAGCGACGTCGGCGAGTTCATGCGCTTGCTGAACCCCCAGTCAGATGCACGCAACCAGACAAGCATTGCGCAGTTGACCAGTCTGCAGACGGCCGAGGAAAACAGCGCAATCTTTACCCGGCTTGCACTGCAGCGGGATGCGGACGGATGCCTAGATGTGGTGCTGGCTACCAACATGGTCTCGGTGGGCTTGGACGTTGGGCGCCTTGCACTGATGACGATCAACGGCCAACCACTAACCACCGCCGAGTACATCCAGGCCAGCAGCCGGGTTGGCCGCAGCGACGTGCCCGGCGTCGTGTTCGTGAACTACTACCGGGACCAGGCGCGCAGCCTCTCGCATTACGAGAGTTTTCGCCCGTTCCACGAAGCCTTCTATCGGTTTGTCGAGCCGACCAGCGTGACGCCTTACACCTACCAGGCGCGCCTGCGCGCACTGCACGCAGCGCTGGTGATCGTTATGCGCCACGCACGCATCGGTCTCGCCGGCAACGACGCCGCAGCGCAGTTCGATCCCACCCATGCTGCCGTGGACAAAGCCATTCGGGAGTTAAAACGACGTTGTAGCCAATCCGCCGTCAACCAAGGCCAGAAAGCAGAGATCGAGGCACATATCGATAGCTTGGTGGCCGCCTGGCGAAATGAAGTGGAGCGGTGCCGTGATTCGAGGCGCGCCCTGCATTATCAGGTGCCGGGCAACGACAATGCAGCGGACAGATTGCTCTACAACCACGATGATCGAATCAGGGGACTTTGGCCAACCTTGCAATCCCTGCGCAATGTCGAAAACTCGGCACTTCTCAAGGTACTTTAAGTCATGTCGAATCATCTGATCCCGATTCGCCTGTCGCACTTGCTTGCACACAGCGGGGTTGGCGCCATCGTGCGCGGCCCCGACGACTTGGTAGTTGTTCGTGATACTCGGCAGTGGACGGATAGGTTAGGGCAGCCCGGGGGCAACGTTATCCCCTATGTGGAGCGTGTTCGCGCGGCACTGGGAGTCACCGAAGTTCTCCGGGAGCCTCCCGTGGCGCGGGAGGGCGCACATGGTCAGGTGGACGGTGTTTGCGTGCCGGTATCGCGCTTTCCGGCATGGGCGCGTTGCCCGAACTGCGGCGCGCTCTACCTGAATCCATGGCGGGTAGACGGTGACGAATCGCCGCGATGCGATCGGCAGGCGTGCGGGAGGAGACCTAAACTTGTGCAGGTGACATGGGTGCTGGCCGACCCGGCTGGCTATCTCGCCGAAGTGCCTTGGCATTATCTGGTCCACAAGGACGTCCGTTCACCGGAGCAACGGGGATGCAACGTCAAGGACAGGCTGCGACTGGTTGAAACCGGAGCGTCACGATCCTTGCGTTGCGATGCCTGCCGAGCCGAAGCACTATTTCGTGGCGATGAACGTCTGGGTTTCGGAACGGGTCGCCAACAACCCTGGACGAATGATGACATGGCACTCGCCAGGGAGCTGCCGAATGCCGGGCCCGATCACCTTGCGCAGGTACTGGCGATCAATGACACACGCGTCTACTCGCCTGCCTGGGCGCTTGCACTGGTGATCCCGCCCGAGTCACGCGTACGCAAAGGGACGGCCGTGGACCGCCTGTACCGCAGTACCCAGGATCGTCGGACCATCGACGCCGCGCGGGCGCCTTTGGCAAGGAGGGCAGCGATCCGACAGATCGCAGAAGCCTATCGCTGCACGTCGGAAGAGGTCGAATCGGCCATGCTGGATATCGATCAAGGCTACCCTTCGTACGATGCGGTCTTCACTCCCGGACAGTTGCGGGAAAGCGAGTTCGATGCGTTTTTGGAGACTCTGGCCGATCAGCGGCCCGATGAGGATCTGGTCACGCATGACCAGACCGAAGCTTGGCAGGCATTGGCCTGTGACGAGACAACTGGCGAAGAAATGCGTCAGCTCGTTCGTGGGGTGAAGCGCATGGTGCGCGTGGGTCGGCTAAAGGCTGTGAAGGTGTTCAAGGGATTCAGTCGCCTCAACGGAGAGAACGTTGTACCGCCGGACATCGTGGGCAGCTCCGACTGGTTGCCGGCTGTCGAGCTCTATGGCGAAGGCATCTTCATCGTACTCGACGAGGACCGGCTCTCACGTTGGGGTGATGACGAGGCGGTCAACTTGCGGCTGCGGCAATTGCTCCCTCGCTTCATCCAATCCGGCCTGGATGCGCCCAATCCACTGACAGCCCGTTTCCTGTTGCTGCATACGTTGTCGCACCTGCTGATGCGTCAGATCGAAGCGGAAGGCGGATACCCTGCTGCGTCACTGACAGAAGTCATCTACTGCGCGGAAGCGCCCAAGCCGATGGCCGGGATACTGATCCATGTCGCGGTTCCGGATATCGCAGGTTCTCTGGGGGGGCTGGCCGAAATTGCGGAGCCGCGCCGCTTTCTAGGCATCCTTGTGCGTGCGCTGGAACATGCCCGCTGGTGTTCGCTAGATCCGGTATGCAGCGAGCACGAAGGCCAGGGGCCAGGTCTCCTCAATCGTGCAGCCTGCCATGCTTGCGCACTGGTCCCCGAGCCTGCCTGCGAATACGGCAATACCTTGCTGGATCGCGTGTTCGTCAAGGGTATGGATGGTGGCGTCCCCGCGTTCTTCCGGATGTCCTAGACATGCCCGTCGATCGGACCCGCCGATTTACCCTGCCGAACGCCCAAGACCTGAGCAAGGATCAGGATGCGGCACTAGCCCTGCCGCTGGACGGGCAGCATTTGATCGTGGGAGGGCCCGGAACCGGCAAGTCGGTCGTCGCGCTACTCCGTGTGCGACGCTTGGCGGCCGAGAATGCGAACTATCGCTTTCTCGCATACAACAAACTCCTAGATCAATCGAGTCGGCATTTGTTCGGAGACGACTTGAAGGCGTTCACTCTTGAAACGTGGTTTCGCAAACTTTGGAAGGCACTTTTCAAGGAGCGTGTGCCGCTTCTGCAACCTGATCGGCCCGGTGCGTATCAGGCTATCAATTGGCAGAGTGTCACTGACCGCCTTCAGACCGACGACCTTCCACCACACTCGTTTGCTCTTCCTCTTCTGGTCATCGACGAAGGACAGGACATGCCACCGGCGTTCTATAACGCGCTGGCCAATCTCGGGTTTGAGCACTTCTACGTCGTCGCCGACCAGAACCAGCAGATTCATCCCGACAGGTGTAGCGCTCGGCGGGATATCGAGAATGCTTTGGATATTGCCCATGCAGACACTAAGGAGTTGCTTGCCAACTATCGCAATACCCGTCCCATCGCCCAGTTGGCGCTACATTTCTATCCGGGCGACCCAGCCAGCCCGAAGCCCGACCTCCCTCCGCCGAAACCGGGTGCCTTGACGCCCGAGCTGTGGAGGTACGGCGATGGAGAGGCGTGGACGCTTGAAGGTATTGCAGAACTCATCCTGCAGACCGCGGACCGCAACCCGAGGAAATTGGTAGGGATCATCTGTCCAAACAACCGTATTCGCGAGAAGTTCGTGAGCGCGCTCAATGGCATGAACCCCGCACTCGATCACGACAAGCCGCAGATCGGGACCTTCGTTTCGGGGCAACAGGAGGCTTTGGATTTCGGTCAGGGCGGGATCACGGTGATCAACGCCCAAGCTTGCAAAGGCCTGGAATTCGATACCGCCATCCTGGCGGATATCGATGAACATCTACCCCGGAACAATCCAGACGTGCTGAAGAAGAGGTTCTACGTGATGGTGGCGCGCGCACGCGATCAGATCATCCTTCTGCGCACCGGAAATCCAATGCCGGCCATCGATGATCTCTTACCGCAAGATCAGGCCGTCTTGGCCAGGAAATAAACATGACCACGCGCAAGAAAGTGACAGATCCAGCAAAGCCGCCGGCCAAGCGGACACGCAAGAAGGCAACACCGGAATCAGCGGTAGAGCCAAACCGGCAGCCGGACCTGTTAGGAGCAATCGCGCCAGCCGAATCGACCGAATCTGGGCCCGGAACGCCGCCTGAGGCCCCGGATAGCGAAGCTGAGCAACTCCTCGACCCGGCGCCTGATCGCCTGGAGCCACCGGACCCTTCCATGCAACATCCGGCATCGCCGCCTGCCCTTGAGGAACCGGAGCTAGTCCTTGCAGGGAATTCTGTTCCTTCGGGCGCAGCGGCTTCCGGCCTGGAGCAGGTCGACGTCGCTGCACTAACCTGGCTATTGGCGACGAATCACCTGAACCTGCTTCATATGCTGGCCGCGGGCATGGTCATGGGCCCGGCAGGCTTTGCGGGCAAGCATTATCGTGATCCATCCAGCGAGGTGCCTGGCCTGATTCCCATCTTTCGCGACGGAGTTCCGGAGGCTGCGGTACAGCAGGCCGTCAGTGAGCAAAAGCACTTGCGCGCCTGTATCGCCGAGATCGATCTCGCGAGGCTCGCCGGGCCGGTTCGATTGGTCTCGCGCAATGGCGAGGTTTCCTCCGGGACGTTACCTTTGAGCATCGACTCTGAGACGGGTGCGCTGATTGTGCCGGCACCCTTGCCAATGGCCTTGGCGACACGCTTGGTGTTTCGTTCACCAGCAGACCGCAAGGAGTTCGAAGCGTCCGCACGCAATTTCGCCAACATCGACTTGGCTGGCCTGAGCATTGAGGTGGGCGAGGAATTCTTTTCCTCGGCCGCGCCCATGATCTGGCCCTTGCCCAGACAACCACAAGGCGCCACTCAAGTAGTGGTCGATCAGCCGCCAGCACGCGGAGAGGCTATCGGGGGCGTGCTGGCCATGCTGTACCAGCTTGCGAACCGAAGTGACCTGTGTTGCTCGGTTTATCGCATAGCCAGCGGTGCCGGCACTGCCGACGATTGCGACGCAGTCCAACGCGATGCTGTATTGGCAGAGCTTGCGCAATGGATTGAATCCGGAAGCCCGCGTCCGGAAAGTCCGGTGCAGGCACGGCTGTTCTGGGGTGCGGTACAGGCATTAGTCGATGCACGGCTTAGCGGATCGGCAGAAAGGCCTGTCGACATTGTCCTTGCCTTTCTGGATGACCAGCTCGCCGCACTGCAAGAAGTGCGTTATCAACCCCGACTGGGGCGACTGATCTCCGACATGCGCAGCACGTTCGGTTTAGGCGGCGGCACGATTAGCCAGTTGTTCGAAAGTCACAAGGGAACGCTGTCGCGCCCGTTGTTGCTGTTCTGTCTTCGCGAACACTGCGTGGATCTACTGGAATTCTCGCACCCAGACCTGAATGACGAAGAGCTCGTGCTTGCAGCGGTCCTGTTCGGAGCCCGTGATGGTTGGATTGGATTGCCTGTTGCGTTGCGGACTCCAAAAGGGCTTTCGCGATTCGTGGGACAGAGGATGTTCGAAGCCGAATGCAGTCAGCGTGGCGCCTGGCTCTCGCTGGATCAGACGCCGCCCCGACCGATGCCTCTTCGTGAACTGCTCATTGGGAGCGGAGGTGCCTGGAGCGAGGCGCGCAATACATCACTGGCGAAGGTAGTCGGCCGGATTGGATGGCAAGACTGCATCGTTTCCCGTATTCGTTTGTCGCCAGGGCAGTATCGTCTGAACGTTTCTGCCGATGGCATCGAGGTTGTCGTTCGAGGGGACATCAGGCCGCCGATCGTCGAGATCGACAGAGCTGGCCTCCTGAAGAAGATCTCCCAATGGCCACCAATGCCCAATGACGTCGAAAGTGAAGTGAGAGCGGCACTGGATTCCAGGGGCTGATCATGAGAATGATCCCAAGTCAGCCGCTGGATACTCGAAGCCGGGCGGAGCTGCAAGTTTTCGACCAGTTACGTGCATGCTTTTCTGGAGCAGATCAGCATGGCTGGTTCGCCATGCATTCGCTCAATCTGCCGCAACATGAATACAAGCGCTTTGGTGAAATCGACTTCGTTGTTTGCGGGCCAGGTGGCGTGTTCGTATTGGAAGTCAAAGGTGGCCGCGTATCCTGCCACGATGGTGTCTGGGAGACACAGAATCGCCATGGGAACATTGACCGCCTTGCGGAATCACCATTCCGGCAGGTCGAAGGCGCACTCCATGGTTTGCGGAAGAAACTGCCAGCCGAGCTAGCATCCGCCTTCGTCTTTGGGTATGCGGTAATCATGCCGGATGTGGGAGGTCTGCCCGAAAGTGCCGAATGGGATAGGGCGGTTCTCGCAGATGCCAGGAACTTTCGCGAGTTTGAGCATTGGCTGAAGAAATTGATTTCCCATTGGCGCAGCAAGGACAGGAACGACTCGAAGGCGAGCCCAGAGCAATTGCGCAGGCTGCAGCAGTTCATGCGCCCTGAGTTCGAGGCGGTGATGCCATTGCATGCATCGGCGCATGCGACCGAAGTGCGCATTGCTCAGCTGACCGAGGATCAGCTTCGATACATTGACGTCGTCGAAGCCAACGATCGCGTCATTTGTTCGGGGGGAGCCGGGACAGGAAAGACGATGCTGGCGCTGGAACTTGCCAAGCGTTGGAGCGCTGCTGGTATGAAGGTTGCTCTGACCTGCCACTCCCCGTGGCTCAAGACCTATCTTGAGAATGCCGCTACACCCGGGGTTACGGTGTCACTGGCAAACTCCGCTCCCGTCACCGCGAGGCGCGCCGGTATAGAAGTGTTTGATGCCCTGATCGTTGATGAAGGCCAGGACGTGCTGAATATGGATGCTTTGGAGCGCCTGGACAGTGTTCTGCGTGGCGGGCTTGATGGCGGTCGTTGGAGCTTCTTCCACGATGCAAATAATCAATCCGGGCTGTGCGGCGAATATCAGCCGGATGCCTACGAGTATCTTGCGGCTCTTGGCGCTGTCTGCATTCCATTGAAAACCAACTGTCGCAACTCGTTGCCCATCCTGGCGCGGGTGCAGAAGGCGCTCGACGCAGATGTAGGTGCGTCTGCTGTTGGGAATGGCCCTCCGGTGCGTGAGATAACGGTTGCCGGCAGGGAGGATGCCGCCGTCGCGTTGCACAACGAGTTGCTGAAACTGATCAATGACGAAGGCTTAAGCCCCTCAGATATCGTTATTCTGTCGCCAGAGACCTATTCGCAGTCTTGCGCGGCATTGATGCCGGAACATGCGGGGGTGCACGTTGCGGTACTGGATGCCTACTCTCCCCGAGGTGCTGGCAATGGCGCTATCGGTTTCGCGCAGATCGAGAGCTTCAAGGGGTTGGAAAGTTCAGTTGTATGGCTGGTCGACATGTGTGCTCCGAGCATGAAGTCCCCCTTGCGGTCATCGCACTATGTGGGAATGACCAGGGCACGCGCCCTGCTTGGAATGATCCACGTCGATCCACACGGGGGATGACGGTTGCCCGTGCGCGCTTCGCGCCCGCTACATTGCAAAGGCCATCAACACGATCGGATCGACGGGCGGGGACTGCTCCCAGCGGCTTCCGCGGCTCTGCGGTCGGGATGCAAGTACACAGTTCAAATACTGACTCGATCTGCCGCACAAGTTCCTATCGTTCTGGGCAGGAAGCCTTCACCGCTCGCCATGCACCGTGGCTGGCGCAATTGCCGCGCGTCCGCCATCCCATTCGCTCTTGAGGCGCTGGAAGAACTCCGGTTCGACGCGGTGGCGGTGTTCCGCCAGCGTGTCGCTCATGACCTGGCTGATGCGCTCGATCACGCGCTCGGGCGATCGCACGTGGCACAGGGTCTTGCCGAAGTCGAGCAGGGTTTCGCGGCTGGGATAGTGTTTGCTCCTGGCGAGTTTCAGCGCCAGCGTGCGGTCGGCGTACAGGGCGCCGGTACGCGGGTTGATGTCGTCGTGGCGGCAGTGGTCACCATGTCGTAGAGCGGCGCCAGGCGTGGCCGCTCGGCCTGCGGATGGGCGTAGAGCAAGCCGAAGTCTTTCTGGTGGGCGTCGCCGTTGCGCGCGGCAAGGGACAGCACGAGGTAGTTGGACCGCTCCGGGTCACTGCGGGGCAATTTGGGCCTCGTCAGCGACTAGTCGGCGCGACGATCTCATTCACACAAATACCGCCAAAAGTACCGTCAGATACCGTTGGATTCCCTGCGATCCTAATGAGACCGATTGAAAACCCTTCAGGCATGAAAAAGCCCGCTGTTATGCGGGCTTCGGGTGTTTCGTGGGTCTCGGTGATGTTGCCTGAAACCCTCAATTGGTACCGGTGAGAGGACTCGAACCTCCACTGTGTCACCACAAGCGGATTTTGAGTCCGCCGCGTCTACCATTCCGCCACACCGGCATGCGTGAGCGGGGAATTATGCCGGGTTCAGTGCACGCGGTCGAGACCCAACTGGCGCACGTCGCGGCCGTACCAGCGGTCTTCGGGCAGTGGCTGGAATACCGAGCAGCGAACCATCGGGCCGGAGTAGACGTGCAGGCTCACGGTGACGGCGTCGTCGCTGGGGTTGCGGATGCTGTGGTATTCGTGCGGCGGGATCAGGCTGCCGGCGGAGCCGGTGCCGGCCTGGATCGAGCCGACTGCCTGGAAGCAGTAGCGTTGCGCATCGTGTTCCAGCAGTTCGTACTGCACGATCTCCAGCGCGCCGTTCCAGACGCCCTCGACGCACCACATGCCATCGTGGTCGTGGATCGGCGTGCCCTGGCCCGGCCCCCAGGTCATCGCCACCACGCAGTAGCCGTGGTCTTCGCTGCGGTACAGCTCGCGGCGCGCGTAGTGCTCCGGGTTGGCCTCGAACACGCATTCGGGCAGGCGCACTGCCTGCTCGCGGATCAGCCGGCACAGGCTCTGGCGCAGGCTGTCGGTGAGTTCGTGGGTGGTGGGTTTGGCCACGGCGGCGTCGATCGCGTCGATCAGGGTGCGGCTGCCGGGGAAATCCAGGGTGAGCATGGCGGTCTCGGATGGGCGAGTGGCGGCCAGAGTCTACCAGCGCGGCGATGGCGCGGCCGCCAGGCGGTTCAGGAATCCGCCGATGGCGGGGCTGTAGTGCTCGATGTCGACCAGGAAGGCATCGTGGCCCTGGGGCGAATCCAGCGCCACGAATTCCACCCTGGCGCCGGCGGCCTGCAGGCCTTCGGCGATCTGCTCCTGCTGCTGCAGCGGAAACAGGATGTCGGTGCTCACGCCGATCACCATGGCCTGTTCGATGCAGATGCGCTTGAGGCCTTCCTGCACGCTGCCGTGGCCGTACTCGGCGATGTCGAACCAGTCGCTGGCGCGCGACAGGTACAGGTAGCAGTTCGGATCGAAGGTACGCACGAAACGCCTGGCGTGGCCTTCGAGATAGGACTCCACCTGGAACTCGCGGCCGAACGGTTCGTCCTCGCGCTGCTCCGGATCGAGCCGGATGCGCGCGAAGCGGCCGTTCCATTCCATCGCGGAGCGGTAGGTGATCACGCCCAGCTTGCGCGCGATGCTCATGCCGATGTCGGGGTAGTTGGCGTCGTCATAGGCGCCTTCGTTCCAGTGCCGGTCGAGGCGGATGGCCTCGCGCTGCAGGGAGCGGATCGCGATGGCGAACGGCTGCGCCTGCGGTGCGGTATCCACGCTGATGTGCGCGCGCACGCTGCCCGGGTGCAACAGCATGTAGGCCAGCGCGCTCATGCCGCCCATCGAGCAGCCGATCAGGCAGGCCAGCTGCGTGATGCCGAGGCTGGCGACCACGGCGTGCGCGGCATTGGCCACGTCTTCCAGCGCCAGCTCGGGAAAGCTCAGCCGATAGGGCTCGCCCGTGGCAGGGTCGAGCGACGCCGGACAGGTGGAGCCCTTGTCGCTGCCCAGCGAGTTCACGCAGATCGCGAACCAGCGATCCGTGTCGATCGCCTTGCCGGGGCCGGCCATGTCCTGCCACCAGCCGGGCGACGGGTCTTCATCGCACGAGGTCATGTGTGCACTGGGCGACAACCCGGTGAGCACCAGCACTGCGTTGTCGCGCGCTGCATTCAGCGTGCCCCAGGTTTCGTAGGCGACGTGCGCGCCGTGCAGTTCGCCGCCGCGCTTCATCGGAAAAGGCGAGGGCAGGCTCAGATAGCGGCGCGCGTCGCCCATGGTCAGTGCACCTTGTCGATCGTGATGGCGACCGGCGTCTTGCGCGCGACGTCGACCACGCCGGCATCGCCTTCGAGGTCGCCGGGCGCGGCGGTGGGCTGGCCGTCGTGGCTGATCCGCGCGCCGACGAAAACCCGTGCCACCGACGACAGCTTGAACGCGGGCGTCATCGCCATGGCGTCGTTGAGAGTGACCGTGGCGGGCAGCTTGACCGGCTCGATCCGGGCCACCGCCAGCGGCATCGGCGGGCCATCCGGCGCGCGCGCGTAGACATAGAGCACGTCGCCCTTGGCCAGCTTGCCCTGCAGCGACGGCGCCAGGGTGACGGTGACCCGCAACGAAGCACCTGCCGGCACAGCCGCTGCGGCGCTGCCGGAGGCACCGGCCGGTGCGCCGCCGGCGCGGGCGTCGGCGATGGCGATCTGTTCGGCGACGGACTTCGCCACGCTGGAGCCGGGTTCGAGCTGCGGTTGCAGCAGGCGCCAGGTGGCGGCAGCGTTGCGGTAGTCGCCGCGCTGGAAGTCGCTGATGCCGAGCAGCCACAGCCCGCGCTGGTTGTCCGGGTGCTGCTTCACCGCACGCTGCAGCAGCTCGCGGGCGCGGCCTTCGATCTGGTGGTCGGCGCGCAGCATCGAATCGCTTTCGGCCCAGCCCACCATCGCCTCGGCGTTGTTGGCATCGAGCTTCAGCACGTGGTCCCACGCATCGCGCGCGTCGCCTGGCTGGCGCATCATCGCGCTGGTCTGTGCCAGCAGCATCCAGCCTTGCTGATCGTCGGGCTGCTGCGCCAGGTGCTCGCGCAGCTGGGCGATCGCCTGCGGCAGGCTGATCGGCGTCTGCGCCTGCGCAGAGACCCCGTTGAGTGCCGCCGGCGTGCCGACCTTGAGGTAGAGCACGCCGGCACCCAGCGGCAGCAGCAGGGCGATGGACAGGCTGAGCACGAACACGCTGCGAGCGCGGCCGGAGCGGCGTCCCTCGCGCACCAGGGGCACCAGCAGGGCAGCCAGCGCCAGCGCGACCATCAGCGCGGCCACCACGATAAAGGCGATTTTCACCAATCTTCCCCGTTGTCGGCGCTGTCGCCGACGGTCTTTGTGTCAACGCCTTCGCGCCTGCGTTTGCGGATCGCCACCAGCACCACGCCGGCGCCGGCCAGCAGAATCGCCAGCGGCCCGAACCAGAGCAGCACGGTGCCCGGCTTCAGCGGCGGGTCGTACAGGATGTAATTCGAATAGCGCGCGACCAGGTACTGCTTGATCTCGTCGTCGCTCTTGCCTTGTTGCATCAGCTTGAAGATCTGGTTGCGCAGGTCGCGGGCGATCGGCGCATTGGAATCGGCCAGCGTCTCGTTCTGGCACATCGGGCAACGCAGCTGGTGGGTGAGATGCTGGAAACGCAGCTCCTGCGCGTGATCCGTGAACGGCATCGGCTCGATCGCCTGCGCGTGGGCGATGCCCGCGCACGTCAGCAGCGCGATGAAGAACGCGAACAGCAACCCGCGGGCTGGCGATGCCCGATTCCCGATGCCCGGTTTCACGGCGTCTCCTTCAGCATCGCGGCGATCGCCGGCTTGACCTTGGTCGCCAGCACGTCCGGGGTGATCGGCCCGATGTGCTTGAAGCGGATCACGCCCTTCGCGTCGACCAGGAAGCTTTCCGGCGCGCCGTAGACGCCGAAGTCGATCGCGGTCTGGCCGGACTCGTCGGCGATCAGCAACGCGTATGGGCTGCCGTGCGCCGCCAGCCAGGCCTTGGCGTCGGCCGGCGCATCCTTGTAGTTGTAGCCGACCAGCTTCACCCCAAGGCTCGGCGCTGCGGCGGTCAGCACGGGGTGTTCCACGCCGCACTCGATGCACCAGCTGGCGAACACGTTGAGTAGGTAGGGCTGGCCGAGCAGGTCGGCCTTGCTCACCGTCTGCGTCGGCTCGTACAGCTTGGGCAGGTTGAACGCGGGCGCGGGCTTGTTCAGCAGCGGCGTGGGGATCGCGTTCGGATCGTGGCGCGTGTTCCACCAGATGCCGAACCCGAACAGGCCCACCAGCAGCATGAAACCGATGAACGGCAGCAGGCGATTCATGCGCGGGTTTCCTGTGGCTGCAGGTCCAGCGAAGCGGTGGCATCAGCCGTGCGCTTGAGACGGAATCGCTTGTCTGCGGCGCAGACGAAACCACCCAGCATCATCAGCAAGCCGCCACCCCAGATCCAGCGCACGAATGGCTTGTAGTAGAGGCGCAGCGCCCACGCGCCTTCGATGTTGCCGGCGTCCATCGGCTCGCCCAGCGCCACGTACAGGTCGCGGAACACGCCGGCGTCGACCGCCGACTCAGTCTGCACCTGACCGCGCGGGTAGGTGCGCTTCTGCGGGTGCATGACCGCAATCTGCTTGTCGTCGCGGGTCACCGTGATCACGCCCTGGTCGGCTTTCCAGTTCGGGCCGGTGGTGCGGTGCACGCCATCGAAGCGGAAATCGTAACCGCTGATGTGCTGCGTTTCGCCCGGCGCCATGCGCACGTCGCGGGTCACGCTGAGCGATTCGGTCAGCAGCACGCCGGCGACGAACACCCCCACGCCAAGATGCGCCAGCAGCATGCCGGCCATCTCGCCCGGATAACGGCGGCCGCGCGGCACGTCGCGCCAGCGCTTGTAGGCATACAGCAGCACGCCCACGCCCAGCCACACCAGCGCCGCGACGCCGACGATCGCCTTGAGCTTGCCGTCGACGAAGAACGCCGCCACGATCGCGCAGGCCGCCGCGGCAACGCCGACGCGCAGCAGGATCTGCTTCAGCAGCGGCGATTCGCCCTTGCCCCAGCGCAGGAACGGCCCGAACGGCATCAGCAGCACGACCGGCAACATCAGCAGGGGGAACAGGAAGCCGAAATACGGCGGGCCGACCGAGATCCGGCCCAGGTTCAGCGCGTCGCCGATCAGCGGGAACAGCGTGCCCAGCAACACCATCGCCGCAGCCACCGCGAACATCAGATTGCCGATCAACAGCACGGTTTCGCGCGACAGCAGCTGGAACGCCTTGCCGCCGGCCACCTTGGGCGCCCGCAACGCGTACAGCAACAGCGAGCCGCCGACCACGATGGTGAGGAAGATCAGGATGAACACGCCGCGGCGCGGATCGGAGGCGAACGCGTGCACCGAGGTCAGCACGCCCGAGCGCACCAGGAAGGTGCCCAGCAGGGACAGCGAGAACGCGAAGATCGAGAGCAGGATCGTCCACGCGCGCAGCGAGCCGCGCTTCTCGGTCACCGCCTGCGCATGGATCAATGCCGCGCCGACCAGCCACGGCATGAAGCTGGCGTTTTCCACCGGGTCCCAGAACCACCAGCCGCCCCAGCCCAGCTCCGCATACGCCCACCAGCTGCCGGCGACGATGCCCAGGGTGAGGAAGGCCCAGGCCACGTTGGTCCACGGTCGCGCCCAGCGCACCCACGCCTGTTCCAGCTCGCCGCCGAGCAGGCCGGCGATGGCAAACGCGAAGGCCACGGAGAAGCCGACGTAGCCGGTGTAGAGCACCGGCGGGTGGAAGGCCATGCCGGGGTCCTGCAGCACCGGGTTGAGATCCGCGCCGTCGCCGGGCATCGGCAGCAGCCGGCCGAACGGGTCGGAGGTAAACACGATGAAGGCGAGAAAGCCCACCGCGATCAATCCCATCACCGCGAGCACGCGCGAGGCGAACACTTCGGGCAGCTTGTAACTGAACGCGGCCAGCGCCACCGTCCACACGTTGAGGATGAAGATCCACAACAGCAGCGAACCCTCGTGCGCGCCCCACACCGCGGCGATGCGGTAGTACCACGGCAGCTCCAGGTTGGAGTTGTCGGCTACGTACTGCACCGAGAAATCGAAATGCAGGAACGCCCAAACCAGGATGCCGAAGGCGAACGCCACGAACACCGCCTGGCCCGCCGCCGCGGGCCGTGCCACCGCCATCAGCGCGCGATTGCCGCGCCACGCTCCGATCAGCGGCAGCACCCCCTGCGCCAGGGCGAGCAGCAGGGCGAGAATCAGTGCAAGTTGGCCGAGTTCGGGGGTCATGGGTTTGAGCCGGGAATAGGGAATAGGGAGTGGGGAATAGGTGAAAGCGAGGCACCACGCAGTTTCGGCGCGTTTCGGTGCAGCAATTGACAGCAGGGAATGGTGTGCACGGCTTTTCCGATTCCCTATTCTCGATTCCCTATTCCCGGCTTCTCGGCATGCGCCTTGGCCATCGCGTCCTTCAGTTCCTTGGGCATGTAGGTTTCGTCGTGCTTGGCCAGCACTTCGGTGGCGACGAAGCGGGCGCCGGCCATGTGGCCGGTGGCAATCACCGACTGGTTGTCGCGGAACAGGTCCGGGAGGATGCCGGTGTACTCCACCGGCATCGCGCCGCCGGCGTCGACCACGGTGAAGGTGACCTTGAGCGAATCGCTGGAGCGCTGGATCGAGCCGGCCTTGACCATGCCGCCGAGGCGAAAGGTCTTGTAGCCGCTGGCCTGGCCGGACTGCACCTGGCTCGGCGTGAGCAGGTAGTTCATGTTGTTCTGCAGCGCCACCACCACCAGCACGGTGGCTAGCGTGGCCGCGGCGAGGATCAGCAAGACGATGATGAGGCGGCGCTTGCGGGTGGGGTTCATGGGCATGGCAGGTCTGTGCCGGTCAGGCGGACGGCGTGGAAGGAGGTGAATGACGTTGCTGACGGGCACTCTGACGGGCCAGTCGCGCGCGAAGTTCCCGCAGCACGCGGTGGCGGCGCAGTCCCGGCGCGAGGCTGTCCGCAACCAGCACGATGAAGAACACCGCGTAGGCTGGCCACACGTAGGCGGCGTAGCCGCCCATCCTGAAGAAGGCGGCGGCCTCGCCGCCCGCGGCGAAAAATTGCTGCAGCGCGCTCATCGGTCGGCCTCCTCTTCGGCAATCTTGCGTACCCAGTCCTTGCCGCCTTCCATGTCCAGCAGGTCGGTGCGCGCACGGCGGAACAGGCTGCCGGCGTAGTAGAACTTGGTCGCCAGGGTCATCGTCAGCAGCGGCCACAGCATGTCCCACGCCATCTTCGACTGGCCGAACACGTTGACCGTGCTGCCCTGGTGCAAGGTGTTCCACCAGTTCACCGAGAAGTGCACGATCGGCACGTTGATGACGCCGATGATGGCCAGGAAGCCGGCGGCGCGCGCGCCCTGGCGGCGATCCTCGAACGCGTGGTACAGGCCGATGACGCCGAGATACAGGAACAGCAGCACCAGCTCGGAGGTCAGCCGCGCGTCCCAGGTCCACCAGGTGCCCCACATCGGCTTGCCCCACAACGAGCCGGTGACCAGGGTGATGAAGGTGAACGCCGCGCCGATCGGCGCCGATTGCATCGCCACCACCTCGGCCAGCTTGATCCGCCACACCAGCGCGACGAACGAGGCCACGCCCATCACCGCGTAGATGAACATGCTCATCCACGCACTGGGCACGTGGATGAAGATGATCCGGTAGGCGTCGCCCTGCTGGTAGTCGGCGGGCGCCAGCACCAGGCCGCCGTACAGCGCGACCGCGCCCAGCAGCAGCGCCAGCGCCATCGCCCACGGCTGCAGCGCGCCGGCGAAGCGGTAGAACGTCGGCGGCGAGCCGAGCTTGTGCAACCAGAGCGGAATCCAGTCAGACATCATGCGTCCAGGGCAATGCGAAGGGCGGCCGCGCAGGCCAGCGGCGCCAGCACCACGGCGAGCACCAGGGCGGCAGCCAGCCAGGCGATCGGTGCCAGCCACGGCAGCCCCTGTTGGGCGGCAGCCACCGCGCCGGCGGCGAAGATCACGGCCGGCACGCACAAAGGCAGCAGCATCAAGGCGAGCAGCATACCAGAGCGCCGCGTGCCGGCCGTCAGCGCCACCAGCACGGCACCGAGCAGGCTGAGCAGCGGCGTGGCCAGCAGCAGCGCCAGCAGCAGTACCGGAATCACCGCGCCGGGCAGGTGCAGCATCGCCGCCAGCAGCGGCGCGATCACGATCAGCGGCAGCGCGGTAGCCAGCCAGTGGGCGAGGATCTTCATGCCCAGCAGCAGCGCCAGCGGCTGCGGGGACAGCACCAGTTGTTCCAGCGAACCGTCCTCGATGTCGCTGGCGAACATCGCATCCAGCGCCAGCAGCATCGCCAGCAACACGGTGACCAGCACCACGCCGCCGGCAATCCGCTGCAGCAGGGTGTCTTCCGGGCCCAGCGCGAACGGAAACAGCGTGGCCACGATCACCGCGTACAGCACCGGCATGGCGATGTCGCCGCGGCGACGCCAGGCGAGCGCGAGATCGCGCCGCAGCATCGCGGCGCAGGCGGTGCCGAGGCCCGGCCGGTTCATCGTCGTGCTCCTCCCTCTGCTTGTCCCAAAGGGATTTCCTTCGGTCGCAGGGGAGCGAGTTCACGCATGGGGTTCCCGGCCTCAATCATGCATGCGAATCCGTCGCGGTTCGCCGCCGTGGAAACTCACGGTGCCGTGGCTGGTGACCATCGCCGCGCCACCGGCGTCGGTGTGGCCTTCCAGCAACTCGTTGACCAGCGCGATGCCGATGCGGTCGAGGTTGGCGTAGGGCTCGTCGAGCAGCCACAGCGTGGCCGGCAGCAGCAGCAGGCGCGCCAGCGCGGCGCGCTTCTTCTGGCCGGCGGACAAGCGCCGCACCGGCTCGTCCTCGTAGCCGCGCAGGCCGATCCGGGCCAGCACGGAGGCAGCGTTGGCGCCCTCGCGGCAGCCATGCAGGCTGGCCGCCACGCGCAGGTTCTCGCGCGGGCTGAAGTCCGCCTTCAATCCCAACTGGTGGCCGAGAAACAGGATGTCGCCGGCGGTGGCGTCGCGCTGCAGCGGCGCGCCGCGCCAGCGCAGTTCCCCTTCGCCGACATGCAGCAGGCCGGCCAGCATGCGCAGCAAGGTGGTCTTGCCGCTGCCGTTGTCGCCCTCGATCAGGGCCAGCTCGCCCGCGTGCAACCGGAAATCCAGCGGTGCGAACACCGGTTCGTCCTGGCGACGAAAACTCAAGCCCCGTGCTTCGAGCAGGGGCGCGGCGGCGGGCGTGGCGGTCATCTCCGTGATTGTCCGCAATGGCGATGGCGCTTGTCCATGCGGCGCACTGCCGCTGTCGCGCGAGTGCCGCAGGCGCGCGTACACCGGGCCGTACCCCGGGCCATGCCGGCGCATGTGCTGCCCGGCCCGGCGGCCCGGAGCGTCGGGCACGCCCGTAGCCGGATCGTGCCGGGCAGGCAGCGGCCCGCGTTCGTGAGCGCCGATGCCGGCCGCCGGTCGATGCCGGAACCCGCAAGCCGCATCTGCATCCAAATAGCCATGCAAGGGTCCTCATCTTCGTCCGCGGATGTCACGCGGATCGACTACGCCGCGCTGAACGACGCCGCGCTGGTCCTGCTTGTGACGCATGGTGACCATGAAGCGTTCCGGTACATCATGCAGCGCTTCGGCCCGCACTTGTACCGGATCGCGCGCGGCGTGCTCGAGGAGGAGACCGAAGCCGAGGACATCGTGCAGGAAGCTTTCGCCAGGGCCTATGACAAATTCGACACGTTCCGCGGCGATGCGCCCCTGCGAACCTGGCTGATCAGCATCCTGCTCAACGAGGCGCGCAGCCGCTTGCGCAGGCGGCGCGCGACGGTCGGGCTTGAGCACGTCGACATGTCGTCGCCGGATCCTTTCTGGGTCAGCCGATCCGGGCTTGGGCGCCATGGTGGCGACCCGGTATCGTTCGCTGCCCGCGCAGAGATCCGTCTCCTGCTGCGGGATGCGATCGACGAGCTGCCCGAGCCCTATCGCACCGTCTTCAGGTTGCGCGAGATCGAAGCGTGCAGCGTCGAGGAAACCGCTGCTCGACTGGCCATCAAGCCGCAGACCGTGAAGACCCGGCTGCACCGCGCGCGCCGGCTGCTGCGCAAGTCGCTGGGCACCACGCTCGGCAACATGCTGGCCGACAGTTTTCCGTTTCTCGGCGTGCGCTGCGCGTGCATGACCGCCGTCGTGATGGCGTGGCTCTCGGCGGAACCAGCTTCCGGCGAGGGCGATTAGCTCCTCCGTGGCCCGGTTGCCGCTGCTTGGTCGCCAGATGCCGGTGCGATCCGCCATCGGCATCACGCCGGCGCAGGGCGCCGACGGGTCACCGCCGGCTTGCCTTGCCCGAATGGCGATCGGGATTGCCTGAAGCGGGCATCCCCCGGCGGCGTCGGGGGATGTCCTCGGGTATCTGGCCAAACCGCGCCGCGGAGCCGGCTTGAACTGCCGGGTCGCGCCCTGCGGATCGTGTCGCATTCGTCCGGTCGGGCGCTCCCGCACGAGCTACAGCGACTTCACGTACTGCGCGACATCGGCTACCTCCGCGCTGCTCAGGCCAAGCGCCTGCTTCGCGTTGTATTTCGCCACGACGTCGTCGAGCGTGGCCGCCGAGCCGTTGTGGAAGTACGGTGGATGCTGCCAGACACCCTTCAGCGGTGCCGTGCGGTACTGCTTGGTCGCCGTGCGCGATGCGTAGCTCGGCACTCCGGGGGCCTCGGGTTCGCTTGCCACGTCGCTTGCCGGGTGCAGGCGTTCGTTGGCGTCGGTGAACTCGGGGCCGCTGTGGCAGGTGATGCATCCTGCCTTGCCCTCGAAAAGGACCTTGCCGCGCGCTGCGGCCGCGGCGTCGAAGCTGCCGGCCGGTGCGGGTGGCGCCGCGATCGACAGCTGATATGCCTGCAGCGCGGGCAGCTTGGCGGTGACCAGGTCGTCGGTGCCGTTGGTGATGTTGATGCCCGTGCCGACGCGCGCATCGGTGAAGTTGCCGTGCCCGCCCATCTGCGTGACGGCGACATACCGGTTCCAGTAAGCCAGATCGTCGCCATCGCCGGTCGCGATGATCTTGTGGATGCCCTGCAGGCCGAAGGCCGGCGAGATCACCTGCGGACCGTTGATGCCATCGATGTTGTAGCGGGGGTCGTACATGCCCGGCCCCCACGAACTGTAGACGGCCTTTTGCGCCTGGGTCAGCGCCGGCGACAGCGAGATGATCAGCCCGGGATTGAGGTCGCGATTGGGCCAGCCATCCAGGCGCTTGCCGATACCCGGCGCAAACGAGTTGTCGACCGTGGAATGGCACAACGCACAGGTGATTCCGACGCGGGTCAGCGTGCTCTTGCCGTTGACGGTTTCCACGGTGCCCTTGATGCCCACCACCGCATCGAGGCTGATCAGCGCAAGCGTGGTGTCGGGACTGGTCAGGCTGATGCTGCCGTCCTGGATGCCTGCCACGACGGACGGAGGAAGCGCCTCCGCGTCCACTTTCAGGCCGACGGCCAACGCCGTCTTCGGATCGACGGCTGCAGCGATGACGTCGTTCATGTGCAGTGTGTCGGTCCACGTCGTCTCGTCGCCGAACGTGTCGAAGCGGAAGATCTGCTTGCCCTGGTCCAGGAACGCCGTGTCGGTCACGGTCGAGAATGTCCACACGTAATTCGTCGCCAACGCGGCGCCGTTGGTGCCCTTGACGCCGGTCGTGATGGTCGCGGTGCAGGTGACGTTCGCCGCCATGGGTTCGGCCACCTCCGACTGCGGCGGGTTGGTCGGCGATTCGGTGATGCGCACGAACGTGGCTTTCCTCGTCGCCGCATCGTAGGTGACGGACCCGAAGGCAGCCGCGCCGGCCGGGCAGTTCACGTTGAAGGTGGCGTTCTTCAGCGTTGCCGGGTCGATCGCCTGGTCGAACGTGGCGCTGACTTCCGCCGTGTTCAGCACGCCCGTCGCGGCATTGGCCGGGGTGGTGGACACCACGGTCGGGGCCGGGACCGGAGGCGGCGTGGCCGCCTGGCCGTGGGGACTGGAGCCGCCGCATCCGGTGAGGCCGACGACAAGTGCGACAGGCAGCGCCGTCGGCAACCATTTCTTGTGCATGAATCTGCTCATCTGCATTCCCTCTTCATTGGATGCACCCAGTCAGGACAAAAACACTCCGCGCAGCGGTTTCCAGCGGCCGCAGCAACCCATGCCGCCCGCATCGGCCGGCACCATGAAACTGTCTCTGCGTATCGACGAATCCGCGCAGGTCCATCGCTGCGCGGTACCCGCATTGCATCGCGTCGACGCCGGGGAACCAGTCCCCGCTCACCAACCGACGCAGCGGCACGAAGAAGGTTCCCGTCGACGCACGGGACGACGAAAGAGGCATTGCGATCGGCGAACGGGTTTGCCTGCCGCACCGACGATGCGCATGCGCGTCATGCGGAACCTGCGGGCCGCTGCTTGCATCACAACGGAGACTTCAGCGCATCTTCGGGCCGATGTGCCCGCCGAACGCGTCGCGCCTGTGCTGGAGCCGTCTTGCCTTGCCGCCGTGCGCACGCGCAGTGCGGCCGGACATCCGAGCCGCAAGCTCTCTGCACATCCGAGGTGGCGCCACCATGCCGACACGTGTTTCGTCCCAACGCGGTTTCACCCTGCTTGAACTGATGGTGGTCGTGGTGATCCTCGGCATCCTCGCTGCGCTGGTCGTGCCGAAGGTGATGAGCCGGCCGGACGAGGCGCGCGTGACCGCATCGCGGCAGGACATCGCCAGCCTGATGCAGGCCCTGCAGCTCTACCGTCTGGACAACCGGCGCTACCCGACCACCGAACAGGGACTGCAGGCGCTGGTGTCCCGGCCTGACTCCGGGCCGATCCCGTCGAACTGGAAGCCCGAGGGGTACGTCGGGCGCCTGCCGAAAGACCCCTGGGGCCATCCCTACCAGTACCTGAACCCGGGCCTGCACGGGGAGGTGGATGTCTACGGTTTGGGGGCCGACGGTGCACCCGGCGGCGAGGGCAACGATGCCGACATCGGTTCGTGGACGCTGTGACGGAAACCCGTGCCGTGCATGAAGCGATCGTCCGCCTGGGCAAACGCGGCTTCACGCTGCTGGAGATGCTGGTCGTGGTGCTGATCATGGGCATCCTGGCGGGAACCATCGGGGCACGGATGCAACCGGGCGATCGCGACCTGTTGCGGGTCGAGGCCGAGCGACTCGCGCAGCTGCTGGAGCTTGCCGCCCAGGAAGCGCGCATCTCCGGCGCCGCCATCGTGTGGACGTCCGACGGCAGCCACTACCGCTTCTGGCGCCAGGGTGGCGATGACGGGTGGTCCGAGATCCGTGACGACGATGTGTTGCGTGCGCGCAGCCTGCCGCACGGCATGCTGATATCGCAGCTGCGCAACGAAGCCGCCGCGGCGCAGGCGACCATGCGTCTGCAGTTTCCGTCCGACGGCTCGATGTCGGCGTTTTCGATGGACCTGGCGCTCGGTGCCGACCATTACGGCATCGCGGCCTCTCCGGTCGGCGACTTGCGCATCGCACCCGGGCAGGGGAAGACCTATGGCGACATGGCAGCGCAATGACGCGCCGGGATTCACGCTGGTCGAAGTGCTGGTCGCCATGACGATCGTCGCGGTGTCGCTGCTTGCCGCGCTGCGCGTGGCCACGCAGGGCGTCAGCCATGCCGACGAACTGCGTGGGCGACTGCTGGCCGGGTGGGTCGCGGCCGATCGCCTCGCCGAGCATCGTGCACGCGGCGACTGGTTGCCGGTTGGCGTGCGAACCGGTGTGCGGCGCCAGGGCAATCTTGAACTCGGCTGGCGCGAGGAAGTATCCGCGACGCCGAATGCGGCATTCCATCGTGTCGACGTCTTCGTCTTCGCGCCGGCGCAGCCAGCGCACTTCCTTGCGCATTCCACGGGTTTTGTCGTGGATCCCTCGGAGAGCGGCCGATGAACGCCCACCGGTTTCGCGCTGCCCCCGGATTCACCTTGATCGAGCTGCTGTCGGCGCTGCTCGTTCTGTCGCTGCTCACGCTGATGGCCTATCGCGGACTTGGCGTGGTCATGGCGTCGCGCGACCGCATTCAGGCGGAATCCGCGCAATGGCGGCAGGCGGAGTCGTTCTTCGTCCGCTTTGCGCGCGATGTACGGCTGGCCGCGCCGCGCCCGGTGCGCAGCGATGCCGGCACCTCGCCAGCGTGGCTTGGTCGACCCGATGCAGCACAGGCGCCACTGCTGGAGTTCACTCGGTTCGCCGGGACGGACGGCGTCGACGTACCGCGGCGCATCGGCTACGGAGTGAACGGCGCGCACCAGATCGAATTGTGGATCTGGCCGGGGCTCGACCTTGCCGCAACCACGCCGCCGACCCGCTACGTGGTACTCGATGACGTGACCCGCCTGAGCCTGCAATATCTCGGCCCCGCGTTGACCTGGAACAATACGTGGCCGACGACGCCGGCCGACCCCCCGCTGCCGCTGGCCGTACGCATGCAAGTGGTGCTCGGTTCGGGCGAAACCGTGGTGCGCGTGTTCGCGCTGCGCTCATGAACGCCGGGCAGCGCGGTGCGGCCTTGCTGATGGCGATGGCGATCATGGCCGTGGCTGCAGTGGCGGCAACGGCCATGCTGGTCGCGCTGAGCACGTGGTCGCGCCAGGCCGGGTTGGCCGCCGACCATGTCCAGGCCGAGGAACTGGTCACGGCGGGAGGCGACTGGGCTCGCGCAATGCTGTTCGACGACCGTCGAGCCAGCGGCGACGTCGACCACGCCGGAGAACCGTGGGCGCTGCGCCTGCCGCCGATCCCGTTCGAGAACGGCGAACTGGCCGGCCACATCGAGGACCAGCAAGGCCGGTTCAATCTCGACAACCTGGTCCGGAACGGCAAACTCGATGTCACGCAGTACGCGCGTTTCCAGCGCCTGCTGGCCATCCTCGGCTTGCCGGCGGAGCTGGCCGATGCACTCGCCGACTGGGTCGATGCCGACAGCGTGGCGCAGCCCGCCGGCGGGGCGGAGGATGCGTACTACCGCGGGCTCGGCCACCCTCGTCTCGCCGCCAACCGGCCGCTCGTCGATCTGGACGAACTGGGTCTTGTACGTGGCTTCGACGCCAGTGTCCGTGCGCGCCTCGCACCTTTCGTGACGGCGCTGCCGGCGGCGACCGCACTCAACGTGAACACGGCGTCCGCCGAGGTTCTCGCTGCCGTGGTCGACGGACTGGATCTGGATTCGGCGCGGGCACTGGTCGCCCGCCGCAACGGAACTTTCTATCGCAACAACGCCGATTTCCTTGGCCAGCTCGGCAAGGACGCCACGGTACCCGGGCAGGACATCCGCGTCGGCAGCGATTATTTCCTGGTCACGCTGCGGGTGACTTACGGCAAGACGCAGGCCCGCAGCCAGCTGCTGTTGGCGCGGACGGACGCGGCGCGCTGGCCCGGCGTCGTATGGCGGAAGCTCCGATGAGCCTGCTGCGCATATTCTGTCCGCTGTCGACGGCGCCCACGTCATGCCGATGGGTGCTGCTGGACGAGCACGCCGGTGTGCATTCCGGAAGTGGGGCACTGGCACAGTTGCCGAACACGGCATCGCGGGTCGAACTGGTGCTTGCCGCCAGCCAGGTCTTGATCACCCGAACGCGATTGCCTCGAGTGGGCAGGCGCAGGTCCGCGGCGTTGCTGGCCTATGCAGCCGAGGAACAACTGGCATCCGACCCGGACGCCAACCAGGTGAGCATGCTGGGGCGGGTCGGGGACGACGACGTGCTCGCAGTGGTCGACCGGCAGCGGCTGCAAGGCTGGCGCGACGCGCTTGGCGCGGTCGGTATCCGCGTCGACGTCGTGTATTGCGAGACGCTGATGTTGCCGATGCAGCAAGGGGAGTGGAGTCTTGCCTGGAGCGGGCAGGAAGGCTATGTGCGCATCGGCGAACTCGAGGGCGCCGCCACCGATTGCGGCGATCGGCAGACGCCGCCACTGGTGCTGCAGTTGCTGCTTGAGCAGGCGCGGGCGCGCGATGCCGTACCCGCGTCGATCGCGCTGCATGTGACGACGCCGGCGGCGCGGCCCGATCCGGAGGCATGGCAGCAGGGCCTGGGCGTCAGCGTCCGGTTCGCATCGGAACCGGATTGGCGCATGGCGCCGGCGTTGGCCGGCATCCGGATCGATCAGGAACGCGGGCACTGGCGCCCGTCCGTCGCCATGCTCGCACGCTGGCGACACATCGGCTGGATTCTGCTCGCGGCGCTGCTGCTGCATTCGGCAGCCTTGCTGGTCGATCGCGTGCGGCTGGCGAGCGAACAGCATGAGCTTCGCCAGCAGATGGAGGCGCGCTTCCGCGCGCTGTTCCCCGACGCCGTCGCGGTGGCCGACCCGGCATTGCAGATGCGGCGGCAACTGGCCCAGGCACGGCGCGCCGCGAACCAGCCGGATGCCGGCGATTTCCCGGCCATGCTCGGCAAGGTGGCAGCAGCGTTGGCGGAGGTGCCGGCCGCGGAGCTGCGCGCGCTGTCGTATGAGGACGGACGCATGGTGCTGGAGTTCGCCGCTGCGGACGGCGCGCTCATGCGTCGCGTCGAGGCTCGCCTGGCGCAGGCCGGGTTGGATGTCGACGCGCCGCAGGAGGCGCGTCGTGCCGGGCGCGGCACCGTCACCTTGACCCTGAGGTCGCCATGAAGCATGCCTTGAACCGACTGTGGGCGGCCCGATCCCCGCGGGAACGTGGGCTGGTTGCCGTCGTGGCGATCTGCCTTGGGCTGGTGGCGTATGCGTGGCTGCTGTACGCGACGACACAGGCGCGCTTGCGGCTGCTGCCGGCGGTCGCCCAGCTGCGTGCAGACGCGATGCGTCAGAGCGGGCAGGCGGACGAGATCGTGCGCCTGCGCGCGATGCCACCGCTGCCTGCGTCCACGACGGACCTGCGCCAGCTGGTGCAGCGCCAGGTCGACGCCAGCGGACTGACCCGTTCGCTGGCGAGCATCGAGCTGCCGGATGCGCGCCACGTGAAGCTGGTATTCGCCAATGTGGCGTTCGCCGACTGGCTGGGTTGGGCAGACACCATGCGCGCGCAGCAGCTGCGCCCCGTCGCAGTGCGGATCGAATCCGGTTCCGCGCCCGGCCAGGTGGGCGTGACCGTCACCCTGGAGCGCCCCGGTCGATGACGCGCCGACCGACATGGCGGGAACCGGTTGCCAGCGTCTGCGTGGCGATGGCGGCCTATGCGGCGTTTCTGGTCGTGCTGGCGCCAGCCACGCTGCTCGATGCGGGCCTGCGGCGCGCCAGCGCCGGGAAGCTGCGTCTTGCGCAGGCGCACGGCAGCCTGTGGTCCGGCAGCGGGCGGCTGGAGATCCGCGATGGTGCCGGGTCGGGCGGCGTCGGCAAGGATCTTTCCTGGACGCTGCAACCGCGGGCCCTGTGGCGCGGGCGCCTCGACTTCGAGGTCGCCATCGACCACGCCGACCGGGGCTTCCCCGTGCGCATCTCGGCGCACGGTATCGAGGTATCAAGCGTCGACTTCTCCTTGCCGGCCAGTGCGCTTGGCCTCGCCGTGCCTCGCATGGCGCCGCTCGGCCCGCGCGGCGATCTCGCCCTCCATGTCACGCAGTTCTCGCGTTCCGGCCACACCGTTTCGGCCGATGCTGTCATTACGTGGAAGGATGCCGGTTCCGCCCTGACCCGGGTCGCACCGCTCGGCACCTACGAACTTCGTGTCCACGGCAACGCGGGATTGTTGAAGGCGACATTGCGTACCGGCAGCGGGCCGCTCCATCTCGACGGCGGCGGGTCCTGGCGCGGCGGCGGCCCCGCGACGTTTTCCGCCACCGCGCGGGTCGATGCGCAGCAGCGCCCGCAACTGGCGCCGCTGTTGCGGCTGATCGCCGTCGAGCGCGACAACGGCGATTTCGACCTGCAACTCGGCCCGCCGCTCGGCGGCGCACCCGCCGGCGCGCGGCCATGAGTTTCCGGCGGGCCATCGACATGGGAACCCTGTTGTCCCCGCGACCATCCAACCCGTGCAGGCAGAGGGAACAAAGGCATGTTGTCCGGACGATCGAATCTTGCGCGAACGGCGCTCGGCGCTGCATCGAAAGCCGGCGCGCTGTCGTTGCTCGGTCTCGTGCTGGCCTACTGGACCTGGGCGTGGTGCGCGCCGGCACCGCTGCCGCGGGCCATGGAGATTTCCGGGCCGGCCGATCGCCTCGCTGCTGCCGGCAACCTGTTTGGCCGGCTGCCCGGCGATGCGCAGGCCGAGGTGCCGTCCGGGCTGGCGATCAGGCTGCTGGGCGTCATGGCTGCCGAGCCGCAGGGCGCCGGCTACGCGCTGCTGCAACTCGATGCGAAGAAAACCCGACTGGCCCGTGCCGGCGAGTATCTCGCGCCGGGCATCCGGCTCGAGAAGGTACTTCCCCAGCAGGTGATCCTGCAGCGCAACGGATCGCGCGAAACGCTGGCCTGGCCACGCCCCTCCCGGACCCCTGCCACCACCACGAGCACTTCCCGATGAAACGCCATGGGTCAACTTCCCCCTGCGGGCAGCCATGAACCAGCACACGCTGCAAGCGGCCATCGTGGCCGTGGCCTTGTCCTGCGCGTACGTTCCGGCGTCGCGCGCGATGGCACAGGCGGCGGAAAGTCCGGCGCCGGTCAAGACCGTCACGCTCAATTTCGTCGATGCGGACATCGAGGGTGTGGTGAAGGCGATGGCGGAAGTCACCGGCAAGAATTTCGTGCTTGATCCGCGCGTCAAGGGCACCGTCAACATCATCTCGGCGCGGCCGGTGGCACGGGATACCGTGTACGAGGTATTCCTGTCGGCCTTGCGCCTGCAAGGTTTCGCGGCGGTGGAGGACCACGGCCTGGTCAAGATCCTGCCGGAGGCGGACGCCAAGCAGCACAGCAACGTCCAGTCGAGCCGACACCCCGGCAGCGACGGACTGCAGACGCGGGTGTTTGCCCTGGCGCATCAGTCGGCGGTGCAACTGGTGCCTACGCTGCGTCCCCTGGTGGCGCCGAACAACACCATCACCGCGCTGCAGGACAGCAACTCGCTGGTCATCACCGACTACGCCGGCAACCTCGAACGGCTGGCGGGCATCATTGCCGCCGTCGACCAGCCGGACGAGGCCGGCGCGACGATGATTGTCCTGCAGCATGCTTCCGCGCTGGACGCAGCGCGGACCATCAACAATCTGTTTGCGGCAGCGCCGCAGGCGTTGCAGACGCTGCAGGGAACGGACCCGACCCAGCGCGTGGCAGTCATCGCCGATGCCCGCTCCAACAGCCTGCTGGTGCGCGCGGCCGATCCGGCGCGACTTGCCCAGGTCCGGAAATTCGCCGCACTGCTCGACTCCCCGACCAGCGCCGCCGGCAACGTTCACGTCGTCTACCTGAAGAACGCCGAGGCCGTGCAGCTGGCGGAGACCTTGCGCGGCATCTACTCCGGCAGCGCATCATCGCCGGGACAGGTATCCGGCGCGGCGGCGCCAGCCGAGGCGGTGCCGCCGAATGCGACTGCCGGTGTTGCCATCGGCGGCGGCGCGCAGGCGGCATCGGGCGGCGGCGGCATGCCGGCGACGGGAGACGCCATGCCGCAAGCTGCAACCGTGCCAGGCATCATCCAGGCGGACGCCGCCACCAACTCGATCATCATCACGGCGCCCGATGCGGTCTACAACAACCTGCGCGCGGTGGTGGAAAAACTCGATGCGCGGCGGCTGCAGGTCTATGTCGAGGCGCTCGTGGTCGAGCTTACGGCGAACAAGGCCGGCGAGTTCGGCATCCAGTGGCAGGACCTCGGCGGCATCGGCGAGTCGGGTACGCAAGTGTTCGGCGGCACCAACTTCGGCGGGGCGGGGCGGAACATCATCGGCATCGCGCAGAACCCGGCCAGTGCCGGCCCCGGGCTGAACATCGGCACGGTGCACGGCAGCGTGACGGTGGGTGGCGTTCAGGTCCTCAACCTCGGCCTGCTCGCGCGCGCACTGGAAACGGACAGCAACGCCAACATCCTGTCGACGCCGACCCTGCTCACCCTCGACAACGAGGAGGCGAAGATCGTGGTTGGCCAGAACGTCCCGTTCATCACCGGCCAGTACGCAGTTTCCGGTGCGGCAACCACGCCGTCGCCGTTCCAGACCATCGAGCGCAAGGATGTCGGGCTGACCCTGAGGATTCGCCCGCAGATATCCGAAGGCGGAGTCGTGCGCCTGCAGATCTACCAGGAGGTTTCGAGCATTGCCGACACCGCCAATCCCGCCGGGGTCATCACCAACACGCGCTCGATCGAGTCGACTGTTCTGGTCGACGACGGACAGATCATCGTGCTCGGCGGGCTGATGCAGGATTCCGTCAACGGCGGCGTAGCCAAGGTTCCGCTGCTGGGCAGTCTGCCGTTGCTCGGCGGCCTGTTCCGCTACAACAACCACTCGCGTACCAAGACCAATCTGATGGTATTCCTGCGCCCGACCGTCCTGCGTGATGCGCAGGGGGCGGGTGCCTTGACCGGCGAACGCTACGACTACATCCGTGGTCAGCAGATCCACGCCGAGCCGACTCGCGGCGCAGTGCGCGGCAACGATCCTTCGCCACTGTTGCCACCCCTGCCGCCGGCATCGGCCGGCCAGGACAATCGGCGGTGATCGCGGGATGCTGACGAAGCCGCCCGTGCCGTATGCCTTCGCCAAGGTCAACGGCATCGCCGTCACCGGACTTGGCGACGGTGTCGCCGAAGTCGTCGTGCGCCATGGCGCGTCGGCTGGCGCGCTGGCCGAGCTGCGCCGCGCACTCGGCGTGCCCATTCGTGCGCAGCGCGTCGGCACAGGCGAGTTCGACGAGCGCATCGCCACCTTGTACAACGGCGCCGACGAAGGCGCGGCTGCGCTGGCGGACGACCTCGCACAAGACATGGATCTGTCCCGGTTGCTGCAGGAAATACCGCGCGTCGAGGACCTGCTGGACAGCCAGAACGACGCGCCGCTGATCCGCCTGATCAACGCCTTGCTGACCCAGGCGTTGCGCGAAGGCGCTTCGGACATCCACATCGAACCGTTCGAGTCGCGCTCGGTGGTTCGGCTGCGCATCGACGGTACGTTGCGCGATCTGATCGAGCCCGCACGCGCGCTGCATACGGCCATCGTGTCGCGCGTGAAGATCATGGCGCAGCTCGATATCGCCGAGAAACGCCTGCCGCAGGACGGCCGCATCGCGCTGCGCGCCGCCGGCAAGCCGATCGACGTGCGGGTGTCGACGATCCCGACCGGCCACGGCGAGCGTGTCGTGCTGCGCCTGCTGGACAAGCAGGCCGGCCGGCTCGAACTGTCCCGGCTGGGCATGGACCCGCCCACCCTCGCGCAAGTGGACGCGCTGATCCGCGAGCCGCACGGCATCATCCTGGTGACCGGCCCCACGGGTTCCGGCAAGACCACCACGCTGTATGCCGCGCTGTCGCGGCTGGATCCCAAGGCGCTCAACATCATGACCGTCGAGGATCCGATCGAGTACGACCTCGACGGCATCAACCAGACGCAGACCAACAGCCGCGTCGACATGAGCTTCGCGCGTGCCCTGCGCACCATCCTTCGCCAGGACCCGGACGTGATCATGATCGGCGAAATCCGCGACCTGGAGAGTGCGCAGATCGCGATCCAGGCCAGCCTCACCGGGCATCTGGTGCTCACCACGCTGCATACGAACGACGCGGTGAGCGCCGTCACCAGGCTGGTCGACATGGGCGTCGAGCCCTTTCTGCTTGCGTCCAGCCTGATCGGCATCGGCGCCCAGCGCCTGGTGCGCAAGCTCTGCGTGGAATGTCGTGCGCCACTGGCAGCCGATGCCGTGCAGTTGCGCAGCCTCGGTCTGGCGTCTGCACCGGGCAATTTCCATGCGGCGGTCGGTTGCCCTGCGTGCAACCGCTCCGGCTACAAGGGCCGTACCGGCATCTACGAATGGCTCACGGTCGATGACGAGCTGCGCAGGCTCATCCACGACCGGGTGGACGAGCAGACGCTGCGCGAACACGCCGGCGCGCATGGCATGGGTTCGCTGCGCGACGACGGCATGCGACTGGCCGCCGAAGGCACGGTGAGCCTGGAGGAAGTGCTGCGCGTCACCCGCGAGCGGTAGCGCCATGGAGGCGTTCCGTTACCGGGCACTCGACGCCGCCGGTCATCCCAGGTCCGGCCTGGTGCAGGCGGATTCACCGCGTCAGGCCCGCACCCAGTTGCGCACCCGGGGCTTGTATCCGGAGCGCGTCGAGCGTGTTCGCAACCGGGAGCGCGCGGCGCCGCCCTGGTCACGCGGCATCCCTGCGGCCGAACTGAGCCTGCTCACCCGCCAGCTGGCCACGCTGCTCGCTTCCGGCCTCACGATGGAGCATGCACTGGCTGCGCTGATCGAGGAGGTTGCGGCGCCAAAGACGCGGGAAGTACTTGGTGGCGTCAAGGCCGAGATCACCGCTGGCCTGTCGCTCGCCGGCGCCATGAGCAGCTACGGGCGGGATTTCCCCGGTTATTACCGCGCGCTGGTGCGCGGTGGCGAGGAATCGGGCGCGTTGCCGGACGTGCTGCAACACCTTGCCGACTACCTGGAGGCGCGTCAGGCGCTGCGCCAGAAGACCAGTCTCGCCCTGCTGTATCCGGCGCTGGTCACCTTCGTGGCGATCTGCGTGGTTGCCGGATTGCTGGTCTACGTCGTGCCGCAGATCGTGCAGGTTTTCCAGCAGTCTCGGCAAAGCCTGCCGTTGCTCACCCGGGGGCTGATTGCGGTCTCGGATTTCCTGCGCGGAGCGGGGCCTTGCCTCCTCGTCATCGGCCTCTGCGCCGCGGTCGGCGTGCGGGCCGTTCTCCAGCGCGAGCGCCACCGGCGCCGCTGGCATGCTCTGGCGTTGCGCTTGCCCTGGCTCGGATCGGTCATTCGGAGTCTGAATGCCTCGCGCTTCGCCAGTACGCTGGCCATCCTCGTCGGCGGTGGCGTGCCCTTGCTCGCGGCACTCGACTACGGTGCGCGGGCCATGTCCAACCTGGTCATGCAAGGCGGCATCAAGGCTGCCATTGAGCGCGTGCGCGAAGGCGATACGCTGACACGCGCGCTGGATGCCGCGCATGTCTTTCCGCCGCTGATGATCCACCTGGTCGGCAGCGGCGAAGCCAGCGGCAAACTGGAACACATGCTCGAACGCGCCGCACAGCTCGAAATGCAGGCTCTCGAACGACGTCTGGCGGTTCTGCTCACGTTGCTCGAACCGATGATGATCCTGGTCATGGGCGGCATCGTGCTGATGATCGTGCTGGCTATCCTGCTGCCGATCATGGAAATCAACCAGCTGGTGCATTGAAATGCATGTCGTCCCTGATCCCGCCCACCTCTCCTGGTGTCGGGTCGACGGGCGCGTGCGGACGCGTCATTCCATTACGCGCAAGCGGGCCGTACCGTCGGCGCGGCCGTGAAGGTAGGCCAGTTGCTCGTGGCGACGGGCCAGCGCGTCCAGCGTCGCCCGGTCGGGTCCGGTCACGAACAGGCTGGGCTCATGCCAGCCGCTGGTGCCGATGCCGATCCCCGGACGGATCGCCGCCCCCGGCCATTCGCGCAATGCGGCGAACAGCTGCCCCTGCGCAGCGAGGTTGTCCGCCAGGTCGCGTGGTTCGCCGCGCGGGTTCCACGCCGTGATGAATCCCCAGGCCTGGGCACCGACCAGCGCGTGCAGCGCAACCGGCAACGGCTGGTCGATGCGGATGTCGGCCCATTCCACAGGGTCGAGGCAGACCAGGTAACGAGTGGCGCGGAAGGCGGCAAGCAGCGATTCATCCATGGCGCAGTGGCGGCAGCGGCGGCAGGCGGGAGCGCAACAGACTCGCCGCGGCGTCCAGGTCGATGTCCGCAACCCGGGGCGTGTCGCGCAGCAATTGTTCCAGCAGTTCATCCTGTGCGCGGCCGCGTGCAAGCGCGTAGGCGTAGGGCACGTGGGTGAACGTCACCAGGCGATAGCGCGCCATGTAGTGGCCGGGAATGCGCTCGGCCAGCTTCGCGCCGAGTTCGCGCTTGGCCAGGTAGTGCGGATCGGCCACCGAGTCGCGCATCTCGATGTAGTTCTCCACCGCCATCGCGGCGATCGCGTCGGCGTTCGGCTGGCGCACGCGCTGGAATTCGGCGAACACGTCGGCGCTGTCGTCCGGCGCCCCGGCCAGCAGGTCCGCCAGCACCACGGTGTCCTCGAAGCCGCAGTTCATGCCCTGGCCGTGGAACGGCACGATCGCGTGCGCCGCGTCGCCGAGCAGCAGCGCGCGGCCGTCCAGGTGCCAGCGCTCGAGGTACAGCGTGGACAGCGTGCCGACCGGGTGGCTGTCGAAATCCTCTCCGAAGCGCGGGATCAGCGGCAGCAGGCCCGGGAACTGCTCGCGGAAGAATGCGCCCGCGGCCGTGGCGTCGGGCAGGGTGGCGAAGCTCGGCGCGGCGCCCTGCGCCGGCAGGAACAGGGTGACGGTGAAGCTGCCCTCGGTATTCGGCAGCGCGATGCACATGTAGCCGCCGCGCGGCCAGATGTGCAGCGCGTGCGGCTCCAGCGCGAACTGGTCGCGGCCGCCGCTGTGCTGCAGCACCGCGGCCGGCAACTCGCCGGCTGGCGGGATCTCCAGTTCCTTGTAGCCGTGGCCGAGCGATTCGATCCGCTCGCCCAGCGGCGCCTGCGCGTTCATCGCCGCGCGCACCGCGGAGCCGGCGCCGTCGGCGCCGACCAGCAGCCCGGCATCCAGTTCACGCTGCACGCCCGCCTCGTCGGCGAGCCGGATGCGCTGACGCCCGAAGTCGGCGCCGACCAGCCACTGGCCGAAATGAAAGCGCACGCCGGCCGCCTCGGCGGCATCCAGCAGCAGCATGTTCAGCGCGCCGCGCGAGACCGACCAGATCACCTCGCTGTCGTCCACGCCGTAGCGCTGCAGGCCGCTGTTGCCATCGCGGTCGTGCACCATGCGCCCGCGCATCATCACCGCGCGCTGCAGCACGTCGTCGGCCAGGCCGGCCGTGCGCAGCGCCTGCAGGCCGCGCTCGGCCAGCGCCAGGTTGATCGAGCGACCACCCAGGAAACCGCTCAGTCGCGGATCGGGGCGCTTTTCGAAGACATCGACGGCGAAACCGCGCCGGGCCAACTGCTGCGCCAGCAAGGCGCCGACCAGGCCGCCGCCGATGAGGGTGATGGGTTGCTGCGCCATGCTGCGGTCCGGAGAAGGAATCCGCACACTGTTCCGCAAGCGCCGCGCGACTGCAATCCCGGATCGTCCGTTTCGTGCCGGCATGCCTCCGGCAGGCTGTCGCGGCAACGAGAAGGGCCGGCCCTTGCGGACCGGCCCTCGTTCAACGGCAGGCTTGCCGGTTGCCTACTGGCAGGTCACGCCGACGGCATTGAATGCCGCCACCACGTCGCTGCGCGAGTAGCCGTAGTCGTCCGCCGCGTTCTCCACGCCGCAGGCACCGGCGTTGAACGTGGAGGTGGCCGACCAGTACATCGCGTTGGCGTGCGCGAAGACTTCGAAGGCCTTCCTGGTGTTCCAGTTGGACGACTTGGCCAGCGTGCAGAACGCCTTGTTGTAGACACCGCTGGAATAGTGCACGTCCAGCGAGCTGGTGTAGTTCGCCGCGTTGTCGATCGAGGCGCCGTCCAGCTTCGGCGTGCACATCCAGCGCAGCGCGGTGCCGTTCTTGATGATCTCCGCGCCCACCAGCCAGTCGTTGTGGCCGCGGTCGAAGTACTCGGCCGCTTCGCCTGCCATGTCCGAGAACGCCTCGTTCATGCCGCCGGACTGGCCGGAATACTGCAGGCCGGAGTTCTGCTCGGTGAAGCCGTGGCTGATTTCGTGGCTGGTGACGTCCAGCGAGGTCAGCGGATAGAAGTAGCTGGCGCCGTCGCCGAAGTTCATCGACGAGCCGTTCCAGAACGCGTTCTCGTAGTTGCGGCCGTAGTGCACGTTCATCACCAGCGAGAAGCTCAGCGGCGGCGCGCCGAGCCAGTTGTTGTACATGTCGTGCACGACGCTGCCGAAATGGTGTGCGTCGTTGATCGGCGAATAGGCCCCGTTCACGGCATCGCCGCTGCTGTTCGGGCAGATGAAGCTCCACAGCGTGCCCGTGCGCGTGCTTTTCGCCATGTTGTTGGTCTTCACGTCCGGGTTCTGCATGTAGCAGGTGGAGCCGGACTGGGTGACGGCAAGCGCCGCATAGTCGGTGCCGTAGAAATACTGGCCGGTCTTCTGGTTGCCGCCGGCGCCGGTGGCCAGTGCCGGCGTGCCGGTGCTGCCGCCACCGCCGCCGCCCGGCTTGCCCTTGGTGGTGAGGCCGTCCCAGGACTCGATCACTTCCCCGGTGTTGGCGTCGATGATCGCCATCGGGCGCGTCGGCTGACCGCTGCGATCGACGAAGAACGAGGTGAGATAGGCGAGACGGGCGCGGTTGCCCTCGGCGTAGACGTACAGATCGATCTTCGCGTCCTGGATGTCGCTGTCGCGAATGCCGTTGACGCCGATGCCGAGCGGCAACAGGCCGGCGTGCGCGCGCAGCAGGCCGATGGCGCGATTGCCGTTGATGGCGGGGGCGACCGAGGCGATGTCGTGGCCGATGCCGCGGGAAATCTCGCCGCTGACGCCGAGCACGTTGCCGCTGCCGTCACGTTCCACCACGACCCGGCGACCGTATACCGGTATGCCGCGGAACGTCTGCTGTTCGCGGGTTTTCACGGTGCCGTGGGTGGTGCGTGCCTGCAGGCGCGGCGACAGCGCGGCGTCGGCATCCAGGCCGATGCGGTTGGCCAGGGCGGCGGGCGCGAGCTTGCCCATGGATGGCGCCTGCACGCGTGCGTGCGTTGCTGCGCCGGCATCGGACATGACGGCCAGGCCGATGGCGCCCAGCAGCGCCGCGGCAAGTGGTTTTTGCATCATCAGTGGTTCCCCTCCTCGTGATTCGAAAAGACGCCCGGCAGGTTTCCCTGCCGGTGCGTCTTGCAGTCCGGTGCGCGAGGAGTCCCCCCCAGGACAGACGGCGACCGGATCGCAGGAAACTACGACTTCTTGCCATTTCCGGTCAATGACCGGGTTCCAGGGCCGCACGGACGCGGCGTCGCGACGCAGGAAGTTTCGGCCGGGTCAGCGCGGCCGCCGAGGTGCAAGGGATACGGCATCTGCGTGAATCATTCTCATTTGCAGTTGATGCGCTCATTCGCGACAATGGCGCCTTCCGTTTTTCCGTCGCCCCTGGCCGGGCGCTGCCTGGAATCCGCTTCGCCATGCATACGCATTGTCGTCGTCCACCTTCGTTCTGCCTTGCCTGGTTGCTGGGCCTGGGCATGCTCGTCGTCGCGGCCACGGCGACGGCAGCCGCACCCGCGCCTGCCGCGGACAAGGCGCAGACGATCGTGCACATGCTCGATTACATCAGCGTGGACTACCCCCAGTTCGTGCGCGACGGCAAGGTGCTCGACCAGAGCGAGTACGCCGAGCAGCTCGAATTCGCCACGCAGTCGCTGGCGTTGCTGCAGCAGTTGCCGGCACAGACGGGGCAGGCGGAACTGGTGGGCAAGGCGCAGGCCCTGCGCGCGGCGATCGCGACGAAGACCGATGGCAAGGCGGTGGCCGCGGCGGCCAATGCGTTGCGTTGGGACATCATCCGCGTCTGGCAGCTGAGCGTGGCGCCGCGGCAGGCGCCGGACCTTGCCGCGGGTGCGCGCCTGTATGCCGCCGATTGCGCCGCCTGCCACGGCGTCAGCGGCCATGGCGACGGCGTGCTGGCAGCCGGGCTCGATCCGGTGCCCAGCAATTTCCACGATGCGGCAAGGATGGATGCGCGCAGCATCTACGGGCTGTACAACACCATCACGCTGGGCGTGGCCGGCACGCCGATGCGGCCGTTCCCGGAACTGTCCGAGGCCGAGCGCTGGTCACTCGCGTTCTACGTCGCCGGCCTGCGCGCCACGCCCGCGCAGTTGCAGGCCGGGGCCACGGCTTGGCAGCAAGGCATCGGCAAGGCGCAGTTCAAGGACTTCGGCGACCTGGTGACGCGGGCGCCGAATGACGTGGCGCAGCGCGAAGGCGCGCAACTGGTGGCAGTGCAGGCTTACCTGGCCGCCCATCCGGCGTCGATCCAGGCCGCGGCACCCACGCCGATGGCAACCACCCGCGACAAGCTCGACGCCAGCCTCGACGCCTATCGCCGCGGCGATCGCGACATGGCGCGGCAACTGGCCATCGGTGCCTACCTGGAAGGTTTCGAACTGGTCGAGGCCAGCCTGGACAACGTCGACGCCCCGCTGCGACGCGAGGTGGAGACCCGGATGATGGCCTTGCGCACGACCATCGCCCAGGGGCCGCCGGTGGCTGAGGTCGCCGCGCAGGTCAAGCGCATCGACGGCCTGCTCGACCGTGCCGAACAGGAGCTTGCGGCGGGCGAGCTGTCGCCGCTGACGGCCTTCCTCAGCGCGCTGCTGATCCTGCTGCGCGAGGGTCTGGAGGCCATCCTGGTGCTGGCGGCGATCATCGCGTTCGTGCACAAGACCGGGCGCCGCGATGCGATGCCGTACATCCACTTCGGCTGGATGGCGGCGGTGCTGCTGGGCACGGCGACGTGGGTGGTATCGAGCTATCTGCTGGCGATCTCCGGCGCCAATCGCGAGGTCACCGAGGGCGTCACCGCGCTGATCGCCGCGGCGATGCTGCTGTACGTCGGCTACTGGCTGCACAGCAAATCGTACGCGCAGGCATGGAGCGCGTTCATCCGCACGCGGGTGAATGCCGCGCTGGGCAAGGGCACCTTGTGGGCGATGGCCGGCGTGGCGTTCCTGGCCGTGTACCGCGAGCTGTTCGAGATCGTGCTGTTCTACCAGACCCTGTGGGTGCAGGTGGGCAGCGAGGGGCAGCACTACGTGATCGCCGGCATGCTCACGGCGGCGCTGCTGCTGGCGCTGGTGGCCTGGGCGATCCTGAAGTACAGCGTGCGCCTGCCGATCGGGCCGTTCTTCACCGCGACCTCGGCCTTGCTGGCGCTGCTGGCGGTGGTGTTTGCCGGCAACGGCATTGCCGCGCTGCAGGAGGCTGGCGTGGTCGGCGCCGACGCCGTGTCGTTCGTCTCGATCCCGTTGCTGGGCATTCACCCGACGCTGCAGGGCCTGCTGGCCCAGGCGTTGGCGCTGGCGCTGACTGCCGGTGGGGTGTGGCTGGCGCGGCGGCAGGCACTTGCTGCCGCCCGCAACGCGGGGTGAGCCGGGACGCTCAGAAGCTCATGAAGTAACCGCCGTTCACCGGCAGGTTGGCGCCGGTGATGTAGCCGGCGTCGTCGGCGGCGAGGAAAGCCACGGCGCGGGCGATGTCCGCCGGCGAGCCGAGCCGGCCGACCGGAATGCCGGCGATGATCTGGGCGCGGATGTCGTCGGGCACGGCCGCCACCATCGGCGTGTCGCAGTAGCCGGGCGAGACGGTGTTGACGGTGATGCCCTTGCGCGCGGTCTCGCGCGCCAGCGCCATGCTGAAGCCATGCACGCCGGCCTTGGCTGCCGAGTAGTTGGTCTGGCCGAACTGGCCGGTCTGTCCGTTGACCGAGCTGATGTTGACGATGCGACCGAAGCCGCGCGCGCTCATGCCGTCGACCACGTGGCGGCAGATGTTGAACACGCCGTCCAGATTCACCTGCATCAGCTCGTGCCATTGCTGCGGGCTCATCTTGCGCAGGCTGGCGTCGCGGGTGATGCCGGCGGCGTTGACCACGATGTCGACGCTGCCGTGGCGGTTTTCGACCTGCGCGAGCGCCTGCCGGCAACTTTCGAAATCGCTGACGTCGAGCGGTGCGAAGTCGACCGCGCCACCGAATTCGGAGAGTTCGTGGTGGAAGGCGGCGACCCGTTCGGTGCGCGCAGCCAGATCGAGCGCCACCACCTGGCGCCCGGCGCGGGCAAGGTGGCGGCAGATTTCGGTGCCCAATCCGCCGATGCCGCCGGTGACGATGGCAACGCGTCGTGGAGTGTCGGTCTGATTCATCGGGATCGCTTCGCTGGCCGGCTCACGCTGCGTGGCAGCACATGTTGTGCTGCAGCGTCCGGGAAAGGTTGGGGCGCCGGCGACGGAGCGGGGCCGTCGCGGCGCGCGGGATTCAGCCGGGCTTCTTGCCGCTGCGCGTGCCGGCCGGCGGCGGGGTCGGCATCACCTTGGCGGCGGTGTCCATCAGCCCGCGCTGCATTGCCTGGAACGCCGCCATGTTGCGCTCGGTCAGGTCGTTCAGCGTGTTCCAGGGGGTTTGCCCCATGAGGTTGTTGAGCTGGCTGCGGAACTGGGTCTGCTGGTCGAGGAACACCTGCAGGCTGCGCTCCAGATAGGGGCCCATGAAGCCCTGCAGCGAGTCGCCGTAGAAGCGGATGATCTGGCTGAGCAACTGCGGCGACAGCATCGGCTGCCCCTTGTCCTCGTGCTCGGAGATGATCTGCAGCAGCACCGAACGGGTCAGATCCTCGCCGCTCTTGGCGTCGCGGACCTCGAAATCCTCGTTGTCCAGCACCAGCTGGCGGACTTCCTCCAGCGTGATGTAGCTGGAGATCTCGGTGTCGTAGAGACGCCGGTTCGGGTACTTCTTGATGATGCGTTTGTTTTGTGCCATGCGCCACAAGCTAGCAGAAGATATTGCGGCGCACCAGTCGGCGCCGCCGTTTCATGCTGCGGCATCCGGGCGCAGCAAATCCGCCTGTTTCAGTGCCCCGGGGCACCGCCGGCATTGCCGAACGGCGGGCGCGCCAGCCACAGCAGCGGGATCATGGCGAGGAACAGCACGGCGCAAACGAGGTAGACGTCATTGACCGACAAGGTCAGCGCCTCGCGGGTGATCAACTGGTCGACCACATCCAGCCCCTGCCGCATGGAAAAGCCGCCGTGCTCCAGGCGCTGCAGGAAACTGGTCGCGGCGGGCGCCGCCGGCGTGATGTGTTCGGTCAGCACGGCGTGGTGGTATTCGCCGCGATGCTGCCACAGCGTCACCGTGGCCGCGGTCGAGACGCTCGACGCCAGCGTGCGGCAGAAGTTGGCCAGGCCCGAGGCGCTGGCGACCTGGTCCGGGTTCAGGCCGGACAGGTACATCTGGTTGAGCGGGATGAAGAAGCAGGCGATGCCGATGCCCATCACGAAGCGCGGCAGCACCAGGGTGCCGAACGAGGCGGAGCTGTCGAAGCTGGCGAACCAGAACGAGGTCACCGCGAACACGATGAAGGCGAACGTCACCACCGCGCGCAGCTCCAGCCGCTGGATGTTGGCGCCGATCACCGGTGCCATCAGGAACGCCAGCACGCCCACCGGCGCGCTGGCCAGGCCGGCCCAGGTGGCGGTGTAGCCGAGGTCGATCTGCAGCCACAGCGGAAACACCACATTGATGCCGAAGAACGCCATCATGCCCAGCGACAGCGCCACCACGGCCACGGTGAAGTTGCGCCGCTTGAACAGCGCCAGTTCGACCACCGGATGTCTGGCGTGCAGCTCCCACACGATCAGGAAGGTGAGGCAGACCAGCGCGATGATGCCCAGGGTCAGGATCATCGGCGAGGCGAACCAGTCGTGGTCGTTGCCGTTGTCCAGCATGAACTGCAGCGCGCCCACGCCGACCACCAGCAGCACCAGCCCGATCACGTCGATCGGCATCTTGAAGGTTTTCGTCTCGCGTTTGTGCAGCAGCGCCCAGGTAATCAACGCGGCCAGCGCACCCACCGGCACGTTGATGTAGAAGATCCACGGCCACGAGAAATTGTCGGTCAGCCAGCCGCCGAGGATCGGGCCGAAGATCGGCGCCACCACTACCGTCATTGCCCACAGCGCCAGCGCCATGCCCTGTTTCGCCTTCGGGTAGCTCGACAGCAGCAGGGCCAGCGACAGCGCCACCATCGGGCCGGAGCCCGCGCCCTGCAGCAGGCGGCAGATCACCAGCATCGGCATGCTGGTAGCCATGCCGCAGAGCATCGAGAACAGCACGAACAGCGTCACCGAGCTGATGAAGGTGCGCACCTCGCCGAAGCGTCGCGCCAGCCAGCCGGTCAGCGGCTGCATGATCGCGCTGGCCAGCGCGTAGGAGCTGATCGTCCAGGTGCCCTCGCTGGGACTCACGCCGAGGCTGCCGGCGATGTGCGGCACCGAGACGTTGACGATGGTCATGTCCAGCACTTCCATGAAGGTGCTGAAGGCGACCGCGATGGTCAGCAGGACCAGGGCGCCGCCTTGCAGCGGCTTCAGGGACGTGGTGTCGTCGGGCGTGGCGGCCATCGGCTCGACTCAGCGGGCGTCGCGCGGCAGGTTGGCGCGGATGACCTGCTCGGCCTCGGCGTCGGCCTTGGCGGCCATCTGGGTATAGACGTCGGTCTGCGCCACCGGCTGCTGCGCCGGGGTGGCGGCCAGCACGCTGCCCTTGTCGTCGGTGATGTCGATGGTGACCTCGCTGGACAGGCCCACCCGCAGCGGATGCTTGTCCAGCTCGGCGTTGTCCAGCGAGATGCGCACCGGCACGCGCTGCACCACCTTGATCCAGTTGCCGGTGGCGTTCTGCGCCGGCAGCAGCGAGAACACGCTGCCGGTGCCGGCGCCCAGGCCGATCACCTTGCCGTGGAACACCGCATCGTCGCCGTAGAGATCGGAGACGACCGTCGCCGGCTGGCCGATGCGGATGTGGCGCAACTGGCTTTCCTTGAAGTTGGCCTCCACCCACAGATCGTGCAGTGGCACCACCGTCATCAATTGCTGCCCGGGCTGCACGCTGTTGCCCAACTGCACGCTGCGCTGCGCCACGTAGCCGGAGACCGGTGCGTAGATCGCGTTGCGCTGGGCGGCGATCCACGCGGCGCTGAAATTCGCGCGGGCCTGCATGACGCCCGGGTTGCGCGCCACGTCGGTGCCTTCGATTGCCGCATGCGCCGCGGCTGCCTGGGCCTGCGCGCCGGCCAGCGCGGCGCGCGCCTGCGCCACGCCGTCGCGCAGGTGCTGCACGATTTCCGGCGATTCGGCGTGCGCCGCCAGCAGCGGCAGGTGGCGTTTGAGGTCGGCGTCGGCCTTCTGCAGCGCGAGCCTGGCTGCGTCGACCTGGGCGTCGGCACTGCTGGCCGAACTGGTTTGCTGGCGCACGCCGCGCACGGCCTGGGCCAGTGCGCTGCGTGCCTGTTCCAGGCGCACCTTGGCGTCGGTGGGGTCCAGCCGTACCAGCACCTTGCCGGCTTCGACGCGCTGGGTGTCGTCGGCGAGGATCGCCACCACCGTGCCGGGCACCTGGGCCGAAATGGCCACCTGGTTGCCGCCGACGTAGGCGTTGTCGGTCTTGACCCGGGTGGAGAACACGAAGAACCACAGCGCGAACCAGGCGAGCCCGGCGAGGATGAACGCGGCGGCCACGATCAGCAGCGCGCGCCGACGCTTGGCCGCGTCCTTCGCGGCCATGCCGCTGTCGTTGGCGTCGACAGACGACCGGTCGGTTTCAGTGGTGCTCATGGGCGGGCTCCAGCGGTAACGGAAGAGGTGGCATCGGCGTTGCGGTCGGCGGCGGAGGCGTCGCGATAGCCGCCACCCAGCGCCTTGACCAGCGCGAGGTCGGTCGCCACGGCTTGCGCCTGCAACTGCACGGCCGCGTCGCGCTGCTGCAGCCATTGCGCCTTGGCCACCAGGCTCTCGCGGGCGTCGCGCACGCCCTGGGCGGCGCGCGCCTGCGCGTTGGCCAGCAGTTGCCGCTGCGCATCCACGCGGGTGCGCTGGACCACGCGCCGCGCGGCGATCTGTTGTGCGCCGAGCGCCTGCGTGGCGACTTCACGGGCGGCACCCAGCACCGTGCTGTCGTACTGCGCGATTGCCGCGTCGAGCTGGGCCTTGCTCACACCGTAGTTCGCCTTCAGCGCGCCGCCATTGAAGATCGGCAAGTGCAGCGCCGGGGCCAGCGAGAACGTGCGGCTGCCGGCGGTGAACAGCTTGCCCAGGTCGATGCTCGACAACCCGGCCATCGCGCTGATGCTGAAATCCGGGAAGAACTCGGCGCGGGCGGCGTCGGTCTGGCGCAGCGCGGCTTCGACCTGCCAGCGGCTGGCGGCGATGTCCGGGCGGCGCGAGATCAGGTCCAGCGCGGCGTTGGCGGGAATGCCTTCGTCGACGCGCGGCAGCGGTCGCGGCTGCAGCTCGGGCAGCTGTTCCGGTGCCACGCCGAGCAGCGAGGCGAGCGACACGCGGCGGATCTTCGCCGAGCCTTCCAGCGCCACGCGCATTTCCTGCACGGCGGCCAGTTGCGCGCGCGCCTTCTGCGCTTCGTCCGGCAAGTCCACGCCCTGCTTGACGCGCAGATCGGCGATGCGGCTGAACTGCTGCTGCGTGGCGAGCGCTTGATCGGCCAACTGCAGGCGCGCCTGGTCGGCCTGCCAGCCGAAGTAGGTATCGGCCACGGCGTATTGCAGTGCCAGCGCCGCAGCGCTGCGCTGCGCTTCGGCCGCGTGCGCCTGGTCGAGCGCTGCTTCCAGCGTGGCGCGCTGCTTGCCCCACCAGTCGAAGTCGTATTTGAGCTGCGCACCGAGGTCGGCCTGGTTGTACCAGCTGAAGCCGAGGAACTGGCTCGGGATCAGCCCGTGGTCGCTCAGCCGTTGCCGCGCCACCTGCGCGCTGCCGTTCACCGACAGCCCGAGCTGCGCCGCTGCCAGCCTCGCCGACTGCTCCGCCTGGGCCACCCGGCTCTGCGCCATCGCGAGGTCCGGCGACTGGCGGGTGGCGCTATCCATCAGGTTGTCCAGCTGCGGATCGTGGTATTGCCGCCACCACTGCGCCGCGGGCCAGCCGGCGCGCTCGGGCGCCTGCAGCCCGGCCAGCGGCACGTCGCCGCGCAGGTCCGGTGCCAGCAGCCTGGCCGGTGCAGCGCAGGCGGCCAGGGTCAGGGCAATCAGGGCGGCGAGCATCGCGCGTCCGCCCGGCAAGGCGTGCTTCATGCGGGAATCCTTCATGGCAGGCGCTGTTCGCCCAACTGGTCGAGATTGGCGGCGAGCTTGCGCAGCAGCCGGTCGAACTGACGCATGTCGCCGGCGCTGAAGCCGCCGAACATGGCGCCCACCTGCGGGAACATCGGCGGCAGCATCTTCTGCACGAAGCGCCGGCCGGCAGGGGTGATGCGGATCAGTACGCGGCGGCGATCCTCCTTGCTGCTGCCGCGGGTGATCAGGGCGCGCTTGACCAGCGCATTGGCGATGCGCGTCATGTTGGTGGCGCCCTGGGTGGTGAACTCGCACAGCTCGCCCGGCGTGGAACTGCCGTCCGGCCGGCTGTACAGGATCATCAGGGTCAGGAACTCGCTGTGGTTGAGCTTGTTCGGCTTGAGCTTCGCCTCCAGCTCGCGGTCGATGGTGGCGCCGAGCATCAGCATGAGCCGGCACATCCGCGCTTCCGCCACGGGCATCTGCGGGACGAGCTGGCCGACCCGGTCGATGCCTTCGTCCATCATCGCGATGCAGTTTGCGAGAGTCGCCATTTCACTGATTTATAATTCACCAGTGAAGTAAATTAGCAGGCGCCGATGGCCCGGGGCAAGTGACAATTGTCACGGGTTCCGGTCGAGGCCGAACAGGCGGCGGGCATTGGCGGAGGTGGCTTGCGCCACGTGCTGCTCGCTCTCGCCGCGCAGCTCGGCCACGCAGCGCAGGATCTCGACCAGTCGCGCCGGTTCGTTGCGTTGGCCGCGGTGGCCGGCGTCGGGCTGGTCCGGCGCGTCGCTTTCCAGCAGCAGGAACTGGATCGGCATGGCGGCAACGATGCGCCGCAGGCGCTGCGCGCGTTCGTAGGTCACCGGGCCACCGATGCCCAGGTGGAAGCCGATGTCCCACAGCTTTGCTGCCTGTTGTTCGCTGCCGGAGAAGCTGTGCACCACGCCGCGCGCGCCGGGGCAGCGGCGCAGGCTCAGGCTCACCTCTTCCAGTGCCTGGCGTGCGTGCACGATGACCGGCAGATCCAGTTCGCGCGCCAGCCGCAGCTGGATTTCGAAGAAGCGTTGCTGCAGGTCGCGATCGGGCCCCGCGCCGTGGTAGTCCAGGCCGATCTCGCCCACGGCGACCGCGGGGTGATCGCCCAGCCAGTCGCCGAGGCGCTCCAGGTGCTCGGGCCGATGGCGGTCCATGAACAGCGGATGCAGGCCATAGGCGGGATGGATGCCGGGTCGGTCGTCGCACAGGGCATGGATGCGCGGCCAGCTTTCGGCGTCGGTGGCCGGGACCACCAGTTGGCCAACGCCGGCCGCTTCGGCCCGCGCGATGACCGCGGCGCGGTCGGCCTCGAACGCCTCCAGGTCGAGATGCACGTGGCTGTCGATGAGCAGTTGCATGGGGAAGATCCGTGAATGTGGGCGCGACTGCACGGCAAGTGCGTGAAAACCATGTCATAACTTCGAGCTAGCTGCGATTCAGTCTGGCATCGGTTCAATTGACTGCGCAGGTTGTTACGTCCGCTGCACATCCCGGGCGGTAGGCTGCGCTCAAACAGAGGAGTAGGAAGTGATGAACACGTTGATGGTCAATGTACTCAAGGCGGCGATCGCCGCGGCGCTGGTGACGGGAGTGTCTGCCTGCAACCGCAGTGCGGACGCCGGCTCGACCGGTGCGGACGGCATGGCCGCGAGCGCCGATGCCGGAGTGAAGTACGGCAAGGTCGTCTCCGTCGACCCGGTGCGCACGACGGTGAACAACCCCAAGCAGGTCTGCCATGACGAGACCGTCACGCACACCGCACCGCCGAAGGACCAGCATCGCATCGCTGGCACGGCGATCGGCGCAGTGGTCGGCGGCCTGGTCGGCAACCAGGTCGGCGGCGGCAAGGGCAAGACACTGGCCACCGTGGCCGGCGCGGTCGGCGGCGGCTACGCCGGCAACCGGATCGAGGCGGCGCACCAGAAGGGGCAGGTCACCACCAGCGTCGAACGCCGCTGCGACACGGTCAACAACACCAGCAGCAAGATCGTCGGCTACGACGTCCGCTACGTCTACGACGGCGTCACCCGTACGGTCCGCATGGATCACGACCCCGGTGATCGCGTTGAGGTGAAGGAAGGCGTGACCGTGGTATCCGACGCTCATTGAGCTCATTCATCCCACAGGAGCACCTGATGACTGCACGCATTGCAAAACTTGCACTGGCCGCATCGATGACGACGGGCCTCGCCCTCGCCGGTTGCGCGACCCAGCCTTACGGCAACAGCAACAACGGCTACTACGGAGGCCAGTCGTCGGCTTACGGCAACCAGCCGGTTCGCTGCAACACCTGCGGCGTGGTGCAGGAGGTTCAGCAGGTGTATCTGGAGAACAGCGGCAACGGTGGCACGCTGGGTGCGATCATCGGCGCGGTGGCCGGCGGCGTGCTCGGCAACCAGGTCGGCAAGGGCGATGGCCGCAAGGCCGCGACCGTGGCCGGCGCGGTGGCCGGCGGCGTGGTCGGCAACCAGGTCGGCAAGCGCAGCGGTGGCGACAAGGTGGCCTGGCGCATCGTTGTCCGTCTGGACGACGGACGCTACGCCACCGTGACCCAGCGCGAGAACCCCGGCCTGCGCCAGGGCGACTACGTCGAGGTGCGCGGCGATCACGTCTACCCGCGCTGATCGTCCTTGACATACGGACGTCTGGACGTCCAAAAGAAAAGGCCACCGGAAGGTGGCCTTTTCTGTGTCTGCGATACCTGCCGCTCAGTTCACTGCGTAGAAGGCGTGGTCGCCGATCGTCACGCTGGGGCGGTTGTGCGACCACGAGGGGGAGATCGTGGTGGTCGCGAAGTGATCGGCGTGCGGCACCAGCATGCGACGCTGCGCCAGGGGCAGCTGCCAGTTGTGGATCGAGTTTCCGGCGACGTCCCACGCCTTCACGAAGGCAGGGAGGTTGCTGATCTCGAATGATCCGGACGTGGTGGTGGTGGCGAACTGGTGCGGTGCCGTGACCACCTTGCACACGGTATCGCCGTAATGCCCGCGATCGCGCCGGCGCAGCGCCACCTCGGCCACCGCCAGCTGGCCGTCGGTAGGCTGGCTGCGTGCTTCGAGATAGACGGTCGTGGCCAGGCAGGCCTGGTCAGCTACCGGCTGGGGCATCAGTGTCGTCAGCCACAACAGCAGGGAAAGTTTCATGTTCTGCCTCCAACGTGCTGTACGCGCGAAGCCGGTCTCGGCTTCTTGCGCCGTTGCGGTGGACGGGCGGGCAGGCCGTTCCACCTGGATCTGTCGCCCGGGCCGAAACTTGTGGCCAGGGCGCTGTGCCACGGGATTGTGGCGATTCGAGCGGCTCTGCGAAGCCGGCCGGAAGGGTTGTGCCGGGAACGGTGCCGTCATGCGGGCGTCGCGTTGCTTCCGGCGGCTTTGCCTCGAAGGATGGCAAGGCCTGTTCTCATCCGGCATTGCTGCTGCCGGGTCGCGCCGATACGGATTCATCCGGTTCGTCGCGTCAATCGACACCCCGTGTACCGGGTGCCGCGATATTCGATCGGCGGAGCCTAGTGGCGGGAAGCGCCGCTGGCAAGTGCCGCGATGGGCGGATTTAACTTGCACTCACGTGTCGTTGACAAGTGCCATCGCGAAAAAATCCCCGCGTGTCCGCACGTCATGTTCATGCGGACCATGACGTCTGCAGCGTCAATGCAAGTGCACGCTGGAATGACGGCGTAGCGCCTGCGCGAAGTTGTGCGGCAATGTCGTCGTCCAGCACCAGCAGCACGTCGGACGCGCCGTCGCCGTCGACGACATCCAGCACGCAACCGACCTCGCGATCGTCGATGCGCAACGCGTCGCCGGCCTGCACCGGCTGCGACGTCGTGCCGCGGTGCAGGTGGCGCTTGTGGCCACCGCGAAAATGCAGTCGCGCCACGATTTCCTGGCCGGGATAACAGCCCTTGTCGACAGCCACCGCGTCGAGCCGCTGCAGCGACAGCGCCGCGGGCAACGACGTTCCGAGCATCGGCGCCGGCAGCCACGGCCAACCGTCGCGCAACTGCAGCGCGCGCCATGCGTCGTCCGTGGAAGCGGTCGCGGAAACGAGCAGCGCATGCGAGCCGCACCCCAGCGAAACGGCGTCGCCTTCCATCGTCATCACATGCAACGGTTGCGCGGGGCCGGTACTCAAACCGCGCGCCGGCAGCGCGGTCAGCCGGACCCGGGAGCGGAACACGAATCGCTGCAGCGCCTCCACCATCGCCGCGGCTTCGCCGCCGCGCAACAGCAACAGGTAGCGTTGTTCTTCCAGCCGCGCCAGGTGGAACAGCGCACGCACGCGACCTTTCGCATCCAGCCAGGCGCTGAATTGCCAGCGGCCCACGGCAAGGCCATCCACCTTGCTGCTGAATTGCGCGTGCGCGAATGCGCCTGCATCGGGACCTTCGAGCAACAGTGTTTCGGCGATCGGGGATGCGTGCATGGTCTGGGAAGTTTGGGGCAGTCGCGCCGTTGCGCAAGTGAGCGGCATGGCCGCCATGCGGTGCGGCGCCCGCGGGCCGATGGTTGTGCTGTCCGGGGGCAAGTATTAATCTTCAGCGGCTGACAAACACCATGTCCAATACCTCAGTCCCCATCGAAACCACGCCTGCCCCCGTCAAGCCGGAGACGACCGCCAAGCCGGCCGATCCGCCGCCCGACAAGGCAGCCTTGGAGCGTCCAGCTCCGGACCCCACGCGCTACGGCGACTGGGAAAAGAACGGGCGCTGCATCGACTTCTGAGCGGGGCGCCCGGCACGGGGCGCGGCATCAAGGGGCGAATGCAGCAGGGATATCAGCGATTCCACAGAGGATAGCCGCCATGGCAGAGAAGCAACGACCGCTTTCCCCGCATCTGCAGATCTACCGCAAGCAGGTGCAGATGATGACCTCCATCACGCATCGCGCCACCGGCATCGCCCTCGCGGTCGGCGGCTTGCTGGTGGTCTGCGGCCTGCTGCAGCTTGCCGCCGGCGAAGATAGCTTCAACCGCTTCAAGGGCATCATCGGCAGCCCGGTCGGGATGGTGCTGCTGTTCGGCTGGAGCTGGGCGCTGTTCTATCACCTCTGCAACGGCATCCGGCACCTGATCCAGGATGCCGGACTCGGTTACGAGATTCCCCAGTTCGTGCGTTCGAGCTGGCTGTCGGTTGCCGGCAGCATCGTGCTGACCGCTGCGACCTGGGCCTGGGTAATGATGGCCGGAGGTGCGGCATGAACCTGCGTGTGGGAACCGACGACGTGCGCAGCCAGCTGCGCAATCCGATGAAACTCGCCCGCGGACTGGGTTCGGCGAAATCCGGCGTGGAGCACTGGTGGGTGCAGCGGTTGACTGCGGCCGCGCTGGTGGTGCTGGGCATCTGGTTCGTGATCACCGTGCTCGGCCTGCTGCACGCGGATTATGCGGCGGCGCGCGCGACGGTGGCCAAGCCGTGGAATGCGCTGCTGCTGATCGTGTTCGTGCTGACCATGTTCTGGCATGCCGTGCTGGGCTTGCAGGTGGTGGTCGAGGATTACGTGCACACCCGCTGGAAGGAGGTCGTGCTGCTCGTGGCGATCAAGTTCCTCGCGGTGCTGGGCGCACTGGCTGGCGTGCTGGCCGTGTTGCGCGTGGCGCTGACCCCCTGAGACGAAAACGCGAGGCCGGGATTCCATGGAAAGCTACAAGGTTCAGCAGCATCTTTATGACGTGATCGTGGTCGGCGCCGGCGGCGCCGGCTTGCGCGCCACCTTCGGTCTCGCCGAGAAGGGTCTGAAGGCGGCGTGCATCACCAAGGTCTTCCCGACGCGTTCGCACACCGTGGCGGCGCAGGGCGGCATCGCCGCCGCGCTCGGCAACATGAGCGAGGACAACTGGCGCTTCCACTTCTACGACACCGTGAAGGGCGGCGACTGGCTCGGCGACCAGGACGCGATCGAGTACATGTGCAAGCACGCGCCCGAAGCGGTGATCGAGCTCGAGCATTACGGCGTGCCGTTCTCGCGCACCGAGGACGGCCGGATCTACCAGCGTCCGTTCGGCGGCATGACCACGCACTACGGCAAGGGCACGGCGCAGCGCACCTGCGCGGCCGCCGACCGCACCGGTCACGCGATCCTGCACACCCTGTACCAGCAGGCGCTTGCGCACGATGCGACCTTCTTCGTGGAGTACTTCGCGATCGACCTGGTGTTCGACGCCGAGGGCGTGTGCCGCGGCGTGCTGGCGCTGGACATGAACGAAGGCACCATGCATTTCTTCCGTGGCCACGCGGTGGTGCTGGCCACCGGCGGTTACGGTCGGGCTTACCTGAGCGCCACCTCGGCCCACACCTGTACCGGAGACGGCGGCGGCATGGTGCTGCGCGCGGGCCTGGCGCTGCAGGACATGGAGTTCGTGCAATTCCATCCCACCGGCATCTACGGTGCCGGCTGCCTGATCACCGAGGGCGTGCGCGGCGAGGGCGGCTACCTCACCAACTCCGAGGGCGAGCGCTTCATGGAGCGCTACGCGCCGCATGCGAAGGATCTCGCCTCGCGCGACGTGGTCAGTCGCGCGATGACGGTCGAGATCAACGAAGGCCGCGGCGTCGGCGAGCACAAGGACCACATCTTCCTCAACCTGATGCATCTCGGCCCCGAGGTGATCCACGAGCGGCTGCCCGGCATCGCCGAGTCGGCGCGCATCTTCGCCGGCGTCGATGTCAGTAAGCAGCCGATCCCGGTGTTGCCGACCGTCCACTACAACATGGGCGGCATCCCCACCAACTACCACGGCGAAGTCGTGCAGAAGCGCGGCGACGACGTGGATGCCGTGGTGCCCGGGCTGTTCGCGATCGGCGAAGCGGCGTGCGTGTCGGTGCACGGCGGCAACCGGCTGGGCTCCAACTCGCTGCTCGACTTGGTCGTGTTCGGTCGTGCCGTGGCGCATCGTTGCGCCGAGATCATCCAGCCCGGCACGCCGCACAAGGATCTGCCCGCCACCGCGCTGGACAAGGCGCTGGAGCGCTTCGACCGCCTGCGCAACGCCAACGGCAGCACGCCCACGGCGGCGATCAGGCTGAACATGCAGCGCACGATGCAGCGCTACGGTGCGGTGTTCCGCACGGGCGAGACGCTGGACGAAGGCAGCCAGAAGATCTCCGAGGTGTTCAAGACGTTCGAGGACGTCAAGGTCAGCGATCGTTCGCTGGTCTGGAACACCGATCTGATCGAGACGCTGGAACTCGCCAATCTGCTCGAGCAGGCGGTGGCGACCATGCACTCGGCCGCGCAGCGGCCGGAGAGCCGTGGCGCACACGCCCGCGAGGATTTCCCGGAGCGCGATGACGAGCACTGGCTCAAGCACACGCTGGTGTGGGTCGACCGCGAAGGCGCCACCCGCTTCGACTATCGTCCGGTGCACCTGGACACCTTGACCGACGAGGTGGCTTCGGTCCCGTTGGCCAAGCGCGTCTACTGAGTCGTTGCGTTCGATGTCACGTCCCGTTTTCGAGAATATGGAAGGGCAATGCCATGGGTGAATTCACGCTGCCACGGAACTCCAAGATCCAGCCCGGCAAGCATTACCCGGCCAAGGATGCGAAGAAGCCGCGCACCTTCCGCATCTATCGCTGGTCACCGGACGACGACAAGAATCCGCGCATCGATACCTACGAGATCGACCTGGCCGCATGCGGTCCGATGGTTCTCGACGCCCTGCTGAAGATCAAGAACGAGATCGACCCGACGCTATCGTTGCGCCGTTCCTGTCGCGAGGGCATCTGCGGCTCGTGCGCGATGAACATCGACGGCACCAACACGCTGGCGTGCATCTGCGCGATCGACAGCGTCGCCAGCGGCGACGTGAAGATCTACCCGCTGCCGCACATGCCCGTGGTCAAGGACATCATCCCGGACCTCACCCATTTCTACGCGCAGTACGCCTCGATCAAGCCGTGGATTCGCACGCAAAGCCCGGCGCCGGGCAAGGAGCGCCTGCAGTCGCCGGAAGATCGCAAGAAGCTCGATGGCCTGTACGAGTGCATCCTGTGCGCCTGTTGCTCCACCAGCTGCCCCAGCTACTGGTGGAATGGCGACAAGTACCTCGGTCCGGCAATCCTGCTGCAGGCCTACCGCTGGATCGTCGACTCGCGCGATGAAACCACCGGCGAGCGCCTGGACGACCTGGAAGACCCGTTCAAGCTGTACCGCTGCCACACGATCATGAACTGCACCCGCACCTGCCCCAAGGGGCTGAACCCGGCCAAGGCGATCGCCGAGATCAAGAAGCTGATGGTGGAGCGGCGCAGCGCATGATGCGTCGTGGATAAGGGCCGCCTGCGCTGGCGTGCCCGCCGCGGCACGCGCGAACTGGATGCCATGCTGGGCGGCTGGCTCGACGAGCGTTTCGAGCAGGCCGACGAGGCACAGCGGCAGGCGTTCGACGAATTGCTCGACACGCAGGACCCGGAGCTGTGGGACTGGATGATGGGCCACGCCCGTCCCGACCGAGCCGACTGGCAGATCATCATCGATGACATCCGCGCCCGCCATCGGCTTTGATTATTCCCCGTCGCGGCTGCTGCCGCGCTACCTGCTGCTGGTGGCGACGCTCGCCGCGATCGGCGTGCTGGTCAGCGCCTTGCCGCCCTGGCTGCGCGCGGTGACGGTGGTTGCGCTGGCACTGGCGGCCTGGCAGGCGTGTCGCCGATTGGCGATGACTGTCGTGGCTGCCGCCGGCTGGAGCGCAGAGTCGGGCTGGACCCTGCATACCGTGGACGGCGAGGATCATCCCGCCAGCCTGGCTTCGTTCCGCGTGCTGGGCGATCTGGTGTGGCTGCGCATGCAATCGGCGCAGCACGGCATCTGCGTGCTGCTGCTGGCGCCGGACAACAGCGACGCCGACATCCGCCGTCGCCTGCGCATGCGCCTGGCGACGATGCAGCCGGGTGAGGCGCTGCCGCGCTGGTGAGGCAACTTCGTCGAATCGGCGCGGTCTTGTCGAATGACCGATAATGCCGGTCCGGGCGGCCCGCCCCGTGCCATCACCACAAGCGAATCGCCCATGTTCCGACCGCTCGAACTCTTCATCGGCCTGCGCTACACGCGCGCCAAACGTCGCAACCAGTTCATCTCCTTCATCTCCACCGTGTCGATCGTGTGCATTGCGATCAGCGTGATCGCGTTGATCACGGTGATGTCGGTGATGAACGGCTTCGACTACCAGATGCGCTCGCGCATCCTGGGCGCGGTGTCGCAGGCGACGATCACCAGCGTCGACGGCCCGATCAAGGACGTGCCGCGCGCGCTGCAGGTCGCCCAGGCCAATCCGCACGTACTGGGCGCGGCGCCGTTCGTCGAATCCGAGGCCATGCTGATCGGCCAGCGCTCGGCCGGCGTGCGGGTGCGCGGCATCGACCCGGCGCAGGAGCCGAAGGTTGTCGACATCGGCCAGCACATGATCGAAGGCTCGCTCGACGACCTGCGTTCCGGCGACTGGAACATCGTGCTGGGCCGCGATCTGGCGATGCAGCTCGGGGTGGGGGTGGGCGACCGCGTGACCATGGCGGTGCAGGAGTTGCGCGCCACGCCGATGGGCGGCATCCCGCGCATGCGCAGCTTCCACGTCACCGGCACGTTCCAGCTCGGCATGGAGCAGTTCGATTCCGGCCTGGCCCTGGTCAACATGCGCGATGCCGAGAAACTCAATGATCTCACTGGTCCGACCGGCATCCGGCTGCGCCTGGACGATCTGTTCAGCGCGCGCCCGGTGGCGCGCGAACTGGCCAGTCAGTTGGGGCAGTACTACGGCGTGCGCACCTGGATGGACGAGAACGCCAACCTGTTCCATGCGCTGTCGATGGAAAAGCTGGTGATGTTCATCATCCTGTCGCTGATCGTGCTGGTGGCGGTGATCAACCTGATCTCGATGCTGATGATGCTGGTCACCGACAAGCAGGCGGACATCGCGATCCTGCGCACGCTCGGCGCCACGCCCCGCAGCATCATGGGCACCTTCATGGTGCAGGGGTTGCTGGTGGGCTTCGTCGGCATCGGCTTCGGCGTGGGCTTCGGCGCGCTGCTGTCGTGGAAACTGCCGGGCATCGTCAAGTGGATCGAGCACACCTTCCACGTCACCTTCCTGTCGCCGGACGTCTATTACATCAGCGAGGTGCCGAGCCGGCTGGACTGGCAGGACGTGGGCTGGACCGCGCTGCTGACCTTCGTGTTCGCGCTGCTCGCCACCCTCTATCCCGCCTGGCGCGCCTCGCGCACGCAGCCGGCGCAGGCCTTGCGTTATGAGTGAGAAATCCATGTCTCCCACCCGCGAAAACGTGCTGCGCGCCAGCCATGTGGCCAAGACCTACGCCGAAGGCGGCCTGCGCACCGACGTGCTGAGCGACGTCAGTTTCACCCTGAAACGCGGCGAGACGATGGCGATCGTCGGCGCCTCCGGCTCCGGCAAGAGCACCCTGCTGCACATCATCGGCGGATTGGACACGCTGACCGCCGGCGAAGTGGAGGTGGATGGCCGCGTACTGTCGAAGCTCTCCGACGCCGAGCGCGGCCGCGTGCGCAACCGGTCGCTCGGCTTCATCTACCAGTTCCACCACCTGCTGCCCGAGTTCACCGCGCTGGAGAACGTGTGCATGCCGTTGCTGATCCGCGGCACCGCGATCGCCGAGGCGCAGCGGCAGGCGGTCGGCTTGCTGGAGCGGGTCGGCCTGGGCGCGCGCACCCACCACAAGCCATCGGAACTCTCCGGTGGCGAGCGCCAGCGCTGTGCGGTGGCGCGTGCGCTGGTGACGCGGCCGGCCTGCGTGCTCGGCGACGAGCCCACCGGCAACCTCGACGAGGCGAACGCGGCGCAGGTCTACGAGCTGATGCTGGAACTCAACCGCGAAATCGGCACCAGCTTCATCCTGGTCACGCATGACCCGCACCTGGCCGCGAAGATGGATCGCACCCTGGTGCTGCACAACGGCGTGCTGCGGGAAGGTCCGGGCGCCTGACGTCAACGGCAGGAGCGCACCCCGGCGCACGCCTACAGCACTTTCAGCATCAGCGTCGCCGCTTGCACGCTAGGCTCGACGGTCTCCAGGACGGAACGGGCGATGCGGCATGGCGCGACACGGGGCGATCACGGTGGCGCTGGCCTTGCTGGCAGGCGTGTTGCTGGTGCAGGCGTGGCCGCGCCTGCCGTCGGTGTGGATCTGCCTGCCGCTCATCGTGCTGGCGTTGGCCTGGGCGTGGCGTTGTCCGCGCTCGCGCTGGCTGTGCGCCCTGCCTCTGGGTGTCGCCTGGGCGCTGTGGTGCGGCACGCAGGCGATGCAGGCCCGGCTGCCGCGCGCGCTGGAAGGCCGCGACGTGCTCGTCGTCGGCAGTCTCGACGGATTGCCGCTGGCGCGTACCGATGCCAGCCGCTTCACCCTGCGGGTCGAAAGCGCCCAACTGGACGGCCGGCCGCTGGCCTTGCGCGGCCTGCTCACCGTGTCGTGGTACGAGGGCGCGCCGCCGCTAGCGCCGTGCACGCGTTGGCGCCTGCTGCTGCGCCTGAAGCGCCCGCGCGCGCTGCTCGACCCCGGCAGCACCGACAGCGAGCGCTCGGCGCTGGAGCGCGGCATCGTCGCCACCGGCTACGTGCGCGAGGATGAAGGCAATCGCCGCCTCCCGGGTCCGCGCTGGTGCGTGGACGGCACGCGCGCGGCGATCGCCCGCGGCATCGCCGCGCGCGTGCATGACCCGCACGATGCCGCGCTGTTGCGCGCCTTCGCGGTCGGCGACACGCGTGGCCTCGGCCAGCAGGACTGGGCGGTGGCACGGGCGAACGGCGTCTCGCACCTGATCGCGATCTCCGGCTTTCACGTCGGCGTGGCGGCGGTGTTCGGCGTGTGGCTGGCCTGGCTGGTCTACGCGTGGTGGCCGCCAGCGGCGCTGCGTCTGCCGCGGCCGCAGGCGCAGGCTGCCGCGGCGCTGCTGTTCGCCGTGGTCTACAGCGCGCTGGCCGGCTTCGGCCTGCCTACCGTGCGCACGCTGTTGATGATCGCGGTGGTGGCGCTGGCGCGTTGCAGCCGGCGCGGCAGCAGCGGGGCGCAATCGCTGGCGCTGGCGATGATCGCGATCCTGCTGGCCGATCCGTTGGCGGTGCTGGCGCCGGGGTTCTGGTTGTCCTTCGTCGGCGTGGCGTTCCTGATTCTCTGCCTGCAGGCGCAAGGCCGCGGTTGGCGTGCCTTCCTGCACGAACTCTCCGCCGGCCAGTTGCTGATGACCGTGGCGCTGCTGCCGCTGACCCTGTGGTTCTTCGGCCAGGCGTCGCTGGTCGGTGCGCTGTCCAACCTGGTCGCGGTGCCGGTGGTGAGTTTCGTGATCGTGCCGTGCGCGCTGTTCGGGATGCTGCTGTTGCTGCTGTGCCCGCCGCTGGCCGCGCCGGTGCTGTGGCTGGCCGCGCGGATCGTCCACGCGCAATGGTGGCTGTTCGAGCGCATGGCCACCTGGCCGGGGGCGCACTGGTATCTGCCGGCGGTGCAGCTCCACGCGCTGCTGCTGGCGGTGGTCGGTGCGCTGTGGATGTTCATGCCGCGCGGGGTGCCGCTGCGCTGGCTCGGGGCGGTGCTGTTCCTGCCGCTGCTGTTGCCGCCGCGCAGTACGCCGGCCGACGGAGCGTTCCGGTTGTGGGTGCTCGACGTGGGGCAGGGGCTGGCGGTGCTGGTGCGCACGCACGATCACCTGCTGGTCTATGACACCGGTGCGCGCTATCCCTCCGGTTTCGACCTCGGCGAGGCCGTGGTGTTGCCGTCCATCCATGCGCTGGGCCTGTCGCGCGTGGATATGTTGATGATCAGCCATGGCGACAATGATCACGCCGGTGGCGCGCAGACGGTTGCAGAGGCGTTTCCGCAGGCACGCCGGCTGGCCGGCGAACCCGCCCGCATGCGCGTGCCCATGCAGCAATGCGCGGCCGGACAGGCGTGGCAGTGGGATGGCGTGCGCTTCCGCGTGCTGAGCCCGGCGCCCGGCGGCGGCGACCGCGACAACGACAGCTCCTGCGTGCTGCTGGTGGAGGGACGCGGCGGGCGGGTGCTGCTGCCCGGCGACATCAGTTCGAAGGCGGAACCGGCGGTGGCCGCGGCGGTGGGGACGGGCCCGCCGCCGGTGCTGGTAGTGCCGCATCATGGCAGCAAGACTTCCTCCGGTGCGGCCTTCATCGCGGCGTTGAGGCCGTCGCTGGCGCTGGTTTCCGCCGGTTGGCGCAATCGCTTCGGGCACCCGCGTGCGGAGGTCCTGGCGCGCTATGCCGAGGCGGGCGTGCCGTTGTTCAACACCGCCGTGGAGGGGGCCGTGGAGGTGGAGTTTCCCGCCGACGGGACGCCGCGACGGCAGCCGGGCTGGCGCCGGCAGCAGCCCCGCTACTGGCGCGAGTAGCATGGTGCGACGCCGGGATTGCCACGCCTGCCGCAGTACGCGCGAACGACGCTGCTATCATGCGCGCTTCCCCGGAGCGTGGTGCGGCGAGGACTGAAGGTGCTTGATATCCTGATGGCGGGCGGCTGGGCGATGGTGCCCATCCTGATCTGTTCGGCGGTCGCCCTGGCGATCGTGCTGGAGCGTTGCTGGACGCTGCGCCGCAGCTCGGTGCTGCCGCCCGGGCTGGGCGACGAGGTACGCCAGTGGGCGCGCTCGGGCCAGCTCGATCCCGGTCATCTGGAAGCCCTTGCCAACGGCTCGCCGCTGGGCGAGCTGCTGGCAGCCGCGCTCGCGGTGCGGCGGCAGCCGCGCGAGATCATCAAGGAGCGCATCGAGGACACCGGTCGCCACGTGGTGCACCGGATGGAGCGCTATCTCAACACGCTGGGCACGATCGCCCTGATCGGCCCGCTGCTGGGCCTGTTCGGCACCGTGATCGGCCTGATCCGCATGTTCATGGAGGTGATGGGCGGCGGCATCGGCGATCCCGCGCGGATGGCCGGCGGCATCGGCGAGGCGCTGATCTGCACCGCGTCCGGCCTGACCGTGGCGATCCCCGCCTACGTGCTGCACCGCTACTTCCGCTCGCGCGTGGCCGGTTACTGCGTGCTGATGGAAAAGCAGGCCACCGCCTTGCTGGACGACCTGACCCTGGCCGCGCCGGCACCCGCGCGTACCCGTCGCGCGGCGGCACCCGTCGCGCCGAGCGCGGGCTGAGGCACCGACGATGCGCATCGGCAACGACCGCCGCGGAGACGATTTCGAGATCAACGTGATTCCGTTGATCGACGTGCTGCTGACCCTGCTGATGTTCTTCGTGCTCACCAGCACCTTCGTGCAGCATTCGCGGCTGAAGGTGACGCTGCCGCAGGCGAGCGTGCAGGAGCGCGACATGAACGCGCCGGCGCTGACCATCATGATCGACCGCGATGGCCGCTTCTTCGTCGGCAGCGACGAGGTGATGGGCGAGGGCATCGAGGCGCTCAAGCAGAGCCTCGCGCGCCATGCCGGCGACAGCCGCGACCAGGCGGTGACGATTCGTGCCGATGCCATGACGCCCAACCAGAACGTGGTGACCGCGATGGATGCACTGGGCCAGCTTGGCTTCACCCGCCTGTCGATCGCCACGACACCGAGCAAACCGGGCGCCGCGCAATGAACGCGGACCAGGCGACCGCGGCAGACGCGGGCAGCTGGCCGACCTACAAACGCCTGCTCGGCTACACGCGACGCTACTGGGCGATCGGCCTGGTGGCCTTCGTCGGCATGCTGGCCGACGGCGGCGGGTTGGCGCTGTTCACCGGGCTGATCAAGCCGATGATCGACAACCTGTTCGCGCAGAAAGACCCGTACCTGATCTTCTGGATGCCGATCTGGATCATCGCGATCTTCCTGGTGCGCTCGCTGGGCACCTTCGTCAGCGATTACGGCATCTCCTACATCGGCCGGCACGTGGTGCAGGCGCTGCAGCTGGAGGTGTTCGCCGCGTACCTGAAGCTGCCGGCGCCGTATTTCGGCAGCGAGCCGTCGGGCCAGCAGATCTCGCGCATCACCTACACCAGCGAACAGGTCGCCGCGGCGTCCAGCAGTGCGGCGAAGATCGCCATCACCGACGGCTTCACCGTGATCGCGATGCTGTTCGTGATGCTCTATTACAGCCCCTACCTGACGCTTTCGCTGCTGGTGATGGTGCCGGCGATCGCGCTGGTGGCCACGGTGGTGGCGCGCCGCTACCGGCAGATCAGCCGGCGCATCCAGGGCAGCATGGGTTCGGTCACCGGCACGGTGGAGGAATCCGTGGGCGCGCATCGCGAGGTGCGCGTGTACGGCGGCCAGGCGCATGAGGCCGAGCGTTTCGACCAGATCACCCGGCATACGCGGCGGCTCAACCTGAAGATCGCCGCCACCAACGCGGCGTCGAGTTCCACCGTGCAACTGGTGGCGGCCAGCGCGCTGGCGGCACTGGTGTTTCTCGGCACGCGGCCGCAGGTATTGGTCAACATGACGCCCGGCGTGTTCTTCGCCGTGCTCACCGCGATGGGCACCATGCTGCCGTCACTGAAGCGCCTCACCAACGTGCAGGCGAACATCCAGCGCGGACTGTCGGCGGCCGAGGACATCTTCGACGTGATCGACCTGCCGCCGGAGCGCGATGCCGGCACGCTGGAGCTCGAGCGCAGCCGCGGCGAGCTGCATTTCGTCGACGTCGGCCTGACGTATCCGCGCAGCCATGTTCCCGCCCTGCAGGAAGTCAATCTCGATTGCGCGCCCGGCACGGTCACCGCCCTGGTCGGACGCTCGGGCAGCGGCAAGAGCAGCCTGGTCAGCCTGCTGCCGCGCTTCAACGTGCCCGGCGCCGGGCGCATCGTGCTCGATGGCGAGGATTGCCGCAGCTACACGCTGGCTTCGCTGCGCAGGCAGATTGCCTGGGTCGGCCAGAGCGTGGTGCTGTTCAACGACACCGTGGCCAACAACATCGCCTACGGCGAACTGGCCGGCGCCAGCGAGGCGGAAATCGTCGCCGCGGCCGAGGCGGCCAATGCGATGGAGTTCATCTCGCGCATGCCGCTCGGCATCCACACGCCGATCGGGCAGAGCGGCAACCTGCTCTCCGGCGGCCAGCGCCAGCGCATCGCGATCGCCCGGGCGATCCTCAAGAACGCGCCGATCCTGGTGCTGGACGAGGCCACCAGCGCACTGGATACCGAGTCCGAACGGCTGATCCAGCAGGCGCTGACACGGCTGATGAAGGATCGCACCACGCTGGTGATCGCCCATCGCCTGTCCACCGTGGAAGGCGCCGACCAGATCGCGGTGATGGATCAGGGCCGCATCGTCGAGCGCGGCACCCACGCCGAACTGCTCGCGCTGAAAGGGCAGTACGCCGCGCTGCACCGCATGCAGTTCCACGACGCCGCGGCCGTAACGGCCGGCGGCTGAGACGCCCGTCATGGCGCTGCCCGACACGCTCGCATCGGCCTGGTACGGCGGCGGTCGCGCGCCGTGGTGGACGTGGCCGCTGGCTGCACTCTACGGCGGCGTGATCCGGCTTCGTCGCGCGTTGTACCGCATCGGCTGGCTGCGCCGCGAGCGCCTGCCGGTGCCGGTGGTGGTCATCGGCAACCTCACCGCCGGCGGCACCGGCAAGACGCCGCTGACGATCGCGGTGGCCGCCAGCCTGCGCGAGCACGGTTTCCGGCCCGGCGTCGTGAGTCGCGGTCACGGCGGCACGCAACGCGAGCCGCTGCTGCTCGGCGGCTCGCCGGACCCGCGACAGGTCGGCGACGAACCCTGTCTGATCCGCGCCAGCGGCGTGCCGGTCGCGGTCGGGCGCGATCGTCCCGCGGCGGCAAGGCTGCTGCTCGACGCCGGCTGCGACGTGGTGGTGGCCGATGACGGCCTGCAGCATTACGCGCTGGCGCGCGACGTGGAGATCTGCGTGATCGACGGCGTCCGTCGCTTCGGCAACGGCAAGCTGCTGCCGCTCGGCCCGCTGCGCGAGCCGCTGGGCCGGCTGCGCAGCGTGGACCTGCGCGTATGCAACGGCGGCACCGCCGAGGCCGGCGAATATCCGATGCAGTTGCGCGGCGACGAGGCGGTGGCGCTGGAAGGCGGCGAGCGTCGCCCGCTGGCCAGCTTCGCCACCGGGCCGGCACATGCGGTGGCGGCCATCGGCAACCCGCAGCGATTCTTCGACAGCCTGCGCGCCGCCGGCATCGAGGTGATCGGGCACGCCTTTGCCGACCACCATGCGTTCAGCGCGGACGAGCTGGATTTCGCGGACGACCTGCCGCTGTTGATGACCGACAAGGATGCGGTCAAGTGCCGGTCGTTCGCGCGGCCGCACTGGTGGCGCGTGCCGGTGCGGGCGGAATTGCCGCCGGCCTTCCATGCCGCCTTGCGCGAACGCCTTGCGCGGTGGTGATCCGAAGAGTCCTGGCGCGGCGACTCCCTACGGCTGGGTGCCCGCCGCGCGCTGCGCAGGCTTGCGCCGCGATACTGCCTCGCCGGCCACGTAGACCCGCCGCGCCAGGTTGCCGCCGATCCAGTAGCACAGTTCCGCCGGCTGGCGCGCATTCCAGATCACCACGTCGGCGCGCTGGCCAGCCGCCAGCGTGCCGCGATCGGACAGACCCAGCGCGCGCGCGGCGTTGACGGTCACGCCGCGCAGCGCTTCTTCCGGGGTCAGCCGGAACAGCGTGCAGGCCATGCCCGCCGCCATGCGCAGCGACAGCAGCGGCGAGGTGCCGGGGTTGCAATCGGTGGCCACCGCCAGCGGCACGCGTTGTTCGCGCAGCAGGTCGATCGGCGGCAAGCGGGTTTCGCGCAACGCGTAGAACGCCCCCGGCAGCAGCACCGCGACGGTGCCCGCGGCGGCCATGGCGCGCACGCCTGCCTCGCCCAGATGCTCCAGGTGATCGGCCGACAGCCCGCCGAACTCGGCCACCAGGGCGGCGCCGTGCTGGTCGGACAACTGCTCGGCGTGCAGCTTCACCGGCAAGTCGAGTTCGCGTGCCCGCTCGAACAGACGACGAACTTCCGCGACGCTGAAGCCGATGCTCTCGCAGAAGCCGTCGACCGCATCGACCAGGCCTTCGCGCGCCAGCGCCGGCAGCATCTCGTCGCAGACCAGCGTCAGGTAGTCGGCCCGGCGATCCTTGAACTCCGCCGGCAGTGCGTGCAGGCCAAGGAAACTGGTGCGTACGCTGATGCCCAGCTCGCGGCCGAGCCGGCGCGCCACGCGCAGCATGCGGCGTTCGCTGTCCAGTTCCAGGCCGTAGCCGGATTTGATCTCCAGCGTGGTCACGCCGTCGGCCAGCAGCGCGCGGGCGCGCGGCAGCGCCTGCGCGTAGAGAAACTCTTCGCTGGCCGCACGGGTGGCCTTGACGGTGGAGGCGATGCCGCCGCCGGCGCGGGCGATCTCCTCGTAGCTGGCGCCATTCAGGCGCAGGTCGAACTCGTCGGCGCGGTCGCCCCCGAACACCAGATGGGTGTGGCAATCGATCAGCCCGGGGGTGACCAGGGCGCCGTCCAGCGATTCCACTTCGTCGGCCAGCGCCACCGGCGCGTCCGGCAGTTCGTTCATCCGCCCCAGCCAGGCAATGCGCCCGTGCTGCATGGCGATGGCCGCGTGCTCGACCAAGCCATACGGCGTTTCGCCGGCGAACGTCGCCAGGGTGGCGTTCAACAGCAGGCGGTCCCAGCGTGGTTGGGTCATCGGTATCGCTCCGTCATGGTTTGCCGGGATGCTGCGGTTGGCCGGACTCGGCGGAGTCGGGGTAGGCCGTGGTCTCGGCGGCTGCGGGCAACGGTCTGGCGGGCTGGTGGTGGGCCCGCTCGGCCTGCTGCTGTCGCTCGGCGTCGCGCACCATGCGTTCGGCGAAGTCCCGATATACCGGGGTCGGGCAGAACAGCGACGCGGCCGCGCGAGCAAGCAGACAGGCTGCCATGATCGGAATCACCATGTCCTGGTTGTCGGTCAGCTCCATCGCGATCACCGCCGAGGTCAGCGGCGAACCGGTGACGCCGGCGAGGTAGGCGCTCATGCCCAGCAGCACCACCGCACCGGCGGGCGCGCCCGGCAGCAGATGCGCGATGTTCTGGCCCAGGCCGGCGCCTACCGCCAGCGCCGGCGAAAAGATGCCACCGGGGATACCGGCCCAGTACGAGACCACATTGGCCAGCAGCTTGGCGATGCCGAAGTCCTGGCCCGGCATGGCGGCCGTGCCCTGCACGATCGCGCGGGCCTGGTCGTAGCCGGTGCCGTAGATGCTGTTGTGCGTACACACGCCGAGCACCGCCAGTGCCAGGCCGCAGCCGGCGGCGAACAACACCGGCCAGCGCGCGCGAAGGCGACCGACCTGCGCCAGCGGGCCGCGTCGACTGAGCAGGATCAGGCGCGCAAACAGGCCGCCGAGCAGGCCGCAACCGACCCCGGTCAACAGCACGGCCAACCAGGCGCTGCCCAGCGGCAGGCTGGCGTCCACTTCGCCGAAGTATGAGTAGTTGCCCATGACGCCCAGCGACACCACGCCGCCGATGATCACCGCGGTCAGCAGCAGGCCGCTGAAGCGGTGCTCGAACGTCCCGGCCAGCTCCTCGATTGCGAATACCACGCCGGCCAACGGCGTGTTGAACGCCGCCGCGATGCCGGCTGCGCCGCCGGCGAGGATGAAGCGCGATGCAGCCTTGGGGTCGCTGAAGCCGAAACGCCTGCCGATGGAGTAGAACAGCGCTGCGCCGACATGCACGGTCGGGCCTTCGCGCCCGATCGAGGCGCCCACCGCCAGCGACGCCAGGGTCAGCACCATCTTGCCGGCGGCGACCGGCAGCGACAGCATGCGCGTGCGAAAGCCGCCGTCCTCGATGTGCAGCGAGGCGATCACCTGCGGAATGCCGCTGCCGCGGGTCGCGCGCAGGCGCCCCTCCGTTGCCTGAGCGAGCAGCCCGAACACCAGCGGAGTGAGGATGAGCGGTATCCAGATGCCGTGATCCAGGATGCGCAGGAACAACTGGTAGGACCAGACGCTGGCCTTGGCGAACAGGATCGCGGCCAGCGCCACCAGCACGGCGCCCGCCCACAACACCAACCGGCGTTTCCAGTGGTGCGGCGCAAAGAACTCATGCCCGAGCAGCGCCTGCAGGCGGGGATTGGAGGATGCTGGAGCGGACTTGGGCGGTTCTGGCATGGCGCGATTATCGCAGACGGCCGCGGCAGGATTGATGCCGCCAGCCCTGGCCGTCCGATACCGGTGCGAACGCTGTCGCACCGCGAGTCGCCATCAGCGTGGCCGCCAGCGGGTTTCGTAGAGATCGAAACGGCGGTCCTTGAGGTTGGTCACCGCGCCGGCGTTGCGCGCGCGGGCCAGGGTTGCCAGGTGCAGGTCGGCGAACAGCACGGTCTCGATGTTCGGCGTGGAGTCGGCGGCGATGCCGTCGCGGGCGAAGCCGAAGTCGCTGGGCGTGAGGATGCAGCTTTGCCCGTACTGGATGTCGAAGTTGTTGACCCCGGGCAGGTTGCCCACGTTGCCGGACAGCACCACGTAGCACTGGTTCTCGATCGCCCGCGCCTGCGCGCAGTAGCGCACGCGAAGGTAGCCCTCGCGCACGTCGGTGCAGAACGGCACGAACAGGATCAGCGCACCCTGGTCGACGAGGTGGCGCGCCACCTCGGGAAACTCCGAGTCGTAGCAGATCATCACCCCGATCGGGCCGCAGTCGGTGAGCACGGTGGCCGCGCTGTCGCCGCCGGCGATGTTCCACACGTTGCGCTCGCTGGGCGTGGGGTGCAGCTTCTCGCGCTCGTGCAGCGAGCCGTCGCGCAGGCACACGTAGCAGACGTTGTGGATGTCGCCGTTGGCCTGCTCGGTCGGGTGCGTGCCGGCGATGATGTTGATGTTGTAATGGACGGCCAGACGGCTGAACAGCTCCTTCACCTGCGGCGTGTACTGGCTGAGCTTGCGGATCGAGTCGACCGGGGACAGCTCGGTGTTCTCGATCGACAGCAGCTGCAGCGTGATCAGTTCGGGGAAGGTGACGAAGTCGGCGTTGTAGTCGGCGGCGATGTCGGTGAAATACTCGACCTGGGTGGCGAACTCCTCGAACGAGGCGATGCGCCGCTGCTGGTACTGCACTGACGCCACCCGCACCGCGTCGGGCAGGCGCTGCGGCGAGGGGATCGAGGGCGTGTCGGGCTGGTCGAGCAGTTGCGGGTTGCGCCAGACCAGGTGCACGGCGTAGCCCAGCGACTCGTGGTCGGAGGGCACGTAGCCGCGCAGCAGGCCGATCACCTCGAAATCGTTGGACAGCTGGAAGCTCAGCGTGAGGTCGCGCCGCCGGCCTTCGGTCACCGCCTGCACGTAGGACTCGGCACTGCCGTAGCGCGCGATGTTCTTCGCCAGCCCCGGAATGCGCCCGCCGAACACGATGCCGCGCAGCTTGAGATTCATGCACAACCGCTTGCGCGCGCGATACAGCCGCTGGCCGATGCGCATGCCGCGGTAGTCGGGGTGCACCACGACTTCCATGCCGTACAGCCAGTTGCCGTCCGGCTTGTGGCGCGAGGCCATGCCGCCGCCGGTGATCTCCATCCAGGTGTGCGGCGCCAGCGCGGTGGCTTCGTCGATGCGGAAGGTGGCGCAGTAGCCGACGATGCGATCGTCGTACTCGACCACGAACTGGCCTTCCGGGAAGTGCGTCTGCTGTGAGCGCAGCATCTCGGCCGAATGGCCCCATTCCGGGCCGTAGACCCGCCCGGTGAGTTCCACCAACTGCGGCACGTCGACCGGCCGCGCCTGGCGCAACAACAACCGCGGGGTGTTTTCACTGGATTTGCCTGCCATGCGGGCCATTATGCATGGGCGTGTCGAGGCTCGGGTGAAGGCGCGGCGGAGGCACGGTTACACTGGCGACCATCGCAACGGAGACCATCGATGAACGAAACCAGCCGCAGCACCAGCTACCGGGCCGGACGGTTGTGGCGAGACGGCGAATGGCAGCGCGATGCCAGCTTCGCGGTGGACGCCGGTGGTGCGCTGGTCGACGCGAGCGACGGCATCGAGACGATCGGCCAGTGGGTGTTGCCCGGCATGCCGAACCTCCATTCCCATGCGTTCCAGCGCGCGATGGCAGGCCTGGCCGAACGCCGGGGAAGGGCGGACGACAGCTTCTGGAGCTGGCGCGAGGCGATGTACGGCTTTGCCGCGGTGATCGACCCGGAGTCGCTGCAGGCGATCGCCGCGCAGCTCTACGTCGAGATGCTCAAGGCCGGCTACACCCGCGTGTGCGAATTCCACTACCTGCACCACCGGCCCGACGGCACGCCGTACGCGCAGGCCGAGGCCATGTCGCTGGCGCTGGTCGAGGCCGCGCGCGAGGCCGGCATCGGCCTGACCCTGCTGCCGGTGCTGTACATGAGCGGCGGTTTCGACGGCCGCGCGCTGGGCGAACGGCAGCGGCGCTTCGGACACGACGTGGATGGCTACCTGCGCTTGCTCGACACGCTGCAGGCGCACGCCGATCGCGACCTGCGCGTCGGCACTGCGCTGCATTCGCTTCGCGCCGTGCCGGAGGCGGCGTTGCGCGAAGTGCTTGCCGACTCGCGGGTGCGTCGCGGGCCGATCCACATCCACATCGCCGAGCAGATCGGCGAGGTGCAGGATTGCCTGGCCATCCGCGGCGCCCGCCCGGTCGAGTGGCTGTTCGACCACGCCGAGGTCGATGCCCGCTGGTGCCTGGTACACGCCACGCACCTGACCGAGGCGGAGACCGCACGGATCGCCGCCAGCGGCGCGGTGGCCGGGTTGTGTCCGACCACCGAGGCGAATCTCGGCGACGGCCTGTTTCCGCTGGCGGCCTACCTCGATGCCGGGGGCACGTTCGGCATCGGCTCGGATTCGCACATTTCCATTTCGCCGGTGGAAGAACTGCGCTGGCTCGAATACGGCCAGCGACTGCTCACCCGTCGCCGCAACATCGCCGCCCGCCAGCCCGGGGCCAGCGTGGGCGAGACGCTGTGGCGCGGCGCTCTGGCCGGCGGCGCGCGCGCCAGCGGCCTGCCGGGCGGCGAGTTGCATGCCGGCGCGCCCGCCGACCTGATCGTGCTGGACGAAAACTCGCCGCTGCTCGCCGCGCGCGATGAGACCTCCGTGCTCGACAGCTGGCTGTTCGCCGGCAACACGCCGCTGGCGCGCGACGTGATGCGGGGCGGTCGCTGGGTGGTGCGCGATTTCCGCCACCATGACGAGGAACGCATTGCAGCGCGGTATCGCACCGCCGTGCAGCGGATCGCCGCCGGCTGAGTCGACGGCGGCCGGCTGAACGGTTGCCATCGTGCGCCACACCCTTGTCATCGCCCGCGCGCGAATGCCGTTGATGGGGGCACTTCCCTCATCTGGAGCGTGCCATGCGTCGATTCCTGCATCGTGTTTCCGCCGCCGCGTTGCTGTTGCTGTTTGGCGCGACGCTGGCCGGCTGCGTGGTGGTGCCCGCGCGCGGGCGCGCGTGGGTGCCGGGCCACTGGGCGGCACCGCATGTCTGGGTGGGCGGGCACTGGCGTTATCGCTGAGCATGCCAGCCGGCGGCGTGACCATCGGCAGGGGTGACGGCGCCGGCGCGGGAGTATGTTGCCCGCTCGCATGCGGCATGCCGCCGCAGTCGGGAACGCGCATGAATCAGGCACGCCGCTCGGCGGGCGCCGCCATCCTGCGGGGTGGCCTGGTGGCCGGCACCATCGACATCGGCGCGGCGTCGCTGATCAACATGGTCGACCCGCTGATCATCCTGCGCGCGATCGCCAGCGGCCTGCTCGGCCGTGCGGCGTTCGCCGGCGGGTTGCCGGTGTCGCTGCTGGGCCTGGTGCTGCAATGGGCGATGTCGTTGCTGATTGCGGCGATCTTCGTGCTGGCCGCGCAGCGCCTGGCGTGGATGGGCCGCCGCTGGATCACTGCGGGACTTGCCTACGGCGTGGTGGTCTTCGTGGTGATGGAGTTCGTGGTGGTGCCGCTGTCGGCCGCGAAGAATCCGCACTTCACGGTGCTGTCGCTGCTGGAGAACGTGCTGGCAATGCTGCTGTACGGCCTGATCATCGCGTTCTTCGCGCGGCGGGTGCGCTAAGCTTTCCGGTCTTTCCGGTTCGCGCGCAGCGCAGGCATTGGACGTGACGACAGCTTCGATGCCCGCGGCGGTGCCCTCATTCCCGGACGCCGCCGCGCGCTACATCCATCACGGCACGCCAGACTTCCGCCGCACCAATCTCGCCCTGTTCGCCGCCGGCTTCGCCACGTTCGGCCTGCTGTACTGCGTGCAGCCGCTGATGCCGGAGTTCAGCCGCCACTACGGGGTGAGCGAGGCGGGCGCGGCGCTGTCCTTGTCGCTGACCACCGGGGTGCTGGCGTTCGCGATGCTGTTTGCCGGCGCGCTGTCGGACGCGTGGGGACGCAAGTCGCTGATGGTCGCTTCGCTGCTCAGCTCCGCGGTGCTGGTGCTGGTGACTGCGATGATGCCGGACTGGTACGCACTGCTGGTGGTGCGCACGCTGCTGGGGCTGACCCTGAGCGGGCTGCCCGCGGTGGCGATGACCTACCTCAGCGAGGAGATGCACGTCGAGTCGATCGGGCTGGGCATGGGCCTGTACATCAGCGGCAGTGCCGTGGGCGGCATGGGCGGGCGGCTGATCACCGGCGTGCTGGCGGACTTCTTCGGCTGGCGCATCGGCGTGGCCGTGGTCGCGCTGATCGGCATCGTGGCCGCGCTGGTCTTCTGGCGCATGCTGCCTGCCTCGCGGCATTTCACGGCGCAGCCGCTGCGCTGGCGCACGGTCGCGGGTCGCTTCAACGGCATCTTCCACGACCGTGGCCTGCCGTGGCTGTTCATCGAGGGCTTCCTGCTGCTGGGCGCGTTCGTCACGGTCTACAACTACCTCGGCTACCGCCTGCTGGCGCCGCCGTACAACCTCAGCCAGGCGGTAGTTGGCCTGATCTTCGGCATCTATCTGGTGGGCACCTTCAGCTCGGCGTGGATGGGCCACCTGGCCGGCAAGCTGGGCCGGCGCAAGGTGCTGTGGACGGCGCTCGCGCTGATGCTGGCCGGAGTGGCGCTGACCGTGGCGCAACCGCTGTGGCTGGTGATGGCCGGCCTCGTGGCGGTGACGTTCGGTTTCTTCGGCGGCCACTCGATCGTCAGCAGCTGGGTCGGCCGCCGCGCCGGCGCGGCGAAGGCGCAGGCCGCGTCGGTGTACCTGTTCTGCTATTACATGGGCTCCAGCATCGCCGGTGCCAGCGGCGGCCTGTTCTACGCCGCGCACGGCTGGGCCGGGGTGGCGCTGTTCGTCGGCGCGCTGGTGCTGCTCGGACTGCTGGTCGCGCTGTGGCTGTTCCGGCTGCCGCCGCTGGTCAATGTGGCGACCGCGCCGACGCCGATGAGCAAGGGCGCGATGGGGTAGGGCGGGCACTGCCCGCCGATGTGCGGAGTCGAGAGCGGTGAGCGCCGATGTGCGGTGCACAGCGGCGGGCGGTGCCCGCCCTACGGGTGACGCGGAAGGTGGCGCGAGTCCGGGCTCATGGCGCGGCCGACTTCAGCATCCCGTTTACGGTGTCGTAATCGCCGTCGTTCGCGGCTGCTGGAAGCCCGAGCAGGTGGGTCATCAGCGGATACACGTCCACGTTCGGGAAGGCGGGGACTTTCGCGCCGACGCGAAACGCCGGGCCGTGCGCGATGAAGATCGCCTGCATGGCAGGCTCGGCGTTGTCGTAGCCGTGGTTGCCCAGGCTGGGCGGGTCCTTCTTCGCGGCCAGCTTGGCGCGGCTGGCGATGCGCCAGTGCACGTTGGCCAGGCAGATCAGCTGCGGCACCCGCGGATTGCTTCCGTAGTCGAAGCGCGCCGGTATGCGGCGCTTGTCCCAGCAGCGCATGTGTCGTTGCGGTCGTTCCAGCTTGCGTTCGATCGCCGCGAACCGGGCGCGGTCTTCCGCGCTGTCGGAGCGCGGATTGAAGCCGGCGACGATGCCCTCGCTCACCAGTTGCACCTGGTCCAGCGGCAGCAGGTCGTCCAGCAGCACGGTGTTGCCGGCCGGCACCGTGGCCATGCCGTGGTCGGACAGCACGATCAGGTTGATCCGCTGGAACAGCCCGCGCCGCTTCAGGCCCTGCAGCAGTCGGCCCAGCGCGGCATCCGTGGCGCGCAGCGCGGCGTCGACCTGCGGCGAGTCCGGGCCGTGCTCGTGGCCGGCGTGATCGACGGCATCGAAATACAAGGTGAGAAAACGAGGCCGCAAGGCGGGCGGCAAGTCGAGCCAGGCCAGCACCTGGTCGACCCGCGCATCGGCGCCGACACTGCCGTCGAACGGGTGCCAGTAGTCGGGATGGCGGCCGTGGATCGCCGCTTCCGAACCCGGCCAGAACATCGTCGCGGTGCGCATGCCGTGTTCGTCGGCGGTCACCCAGATCGGCGTGGCCTCGTCCCACCAGCGGCCGTCACTGACCGCCTTGCGGTTGCCCAGCGAGAACTTGCCCAGCTGCGGGTCGAACATGGTGTTGTCGACGACGCCGTGATGGTCCGGGCGCAGTCCGGTGACCAGGGTGTAGTGGTTCGGAAACGTCAGCGAGGGAAACGAGGGTTGCATCGAGGCAGCCTGCACGCCGTGCCTGGCCAGCTTCTCCAGGTTGGGGCTGAGGCCGCGATCGATGTAGTCGTGGCGATAGCCGTCGATCGAGATCAGCAGCAACGGTGAGGGTTCGCTTGTCGCGGCGCGGACGAGCGCGCGATCGGTGCCGGAAAGATGCGCGCAACCGGCGCACGCGGCGATGGCTGCGCAAAGCAGCAGGCGGAACACTGTGTTCATGCGGGTCGTTGCACACTCTGGCCAAACCAACGCCCATGGTCGCGCAGAGTCATGACGATTGCAGCCCACGCATCTCCAACCCGCATGCTCGCCTGTACGGCGATGCTGCTGGCGCTCGGCTCTTCCGCTGTCGCGGGCGCCGGGCAGGTCACGCCGCCGACACCGGTGCGCGCGTACGCGCCGGTGCAGGGCGACGCGTCCCGCCATGCCGTGCGCCAGCAGCAGCTGCGCGATCAGGTGCGCCAGAGCGAACTGCAGCAGCAACTGCAACAGAACGTGTCCGACAACGCGAAGCGTCCGGGCGCGAAGAACAAGCTGCTGCAACGCCAGCTCGAGCAGGCCGACCAGGCGCGGCACGAGCGCGACCGCGCTGCGCTCAGGGACCTGCTCGACCGGCAGCAGGCCTACTCCGTGCTGCCGCGGGTGATCCCGCCGGATGCGCCGGCGCCGGCGCGCAGCGGCGGTTGATCAGCGCGCCGCGCGGCGCCCGTCGTCAGCGCCGAACAGGTCGCCGTGCGCGATGCGGCGTTCCCACCCCAGCAGGAATCGCTTCGCCGGCAGGCCGCCGCCGAAGCCGGTGAGGCTGCCGTTGCTGCCGATCACGCGATGGCAGGGCACCACGATCGGCAGCGGGTTGCGCCCGTTCGCCGCGCCGACCGCGCGCATCGCCTGCGGCTGGCCGATACGGCGCGCCAGCTCGCCGTAGCTGATGGTCTCGGCGTAGGGGATGCGCGCCAGTTCCTCCCACACCGTCAGCTGGAACGCCGTGCCTTGCGGATGCAGCGGCAGGTCGAACCCGGTTCGCGTGCCCGCGAAGTATTCCTCCAGTTGCTCGCGCGCGAATGCGAGCGCCGACGACGAGCGCACCCAGTGCGGCGAAACCGGCCGCGGGTGCCGCTCGGTCTCGAAGCGGATCTCGCGCAGCCCCTGCGCGTCGGCCAGCAACAGCAGGCGGCCGACCGGGCTCGGCATCCCGTCGACGTGGATCGTTTCGGCGTTCATGGTTTGCTCCGTTGGGCGGTCGCGGCGTCGCCGACGCTGCGCCACAAATGCATCACCGCGTAGGCGCGCCACGGTCGCCATGCCTCGGCCAGCGCGGCGAGCGCCTTCGTGCCCAGTTCGGCGCCGTCGCCGGCCGCCGCTCGGCGCAGGATCAGGTCGGCGGCGGGGAATGCATCGGGGTGGCTCAGCGCGCGCATCGCCATGTAATGCGCAGTCCATTCGCCGATGCCGGGCAGCGCCACCCAGCGCGCGACGAACTCCTGCAGCGGTTGCTCCACGCGAAAATCCACGCGGCCGTCGAGCAGCGCCTGCGCGATGCCGCGGATCGCGGCGGCGCGCGCGGTGGTGACGCCGAGTTCGCGCAGGTCCGCGTCGGCCAGTTGCGCCGGGGTCGGAAACAGCCGTTCCAGGCCGTCCGGCAGCGGCAGCGCGAGCACCGAGCCGTGGCGCTGCACGATGCGCGAGGCCAGCGTACGTGCGGCCGCCACGCTGACTTGCTGGCCGAGCACCGCGCGCACCGCGATCTCGAAACCGTCCCAGCTGCCCGGCAGGCGCTGGCCCGGGTGCTGGCGCAGCATCGGTTTCAGCACCGCGCTGGCGCCCAGCGTCGCCGCGATCACGCGCGGGTCCGCGTCGAGGTCGAACATCCGCCGCGCTCGCGTGACCAGCGGCAGCAGTTGCGCGGGCCGTGCGCCGTGCAGTTCGAGTTGCAGCGCGTGGTCACCGCCCGGCGCCGCGGACAGACGCAGCCAGCCGGCATCATCCGCGTCGCCGAAGACGCGCGCGTAGGCGTGCTCGTCCACCCGTTCCACGCCGGGCAGCGCGCGCGTGCGCAGGAATGCCAGCAAGGCCGGGAAGTCGTATGGCGGGCGATAACCCAGGCGCAGCACCAGCGTGGCGCCGGCCGCAGCGCGCGGTTGCCGGCGCAGCTCGCGCGGCGGCATCCGGTTCGCCGCCGCAAACGCGGCATTGAAACGGCGCAGGCTGCCGAAGCCCGACGCCAGCGCCACCTCGGTCACGGGCAGCGCAGTCTCGGTCAGCAGTTGCTTGGCGAACAGCAGGCGGCGAGTGGTGTGCACGTCGATCGGCGGTGCGCCCAGATGCGCCACGAACAGGCGGCGCAGTTGCCGCGCGCCGACGCCCACGCGCGTGGCCAGCTCCGCCAGCGGACGCTCGCTCAGCGCGCCGGCATCGATCAGTTTCAGCGCACGCGCCACCACGTGCTCGCCGCGATGCCAGCTTGCATTGCCCGGCGCCAGTTCCGGCCGGCAGCGCAGGCAGGGCCGGAACCCGGCCGCTTCCGCGGCCGCGGCGCTGGCGTAGTAGCGGATGTTTGCCGGTTTCGGCGGCGGCGCCGGGCAGACCGGGCGGCAATAGATCCGCGTGCTGGTGACGGCGGTGAAGAACAATCCGTCGAAGCGGGCGTCGCGGCTCAGCCGCGCCTGTTCGCAGACGGCCAGCGCGGGCAGGATGGCGGCGGGTGATTCGGACATGGGCGCAGGCTAGCACCGCGGCGGCCGCGGAACTGGCCGTTTTCGGACATCAATGCCGGATCGTCGGCAGCACCACCGCGGTGGGTCGCTGGCAGGCGCGCTGGCGGCTGCGGCGGAAGTCCCCCGCCTCCTTGTCGCTGGCGGGGCGGCCGCTGTCGCCACCATCGAACGCGACCCGCCACGAACCGTCCGGCGCGCGCCGCCATGTCGTCGAGAAATGTCCTATCGCGTAACGCGATGCCGCGTTCGCGCCCAGGTTCTCGAACAGGTACGGGCCGCTGGACGTCGCCAGCGTGCCGTCTGCGCTCGCGACCACGTGCTGCGGATACCAGTCCAGCCGCACGGCCTTGCCGGCAAGGATCGCCGCCCAGTGCCGCACGATTGCCTGCGGTCCGCGCACGGGCGTGTCCGCATTTGCGTCGAACACGCTGTCGTCGGCGAGGAACGCGGCGAATGCCGCGGCATCGTGCCGCTGCACGCTGCGGGCAAACGCCAGTTCGCGTTGCCATACCTCGCAGGCGGCGCGATCGGCCGCAGCCATCGCGGCGGACGCCGGCGCGCCGGGCAGGGCGGCAAGCAGCAGGATCAACCCCATCGAGCGTGACATCGGCGACTCCGGCGGTCGGGTTGCCGCGCAGCTTCCATCCGCCCCAGGCGTGGCGCCAGTGCCGGAACGCACGGGGCCATTGACGCAGCGCCGCGGGCATGGCCAGGTCAGCCTGGAGGCCTGCGCGAGCGTGGCGCTGCGCAAGCACACCGGCATCGACGCCGCCCGCAGCCCGCCCTCAGCCATGCCGACGGCCGCTCAGCGCCTGCGTTCGACGGGCACCCCGCGAAACGCGCGCTCCACGCCCTTCGCCCACCGGACGTTCAGGCGGAGGTGATGCCGAGCAGCCCGCCCACTGCGCCGAGCAGGGCGCGGCGATCGTAGGGCTTGGCCAGGAAGGTCGTGTTTTCGGGAAAACAGGTGAAGCTGTTGCGTGGATCCGCCGAGATCAGCATGACCTGGATGGACCGATGCCGTCGGGCGTGCAGCGCCAGTTCGATACCGTCGATGCCGCCGGGCATGTGGATGTCGCTCACCAGCAGGTCGATGGTGGAATCGTGCATCAGCATGTTCAACGCGCTGGTGCCGTTGCCGGCGGTCACGACGTGGTAGCCCTCGGCCTCCAGCACCATCGCGGTGGCGTCGCGGGCGCTGCGGTCATCCTCTGCCAGCAGGATGGTGTAGTTCTGCGCATGGGTCATGGCGATCTTCCGCAGACGGGGACCGACCATGATCTGTCCGGTGTAAAAGCCCGGTGAGGGTGGAATCTGTGTAGGCTGTAGCTCCCCGGGGGCGGCGACGCATGAACCGACTTGAGCGCTATCGACAGCTGGTCGGGTTCTTCCCCGATGGCATACATGAGCTCGACGTGTCCGGTCACATCGTCGGCATGAACGACAGCGGCCGCGCCGCGCTGTGCATTGCCGACCCGGTCAGCGCGATCGGGCAGCCGCTGGCCGCGTTCTGGCCCGAGGGAGCGCGTGCCGCGATCGATGCAGCGCTGGCGAGCGCGCGCGAGGGGCGCTCGGTCGAGTTCACCCAGGTGCTGCCGTCGGCCGACGGCGAAGATGGCTGGTGGGAGATCAGCGTGCATCCGTATCTGGATGCGCGACAGCGGGTGGACGGCATCGTCGTGATCAGCCATGACGTCACCGAGCCGGTGCAGGCAACGCTGGCCCTGGACACGGTGATCCACGGCCTGCACCGGCGGCTCAGCCTCAGCGAACTGGCCGGCGAAAGCGATGCCGCCCGCTATGAGGCGCTGGCCCGGCAGCTGGCGCGCGCACGGGTGTTCCAGCGGGAGGGAGCCGGCCGGGAGGCGTCGCTGAAGCTGCAACTGGGCCTGGCAAGCGCCGCCCAGGCGGTGGCCGAGCACGCCTCGCAGCAGGCGCAGAAAAACGAGGCGATTGGCCAACTGGTGGCGGGCCTCTCGCACGACTTCGCCAACATGCTGCAGATCGCCATGGTGGCGCTCAGCAGCATCGAGGACGATCCGGCCAACCTCGACGAGCGGCAGCGCCGCATGCTTGGCTACAGCATGGAGGGCGTACAGCACGCCGCGCTGCTCGCCAAGCGGCTTCTTGCGTTTGCCCGTGTGCACCGCTATGCGGCAGCGCCGGTGGAACTGACCGCGATCGTTCGCGACATCGAGGGTTTTGCCAGGCAGAGCCTGGGCGCCGGCATGGATTTCCAGGTTGGGCCCGTCGCTGACGAGCTGCCTACCCTGGGCGACTGCCATTCCATCGAACAGGCCTTCATCAACCTGTGCATCAATGCACGCGACGCATGTCGCGGGCAGGGCAGCATCCGGGTCGACCTGGGCGAGCTGATCGTGGGCGAGGCCGAGAGCAGCACGCTGCGCCAGGCGGGCGACTACGTCACATTGGCCGTCACCGACAATGGCAGCGGCATGGAGGAAGCCGTGCGCGAGCGCCTGTTCGAGCCGTACTTCACCACCAAGCCCGAAGGCGCCGGCACCGGCCTGGGCCTGGCCCAGGTGTACGGCGTGATGCGGCAGGCCGGTGGTTTTGTCGACGTGGAATCCGCGCCCGGCCAGGGCACCACGATGACCCTGGCGTTCCCGCGCCTGCGCCTGCCCGCAGCGGGCTGACCCGGCAGACCACCGCATTCGGGCCGTGTGGCCGCTGACCTATACTCGGCGGTCTGACTCACCGGAGCGCATCGCCATGAACGCACCCACCCGCATCGACACCACCCGCACCATCCGCGCGCCCCGCGGCAGCGAGCTTTCCTGCAAGAGCTGGCTCAGCGAGGCGCCGTTCCGCATGATCCAGAACAACCTCGACCCCGAGGTGGCGGAGAATCCGGCGGAGCTGGTGGTGTACGGCGGCATCGGCCGCGCCGCGCGCAACTGGGAGTGCTTCGACGCGATCTTGCGCAGCCTGCGCGAGTTGAACGACGACGAGACCCTGCTGGTGCAGTCCGGCAAGCCGGTTGGCGTGTTCCGCACGCATGCCGACGCGCCGCGCGTACTGATCGCGAACTCCAACCTGGTGCCGCACTGGGCCACCTGGGAGCACTTCAACGAGCTCGATAAAAAGGGCCTGATGATGTACGGCCAGATGACCGCCGGCTCGTGGATCTACATCGGCTCGCAGGGCATCATCCAGGGCACCTACGAAACCTTCGTCGAGATGGGTCGCCAGCATCACGGCGGCAACCTCAAGGGCAAGTGGCTGCTCACCGCCGGCCTCGGCGGCATGGGCGCGGCGCAGCCGCTGGCCGCCTCGCTGGCCGGCATGTGCAGCCTCAACATCGAATGCCAGCAGAGCCGCATCGACTTCCGTCTGAAGACCCGCTACGTCGACGAGCAGGCCAGCAGCCTCGACGACGCGCTGGCGCGCATCGCGAAGTACACGAAAGCCGGCGAGGCGAAATCCGTCGCGCTGCTCGGCAACGCCGCCGACATCCTGCCGGAACTCGTGAAGCGGGGCGTGCGCCCCGACGCCGTCACCGACCAGACCAGCGCGCACGACCCGGTCAACGGCTACCTGCCGCAGGGCTGGACACTGGAGCAGTGGTTCGAGCGCCGCAAGGCCGACCCGGTCGGCACCGCCCGCGCCGCCAAGCTGTCGATGAAGACCCACGTGGAGGCGATGCTCGCCTTCCACGCGCAGGGCATCCCCACCTTCGACTACGGCAACAACATCCGCCAGATGGCGCAGGACGTCGGCTGCGAGAACGCGTTCGCCTTCCCCGGCTTCGTGCCCGCCTATGTGCGCCCGCTGTTCTGCCGCGGCATCGGGCCGTTCCGCTGGGTGGCGCTTTCCGGCGACCCGGAAGACATCTACAAGACCGATCAGAAAGTGAAGGAGCTGATCCCCGACGACGAGCACCTGCACCACTGGCTGGACATGGCGAAAGAGCGCATCAGCTTCCAGGGGCTGCCGGCGCGCATCTGCTGGGTGGGGCTGGGGCTGCGCGACAAGCTCGGGCTGGCCTTCAACGAGATGGTGCGTAATGGAGAATTGAAGGCGCCGGTGGTGATCGGGCGCGACCACCTCGACTCCGGCAGCGTCGCCTCACCGAACCGCGAAACCGAAGCGATGAAGGACGGCAGCGACGCCGTCAGCGACTGGCCGCTGCTCAATGCGATGTTGAATGTGGCTGGTGGGGCGACGTGGGTTTCGTTGCATCATGGCGGTGGGGTGGGGATGGGGTATTCGCAGCACTCCGGCATCGTGATCGTGTGCGACGGTACGGCCGAGGCGGACAAGCGGATTGCGCGGGTGTTGTGGAACGATCCGGGCACCGGGGTGATGCGGCATGCGGATGCGGGGTATGAGATTGCGGTGGGGTGTGCGAGGGAGCAGGGGTTGAAGTTGCCGATGGTTTGATGGCTTACCAATAATAACCTTGAGGCAAAGATAATGGCATTAAAGACAACAAAGGAAAAAACTCTAGTAGTCAAGAACTTCTCGTGCATCGAGAAGGCTAGTTTTCAAATAAACGACTTGACATTGATCATCGGTCCTCAAGCTAGCGGAAAAAGCGTTCTTTGCAAATTATTTTATTTCTTTCATTCCATTCCAGATGAGCTTCCACGATGGGTGCAGGATGTGGGTAAAGGAGGGGATCTTAAGGAAAGGATTTTGGAGCGATTCTCCGAATGGTTTCCGCCGAGTAGTTGGGGAAGTCGCCAGTTTTCGATTATATATTCGACTGGTGAATTTTCACTCACGATCACTAAGTCACGAAGTCGGGATCCTAAAGCCAAGCTGGTTGGATCTAAGAGTTATGATGATTTGTTTAACAAGTTAGTTAGCGTCTATAAATCCAGCAGGGAAAGCAAGGCTGCCAGAGAGAGCGCTGAAGTTGATAGCGGCTGGAGACTCTACACCGTATTGGATAAAACGATCGATTCGTTGATGGGCGACGAGAAGCCACTTGGTCAGCTATTTATCCCTGCTGGGCGTTCCTTCTTTACGAGCGTTGGCAAGATCGTTGCCGCATTCGAGGCGGGCGGTATCCTGGATCCTGTTGTTTCACGATTTGGCAGGCTAGTCACACAGTTGCGCGAGCATGCATTTTTTGAGGGCGAGCCGAAAAATAAGAATTTATCTATTATTGAGGGATTGATAGGCGGTCATGTAATTCGAGAGCGCGGGCGGGAGTTCTTGTCAACACCCGACGGTAGAAACATTCCATTTTCGGCACTCTCGTCCGGTCAGCAAGAACTCCTCCCGTTATTTGATGGGCTTCGCTTCTCTCAGTTTTCTGAACAAAATAACCTTGTTTATATCGAGGAGCCTGAGGCACATCTATTTCCGAGTGCGCAGACTGACCTGGTAGGTATGTTTGCTCAGCTGATCAATAGCGGCAAGAAAAAGGTTGTATCCAGATCAAGAAATAAGACTCTTGCGAATCGCCAAATTGTTTTGACAACTCACAGCCCCTATGTCTTGGCAAAAATAAATAATTTGATCAAGGCCGGAGATCTTGGGTCGCGCGTGGTCGGTGAGAAGAAAAAGGCCATCGAGAAGATAGTTGACCCGTCTTGCTGGATTAGCCCGAGAAGTGTTTCGGCATACAAAATTGTTGATGGTAAGCTTTCCTCCATAATTGATGATTATGGTTTGATAGATGGAGATTATATTGATAGTGTTTCAGCCGCCACCGGAATCGAATTCGATGCACTCATAGATATTGAGGTATCTCTATGAGTTGCAAGGCTTATAGGACGCGTAGTTCAGTGTCGAACATAAAGATTGAAGATCATGGAATGTCTGCCGTTTTTTTGAATCCACGAAGGCAGGTTCACCATATCGTCAAGGTGGATGGTGGTTTGGTTGCCCAGCAGCGTGCGGCCGATTATGTCGTCTCCAAGCCGGGGGTGGGAGATTTGGTAGTAGAGCTAAAGGGAAAGGATGTGGGCGTTGCTTGTAAACAAATTGAGGCGACGCTGTGCATAATGAATCGATGTGAGGAGAAGCGATCTCCAGTTGCAGGATTGATCGTTTGTACCCGAGTTCCATGCTTTGATACCAAAGTTCAAGGTTTGAAGAGTTATTTTGCAAAAAGATACAAAAGCCGCCTCACAGTATGCTCATCGAAGAATAAGTTTGACTTCGAGAAGTTCTTTGGAAAATAGCTCCGAAACCGAGAAGTTCTTTGGAAAATAGCCCCGAAACCGGGACGGAGTCTGAGGTTTCCCCACGAAACCCTACGTTGAATCAGTGGCTTGGCATTGCTGCGCATGGAAAGAAGTGCGCGCATGGTGCAGTCTTCAAGGTGACGAAACCAGCGAGGACTACCAGGCCATGCGCGCCAGCCGAGTATTGCAGAAGTGTCTTTCAGGTTCATTCACGGCTATGCACCGTTCGCGATTAGAAACAGGGGTCAGAGTAAGATGGCCCGGGTTTGACGGACACCTTTGAACGGGGACAATCCCCTAGGAGGTAAAGTTAAAGGGGACGTAAAGTTAAAGGGGACGTGGCTAAAGTTAAAGGGGACGTGGCTAATTAAATTCTGACGCCGTTCTTTCGGTGGGTGGGGAGCATAGCGCTTGTCCGTAGGAATAAGGGAACGGACCCTTTTTTGCTTTTTTGGGCCGCCTTGCGATCAAACAGCAACTGGGGCGGAAACTCGCACCAAGGAAGATCGACCGGCCGAGAAAGACCGCCATCGAAACCGTAGACCTGCTGGAAAGTCGACTCTGACCGCGGTTTTACCTTGTGCGAGAATTCTCGCCAATCCATTGGGCGTTGCACGGCATGAAAACTATCGGGCTGATCGGTGGCATGAGCTGGGAATCCACGATGCACTACTACCAGCGCATCAACGAGCTGGTTGCCGCACGCCTGGGCGGCCTGCACTCGGCCAGGTTGCTGCTGTGGAGTGTCGAGTTCGCCGAGATCGCGCGCCTGCAACACGCCGATGACTGGGATGCGGCCGGCCGCATCCTCGCAGGTGCCGCGCGCCGGCTGGAACACGCCGGGGCCGAAGGCCTGTTGATCTGCGCCAACACGATGCATCGGGTGGCGCCTGCGGTCGAGGCGGCCGTCAGCGTTCCGGTGCTGCACCTTGCCGACATCACCGCCCAGGCCTTGCTGGCCGACGGCCACCGCAGCGCCGCGTTGCTTGGCACCCGCTTCACCATGGCCCAGCCGTTCTATCGCGAACGGCTGGAACGTCACGGCCTGTCCATCAGCGTGCCGACATCGGAAGAACAAGACGCGCTGCACCAAATCATCTTCGATGAGCTGGTGAAGGGGCGCGTGGAGCCGGCATCGCGCGAACGTTTCATCACGATCATGCGCCGGATGCACGCCGCGGGCGCGCAGGCGGTGATCCTCGGCTGCACCGAGTTCGGCATGCTGCTGCGCGCAGAGGATGCGCCAGACATCCCGCGCGTCGACACAACCGAACTCCACTGCCAGGCCGCCGTGGGTTGGATGCTCGCGTAACGCTCCGGTTACAAGACGCGACCTGACCCACTTTCAGTCGGGGTGCCCCCAGACGCTCACCGACGGCGCAGCCTGAAACCAAGCAAAGATTGCCGCATTCCAACCGCAAGGATCGCAGCACCCCAACACAACCGCCGCGAACGCCAGCGGACCATCGGCGCCACACGCTGGCGACAGCTCAGAAAGTCGATCCTGGCCCCTGTTTTCTCGAAAGCCCGCTGGAAAGTGCACTCTGAACCAGGTTTCAGGTTTCAGGTTTCAGGTTTCAGGTTTCACCGGTTTCACCGGTTTCAGCGATTGTTCCAGGGGAAGCCGGTCGCCAGGGTCATCTGGTCGTTGACCGGATACCTGCGCGGATAGAAGCCCGTGAACGTTGCCGTGCCGGCCTGGACCGCCATCAATGTCCGGTCCAGGTCGCGAAGGTCTTTCACGGTCAGCCAGGGCGCCGCCACGCCCTCGCCCTTTCGACAGCAGTGCGCGGTCCACAGGATCGTGTCGCCGGGCAAGGTCGCGAGCAGCCGCTGCGCCGTCTGGCGATAGGCCGACAAGCTCGCGCCCGGCAGGAAGGCGTAAAGCGTGGTGGGATAGACGTAGTCGCCGATGAAGAGCCGATGGTCCGCTGCATCGAACAGCGCCGCGGAGCTTGGCGTATGGCCTGGGGTGGACAGGACGGTCAACGAGCGGCCGCCCAGATCGATCACGGCGCCGGGGCTCAGCCATTCGGTGATCCGCGTTGCCGGAGCGCTGCGCCCGTCCCAAAAGCCGAGGTACGCGTAACGACTCGGCCGCAGGCGCCCGTTGGACACATCCGCACGCGTCTGTGGCAGATCGATCATGGCCACGTGATCGAAAGCACCGATCCCGCCGAAGTGGTCGAAGTGCAGATGCGAGACCATCACCGTGACTGGAAGGCGCGTGAGGGATCTCACCACCTTGCCGATGTCGCGCGTTCCCGACCCCGAGTCGAACATCAGCGCGCGCTTCGTTCCGATGATCAGGTAGGAGTAGTTCTGCTGGTAGTAGCGCGGCTCGCCGATGGCGAAGGTTCCCGCGCCGAGATCCTGCACCACGAAATAGCCATCGAACATGCGGCCCTTGGCGATTCTGGCCGGCGCGGGATCGACGATCACGTGCGGCTCCAACCGGGGCATCAGCTCGGCGTAAACGAACGGCGCAAACGCCGCGGCCAGCACGGCACCGACCAGCAACACGCCGACGATGACACCCGCGGCGACCCATGCCCTGCGCCAGATGCGGGAACCGGTTTGTTTGCCCATGCTCGCTCCCGCTGTTCGACGTCAGACTGCGCCGTGTCCAGGCCACCGTCGCAATCCGGGACGCCAGAAATTGAACCCGACCCCGGTTCTATTTAGGCAACCCCGCCAGCCACGCCAGCACCGCGTGTGACAGCTCGATGCGCTTGTCCGAATAGGCGTGGTCGGTGGCGAAATGCCGGGTGGTCACGTGCGTGTCGCCGGCGTTGCGCAAGGCAGCGGCGAAGGCGCTGTTCTCCCGGGTGAGGCCGTCGTCGGCCGTGAGGATCAGCGCGTTGCGGTTTTTCAGTGCATCCACCTTGTCCAGGAACGGCCAGCTCATGGCGTGGTCCGCCAGCTCCCTGGCCAGCCCGTCTGGTGTGCATCCCGCCAGCGGCGCCATGCCTTCTTCGGCCAGTCCGTGGGCCATGGCGGCGATCGCGTCGGAGCGCTTTTCCTTCTCGAGTAGAGCTTGCATGCGTCCGGACATGTCGGCGGCCGAGATGGTGGCGAAGGCCTTGATCGCGGGATCCGCCGCAGCGGCCTCGACGGTCATGAAGCCGCCCATGCTGTGGCCGATCAGCACGATGCGGTTGGGATCCAGTCGCAACGACCGGGCCACCTCCGGCTGGCGCAGGTAGGCGATGGCGGCCCCGGTATCCTCGATGCTGTGCGCGAACGAGAAGCCGCCCGGCGTGCCCCACGAACCGCGGTAATTGAAGTACAGGACATCCCAACCGGCGCGTCGCATGTCCTGCGCCAGATCGAGGTTGCGCTCGTTGCCGGGAAACCCGTGCAGCAGGATCACCACCGGATGGGGACCCGCGCCCGCGGCGATGTAGACCAATGCGTTCATCAGCTCCCCATGGCTGGGGATCTGCATGGTCTGCATGGAGGCGCGATCAGGCGCGTGGGCCATTGCCGCATCCTGAGGCGTACCCGGAACCGGCGGCATCCCGGCGCGGACGGCTCCAGCGGCGAGCGCAAGACAGGCGCTGAGGAACACAACCCTTGCGTGCTTCATGGCATTCCCCTGAGCGGAATTGGACGGGTCTGGTATGGAAGGAGCGCCGAACGCCAACCTTGTCAGATTACTCCGCCGAACATGAAGAGGTGTCACTGAAAAGGTGTCAGGGACAATTTTGGGTCGGCAATGGGGTCGCCAAATTTTCCATGACACCATTCTTCGAATCGGCAACCCGCGGCCTGATCGCTGCGAGGTGATGCCCGGCATGCCGTGAAGAGCCACCGCATCGTCTTTTGCGACGCGAGTCCCAAAGGGACGTGGCAACGCATCCGGCCAGACACGCTGGCGGGCTATCATCGTGCCAGCATCTGAAACCCTGGCCGTCGCTGCGTCACTCACTCAAGGAAGGTCCACATGTTCAGGGCAATCGAGCCATATCTGCTGGTCAACGATTCGGGCGTCGAAGTGTCACGCAGCGATCGCAACGCCATGCAGTACCGCAAGGGCGACCATGTGCTGTCGTTGTATTGCGACACCATCGCGTCCGACGACGGACGGTTCGGCGCCGCCATCCTGTTGCCGCTTGATCTGCACTGGGATCCGCCCTTCGAACGGGAACGGATCGATTTCTTTGAACGCGCGACGATCGAGAAAGATCTGCTGGATGCCTGGCGCGTGGTCGATTACCGGGTGACCATCGAGCGCTGATTCCATGACATCCCACACGGAAGTGGTGCGGCTCAAGGGCCTCATAGCGTCGGGAGCGATGTCGGTCGCCTCGCCGCACGATGGCGCGGTTTTCTACTCGGATGACGCGGGCAAGAATCGCGTTGCGGTCGAAGCGTATGCGAAGCGCTGCGGTCAGGCGGGGAAGCAAACCACGACACTGGAGGCGACCCGCTGCGGACAGTGGCTCGAAAGCGAGCATCTTTATGCTTCGCCGCTCTCGTTGTCTGCGGACGACATCTGGGCGGAAGCGTCGGTGAAGTACGCCCGGGAGGCATCGGGAAGCTGCCGTTGCTTGGTCGCCCACGCGCCATCCGATCGGGTCTTCCGCAAGCACGAGCTGGCCACGCTACTCGACAACGACAAGGTCACCGACCTCAACAACATCCCGCGGCAGACGCTGAAGTCCATCCATGACCGTGACCCCGGCGCGGCTTTCTCGGCGTTGGAACAGGCGGATCTGGCATTGAGGGGTGCCAAGGTTTCCGATTTTCACGTATGTCCGGTGGTGACGGGAGTCGTTCCCCATGTGGATGGGCCGATATCCATGGGATGCCCGACGGTGGCAGCACGAGTGGGGGACATGGCCGTTTGCGTGGGCCCACCAGACATCATCGCCAAGGGCTCGACCAAGGTCTTCATCGGCGGAATGCCGGCAGCGCGGATATCCGACAGCACGGCCCACGGCGGACAGATAGTTCTGGGAGCTTTCACGGTGCTGATCGGGTAGACATTGACCGGTTCGGCCCCATCCAGGCGACAGAAGCTCTCGCATCAGGCTCCCGATACGGCCGCACGTGCACGAAACACAAGCCTGTTGGCCGAAGCCGCCGGCCTGACTCGGGCAGGGCTGTACGAGGCACTGTCCAGCGAGGGCAACCCCAGTCCCGCCAGTACCATGAAGATGGCGAGGGCGCTTGGCTATCGGTTGAGCTGCTGCTTGATCGTGAGCGACATTACGCCATGGCGCGTGCGGTCGGGTCGCGGCGCCTGAGACGGTTGCGGGTAAACTGGGCCGCATCGCAACCATCGGCAGCGCCGAGCTTTCGGCAGGGGATCGCAGACACATGCCCGTACTGGACTGGATCGGCAAGCAGGCCGTCGTCAAACACCATCGTGACGTGCCGTATCGCTTGCTGGAGCCGGTGCCGGAGCTTTCCTGTCTCCCTCTCCCTCCGGCAGAGGGCCGGGGTGAGGGTTCGGGCCTTGCGGAAAACGACAGCGGCAACCTGATCGTCCAGGGCGACAACCTGCTGGCGCTGAAGGCGCTGCTGCCGCGCTATGCGGGGCAGGTCAAATGCATCTATATCGACCCGCCCTACAACACCGGCAACGAGGGTTGGGCCTACAACGACAACGTCAACAGCCCGGAGATCAAAAAGTGGCTGGGCGAGGTCGTGGGCAAGGACGGCGAGACGCTGGACCGCCACGACCGCTGGCTGTGCATGATGTATCCGCGGCTGATGCTGCTGAAGCAGTTCCTGCGCGAGGATGGGGTGATTTTCGTTTCGATTGACGACAACGAACTTCACCACCTGCGCAGCGTTCTCAATGAAGTGGGCGGTTTCAAATTCGTGGGTTGCATTGTCTGGGAGCGAAAGCGAAAGGGATCACACCTCTCGAAGAAGCTCACAAAGAAGACCGAGTACATCGTGGTTTGCAGCCGGCGGTCGAACGATATTGAGTTGGTTGGTGATGATGTCGGTGAAGATGAGGATTTCCCGCTGGTCAAGCGAACCAACGGAGTGAAAGACCTCCACATTCCCGTTGACAAGCTTGGTCCTACCGGACTCCCGGATGGTATCTATCCTCGTGGTCAATACGGTCGTGGTGGAACTGCTGTCGAGCTTGTCCACGATGCAACGGTGGTTGATGGCCGATTCACGTCCGATGTCTACTTGAGGGGACCATTCGTATGGACTCAGGAAAATATGGATAGAGAGCTCGCGTCAGGTGGACGGTGCTTTCTGCGCACAAAAAATATGTCGTTGCGTGCCGTGAAAGGTTCGGACAACCAAGGACAGAAAGGCCTCAGCAGCCTACTGACAAAAGAAGTAGGGACGAACGAGGATGCATCGTCTGAACTCGCGGAAATCCTCTCGGTTGATCTCAACTCAGTCTTCCAGTACTCGAAGCCGTGTGGCCTAGTGAAAGCATTGGTTAGGGCGGCAACCTTCTCCGACCCGGACTCACTGATTCTCGATTCATTTGCGGGCTCCGGTACCACCGCCCACGCCGTGCTGAAGCAGAACGCCGAAGACGGCGGCAACCGTCGCTGCATCCTCATCGAGATGGACCCGAAGATCGCACGCGACGTCACTGCCGAGCGCGTGCGCCGCGTGGCGCAGGGCTACACCAATGCCAAGGGCGAACAAGTCGCGGGTCTCGGCGGCGGCTTCCAGTTCTGCAAGCTTTCCGACGAACCGTTGTTCACCGCCGAAGGCCAGGTGCGCGACGACGTGACGTTCGCCCAACTGGCGGAGTTCGTGTGGTTCGTGGAGACGGGAGCGGGCTTCGCAGGCAATACCAACTCACCCCGGATCGGCGTGCACGAAGGCCGCGCGGTGTACCTGCTCTACAACGGCATCCTCAAGGACAAGTCCGTGGCCGGCGGCAACGTGCTCACGGCCGCCGTGCTGGATGTTTTGCCGCCGTTCGATGGCCCGCGCGTCATCTACGCCGCCGCCTGCCGGCTGGGTGCGCCGCGGCTCGCGCGCGAGGGCATCGTGTTCAAGCAGACACCCTATGCGTTGGAAGGGTAATCTGGATTCCTGGAAAGCCGGAGGTGTGCCGTGAAGACCGAAGACATCGTCAAGAGTGTGTTGCAGCTCAAGCCCGGAGACCGCTTTGAAGTCGCCGACGCGATCCTGCGCAGCCTCGACCAGCCCGACCCTGCGCTCGATGCCGTCTGGCTGGATGAAGCCGAACGGCGGCTGGCGGCCTATCGCAAGGGGATGGTTGCCGGCACCCCCGCGGAAGATGTGGTCGGCAAGCTGTAATGCGCCTGGTCTTCTCGCCGGAGGCGCGATCGGAATTTGAGGCCGCGGAGCGCTACTACGAGGTGCAGCTGATCGGGCTCGGCAAGGTGTTTCGCGAGGAGGTGCGCGCGGGGCTGCGGCGCATCCGCAGCTGGCCGCTCGCATGCCCGGTCGAGCGCGGCACGATCCGGCGGGCGGTGCTGGGCCGCTTTCCCTACAAGTTGCTGTACTCGGTGGAGCCGGAGGCCATCTACGTGCTTGCCGTGGCGCACCAGCATCGCCAACCGGATTACTGGACGGATCGCACCGACGCATGAGCGCCTATATCCCCAAGGTTTACCAGCAATCCGTGCTGGACAGCGTGCAAGCCTATTTCCGCGAAGTGCAGGTCACGGGCAACGCCAACAGCGCGTTCTACAACGCCACCCTGGCGTTGTGGGGGCGCGGTGTCGCCTATCGCCCGATCGACGGCTTCGACACGGCCATGCCGTATTTCTGCCTGCGCGTACCGACCGGCGGCGGCAAGACCTGGCTGGCAGCCAGGAGCGTCGCGCTGGTCAATACCCAATTGCTGCGCAGCGAGTTCAGCATGGTCCTGTGGCTGGTGCCGTCCAACACGATCCGTGAGCAGACGCTGCGCGCGTTGCGTGGCCGCGAGCATCCGTATCACGCCGCGTTGCGCGAGGCGGGCCCGGTCACCGTGCTTTCCCTGGACGAGGCCAAGAGCGTTACCCGCGCCACGCTGGAATCGTCCACCACGGTGATCGTGTCGACGGTGCAGGCGTTTCGTCGCGAGAACACCGAGGGGCTGAAGGTATTCGAGTCCAACGGCGCGCTGATGTCGCACTTCGAACATCTGGATCATGCCCAGCTTGCGGAACTACAGCGGGATGAGAACGGCGCCGTAGTGTGCTCGCTGGCCAACGTGCTGCGCTTGCGCCGGCCGTTCCTGATCGTGGACGAGGCCCACAACAGCCGCACGCCGCTTTCGTTCTCGACGTTCGCGCAGTTCCGCCCCAGCGGCATCATGGAGCTGACCGCCACGCCGGATACCGAGCAGACGCCCAGCAACGTGTTGCACAGCGTCTCGGCCGCGGAACTCAAGACCGAGAACATGATCAAGCTGCCGATCCGCCTCGAGACCGAGGGCGATTGGCAGAAGTGCCTGGCTTACGCCATTGACTGTCGTGACCAGTTGCAGTCGGCGGCGGATGCCGAACGGCGGCAGGGCGAACCCTACCTGCGGCCCATCGTGCTGATCCAGGCCGAAGCGCGGCGCAAGGACGTGGAAACCCGCGATGTGGAGGTGGTGAAGAAGGCCCTCATCGACAACCACAACGTCCCGGAAGATGAAATCGTCATTGCCACCGGGGAAACCCGCGGACTGGAAGCCGTCGAGAAGGGATACGCGCTCGGCGTCGCCGACGAGCATTGCCCGGTGAAATACGTGATTACCCAGCAGGCGCTGGCGGAAGGCTGGGATTGCCCGAGCGCCTACGTGCTGGTGAGCATGGCCGAGCTGCGTTCCTCCACTGCCGTGGAGCAGTTGCTGGGCCGCATCCTGCGCCAGCCGCAGGCGAAGGCGCGCGCATCGGTGATGCTCAACCAGTCCTACGCTTTCGTGGTATCGCGCGACTTCGGCCAGACGGCGGGCGCCCTGCGTGACCGGTTGGTCGACGGCGCCGGCTTCGAACGGCATGAGGTCGGCGATTTCGTGGTGGCAAGCAAGAGCGAGCAGGCCCGGCTGGACTTGTCGGCGCGCCCGGGCAAGGTGGTGGTCACGCCGGTGAGCGTTGCGCTGTCGGAGGCGCCGGATCTGCGCAGCATCCCCAAACCTGTCCGCGACAAGCTGGCATGGGACAGGAAGGCCGGCACGCTGACGATTACCGCACCGCTGACGCAAGACGAAACCGCGACGGTGCAGGCGAGCGTCACGCAAGCCGAGGCCAGGCAGGCGATCGAGCGTGCGGCCGAAAAATCCCGTGCCGCCGTCGAGATGTTCCAGACGCCCGCCGAACGCGGCGAGGTGCTGTCGGTGCCACAGATGGCGCTGCGCATCCAGGGTGAGTTGCAGCTGTTCGACGATCCCGAAGTGCTGGATTACCCCTGGACGCTGTCACCTTACGATGCGGTGCCGACGCACATGCAGCTCCAGGCACTGGACGGCAACCGGGTGGCGGAAGGTGGTGAGATCGACATCGATGCCGATTCCGGCAAGGTCACCACACGATTCATCGCGGATCTTCAACGCGACCTCGGCCTGAGCTATCGGCCCGAGCATTGGGATGAAAGCCGTCTGGCGACCTGGCTGACGCGCAATCTGCCGGAATCGGGGATTACCCACGCCAGCAAGCGTGCCTTCGTCGCGCACTGGCTGCGGCAGTTGCTTGAAGCCAAAGGGTTCGATCTCGCGCGGATCAATCGCCAAAAGTTTCTCATCCGCACGCTGCTGGAAACGCATGTGCGGCAGTTGCGGCAAGCCGCGGTGAATCAGGCGTACCAGGCGGCACTGTTTGGCGACGACGCAGCCGACCGTGTCGCGGTCGGCGACGACTACGCCTTCCGATTCAATCCGCAGGGCTACGCACCCAGCCGTGACTACGATGACCGCTTCGGCACGTTCGACTTCCGAAGGCATTACTACGGGCGCATCGGCGACTTCGACAGCAAGGAAGAGTTCGAATGCGCCTGCAAGCTGGACCAGTGGGCGCAGCAAGGCCGTATGCAGTTCTGGGTGCGCAACCTGGTACGCAAGGAAGGTTGCTCGTTCTTCTTGCAGAAGGCGGATGGGCGATTCTTCCCCGATTTCCTGTGCAAACTCAGCAACGGCACCACGTTGGCGGTCGAGTACAAGGGCGGCGACCGCTGGAACGACGCCCAGGACGATCGCGACATCGGTGGTTTGTGGGCCGCTCTCAGCGGCGGGCGCTGCCAGTTCGTGATGGTGCGTGATCGGCGGTGGGAAACCGTCGAAGCCTTGCTCTGATGCGGCGGGAGGAGAGCCTGTGAGCGTCGACGAAGAAGCCTCTGGCTGTTCTATGATGGGAAACGTCGGACCTTGTTCGCTTTCCGCGGTCATTCCCGGATGGAACATGCAACTGGTTCCCGAGGCGGTCGAACGTGTTCGACGAGGGCACGCGATCGAGACGGAACGCCTGAAAGGAAGCCGATTCATCGTGGCGGTCATGGTGTCGGCTTTCTCCATCGACAGCTTTCTGGACGATGTCTATCTCTGCGACGGTTTTGAGGACATGGGAGCCGCCGTAGATGGCGGTCGGATCGAACATCGAAAGCACGTCGCGGCAGGGTTCGCCGCCCATGCCGACGATCGCCCTCCGTGGAGGCAGTTGGAAGCGACCCTGGTCGACTGTCTTTCGATGTCACCGAAGTCCGCCTCAGGCATGTTTACCGTGGCGCGGGAAAAGATCGGCGACGACGGATATCTCGACAGCATCGACGTGCGTACCGTGGTGCTTGCGGTCAACCCGGAAAATCCGCTGGACGGGTCATTCGTGTCGGCCATCGACAGGGATTGGGACCTGATCAGGTACTTCGAGTCCGTTTCATCCATCAAGGCCGCTGCTGCTTTGTCCGGCGTCGAGGATGGCGCCACACTCGCTGCGCTCCGCCAGCACGAAGGCGACCACTGACCGAGGGGCGTCCGCAATTTCCCGGGCCACTCTGGTTGTCGCACCCGATGCGACAGCGTGAAGCTAGCCTGCAAGGCGCGGATGATGAGGACGGGGCATGGCCGGGACATTCTTTGAGTATTTTGATGGCTACGTGCGGGTAGCCTATTCAGGCGCGTCGTGGGGCGACATTTTCATCGACTTCTCGTTGTTCGGCGACACGGTTGCAGCGACGCCGTGTGACGACAAGTTCGAGAAAGGCGAGCCCGAACTTGCGACCCAGGACGATGTCACGATCCGGACATGGACATCGTGCACTGTTTCCGCCTTTTTTTTGGTTCATCGCGCCTTACCGGGAAAGGCGGCCTTGATTTTGAGGAAGAAGTAGGGGAAGTCGCGATAGCCATAGGCCATGCGCTTGATGACCTTGATGCGATTGTTCATGCCTTCCAGGACGCTGGTATTGAGTTGGTAGATGGCGCTGGCGACGATGCCTTCGATATACGGTGCCAACCGTTTGGCAAAGGCGATCAAGGGTGGGAGCCGGCTGTCCATGGCGAGGGTGTGCCATTCGTTCCAGCGCCGGCGGGCCTCGTCTTCGTCCGGGGCATACCACAGCTCCTTGAGCTGGGCCTTGAGCACGTAGACGGTCGTCAACGGCGCATTGGCTGCCAACAGATCATCCAGCTTGACGGCCTGCTCGTCGGTCAGGTTGCCCCGGTTGCGCAGCAGCAACCAGCGGCTGCGTTTGATGACGCGGCGGGCGGACGGATCGGCCTTGAGCACGTTGGCCTGATCCACGCGCACCCGGTCGATGACCTCCCGTCCGAACTTGGCGATGACGTGGAACAGGTCGTAGACCACGCGGATGTTCGGGCAGTGGGCTTTGGCTTCCAGGTCCATGGCCGTGTTCATGTCCATCGCCACCGCTTCGATGCGGGCGCAGGCCTCCAGCCCCAGCATCTCGAAGAACGGCCGCACGTCCTTGCGCGAGCGGCCTTGGCCCACCCACAACACCTGCTGGGTGTCGGCGCAGAGGGCGACGGTGGCGTAGCGATGGCCCTTGAACAGGGCAAACTCGTCCATGATGAGTCGACGCACCCGCGACAGATCCGGCGGTGTCACTTCGCGTGCCAGCCGCCGGGCATCGATGGCGCGGATGGTGTGCCAATGCAGCCCCGTGAGCTGACTGATATGACGGATCGGCAGCAGGCGCAGCAGGGCCTCGACATGGGCGATCAGATGACGCTCGCGCACTCGCCGGGTGCGACGCTCGTGGATCAGCCCGCAGGGCGCCTGGCAACGACCACAGCGCGGGTCAATGTGAGGATCCGCTTCCAGCCGGAGGAGCAGCTGCGTCTCCGACAAAGCCTGGGTCTCGAACAAACGAAACCCTATCCAAAAATGGGCAGCATCAATAGCATCGTGCATGAGGGCGGCGGCGGTTGAACCGCTGTTGGTGTGAGAGCTATCAGCTTATCCGCTGCCTGCCGCCCTCACCCTTTCCTTGTGCCTGTCAACACGATCTTTCCCGCTTACCCGCGAAGAACCAAAAAAAAGGAGGCGCACTGCGCCTCCCACCATCAATTTATATCAGTCACCGGGGCTTGCGGCAAGACTGCCGGGGCGTCTGAGAATCGCCGGCCTGCCGATCGGGCAGCAAGCATGAGGTACGCCGGGGATGCATGACGACGACGAGTGGGTTCCGGTTTCCCACGGGAACTGCCATCGCGTGGAAGGGCCGTTCTACCACGGGACGAAGGCGGATCTTTCCCTGGGTGATTTGCTGATGGCCGGGTTCACCTCCAACTACGACGTCCGCGTCGTGATGAACCACATCTATTTCACCGCCGTAGCAAAGGGGGCCGGCCTTGCCGCGGAGATGGCGCGCGGCAGGGGAAGGCCGCGGGTCTATGTCGTCACGCCGACCGGTGCGTTCGAAGACGACCCCAACGTGACGAACAAGAAATTCCCCGGCAACCCCACTCGCTCCTACCGAAGCGCGGCGCCGCTGAGGATCGTGGGCGAGCTCGAACGCTGGGAGCCCTACGACGCGGAGTTCATCCGGGAACTGAAGCGTCGCGTCGAAGCCGGCATGGGGGAGATCATCAATTGACACGTCGAGTCATTTCGGCGTGAGCCGATACAAGCCGCCGGGGCCGGCGTCCTCCAGCATCCACAGCGAGCCGTCCAGCGCTTCCTTGATATCGCACAGGCGCTTGCCGACGTTCCAGCGGTCGACCGCGGTGGTGCCGCACTTGCCATCGAACGTGACGCGGATGATGGCCTCGCTGGCCAAATGAAAGGGGACGTGAAAAAGAAGGGGCGTGGCTAATTGAATTCGGTCGTCGTCTGGCAAGGCCAGCCGCCTGCCTGGCTTGATTGGCCACGTCCACTTTTCCCGGTACGCCCTTCGCGTGACAGTTTCCGCGGGAAATACTTTCCGCGTGCCCGCTTCGAACATCTGTAGCAGAATCGCCCCGCGGCGGTGCGCAGCCGGCAGTGCATCGTGCGACATCGATGCCGGCCACCGGGGACCAGGGGAAAGACATCATGGCGCTCGATCGGAGATTTCTGCTCTGCGGTTTTGCCTATGCCATCGCGGGCATGGGGCTTGGCATCTACATGGCGGCTTCGCACAACCACGCCTTGTTCGTGGCGCACGCGCACATGCTGCTGCTGGGTTTTGTGGTGTCCTTCATCTACGCGTTGATCCACAAGCTGTGGCTCGTCGGCGCGGGGGGCAGGGTCGCCGGCTTCCAGTTCTACCTGCATCAGCTGGCGGTGCTGGTGTTGTCCGTGGGCCTGGTCCTGCTTTATGGCGGCGTGGTTCCGGAACCGGCGATCGGGCCCCTGCTCGGTGCGGCGGCGGTGGGTGTGCTGGTCGCCCTGTTGTTGATGGCCTGGCTGGTGCTGCGAATCAAAGGGGACGTGGCCAAATAAATCCGGTCGTCGTCTGGCAGGGCCAGTCGCCTGCTTGGCTGAATTGGCCACGCGCCCTTTTTTCTGGACGTCCCTGCATGCTTGCCTGGACAGCCTCATTCGTGCGGGTCACGGCTTGGGCCGCGGGGTGGTTGCCACGCTGGGTGGCAGGGTCGGCAGCGCGACCTTCGGCTGGTCGCCGGTCAGGGCCCCGAGGAAAACCTCGATCTTGCCGACCTCCTCGTCGCTCAGCTTTGCGCCGAGCTGGCTGCTGCCCATGATCGCGACGGCCTGGCGAAGATCCCACACCTTGCCCGTATGGAAATAGGGCGCGGTCAGCGCGATGTTGCGCAGCGAGGGCACCCGGAACACGTATTCGTCGCTGGCCGTCTTGGTCACCGCGAAGCGGCCCTTGTCCCCCGGCGGGAGAATGTCGGCACCGGGCCGCTCGACTACGCCGAACGGGGCGTACATGCCCCCGCCCACGTTGATGCCGTTGTGGCATGCCGCACAGCCCTTGTTGATGAACAGCGCCAGGCCTTCCTTCTGATTCGCGTCGAGCGCCTTCTCGTTGCCCTTGAGGTAGCGATCGAACGGCGCGTTCGGCGTGATCAGGGTGGCCTCGAACAAGGCGATGGCCTTGCGCACGTTGTCGAACGTGATCGGATCGGGCACGGCCGGATAGGCCTTGGCGAACACGGCGGCGTAGCCGGGAATCCCCTTGAGCTGTTCGACGACGTGTGACTCGGTGGTGTCCATCTCGACCGGGTTGACCAGCGGACCGCCAGCCTGCTGCTCAAGGTCCTTGGCACGCCCATCCCAGAATTGGGCGACGTCGAACACCGCGTTGTAGACGGTCGGTGCATTGCGACCGCCATGCTGCCAGCGATGACCCAGCGAAGTCTCCTGCAGGTCGACCCCGCCCATGCCGACCATGTGGCATGAGTTGCAGCTGATGGCATGGCTTTCGGACAGCCGGGGCTCGAAGTAAAGCAGCTTGCCTAGCTCCACCCTGGCCGGGGTCGCCGCATTGCCCGGCAACGGCGGCGCATTGGCGGGTATCGGTTTGAACAGACCTTGGGCCTGCTTCATCAATGCCGTTTGCGACCATGCCTGGCCTGTAGCCAGGGAGGCGAGAACCATCATTGAAACCAGCTTGATCGGTGACATGAGCTGACTCTCCGCAGTTGGGTGGCAATCGAAACCATCAATGTCCGTGGCGTATCCAGGAAACCCTGGCGATGCGCGAACGCGGCGCGGAACAGACGACATGGTGGACGTCGCCGGGGTCGTCGCCATGCCTGTCGTCCTGGCCCAAGCGGAGTCACCGGCTATGCCTGTCGATGCCGGATCGCGCTGGCAACACCCGCATGCTCGGTTCATCGGCACCGATGGCTGTTGACCGAGATCAACAAAAGCGATTTCGAAACGAAGGCAGGCGTCCGGCCCGCGACCATCGCTCCGTCCTGTCCGCAACAAGGGCATGCGGGAACAAAGGAGACGCGTCCAATTGAATTCGTGCTCGTGCGTCGGTCGAGATTGCGGATGGACCCGTCCGGGAACTGAACATGGCGGGCTCCTGGCCGCAGAGCGAAAAACGGTCAGTCGGGTTGTGCCGGCTGGCAAGCCTCGTGAGACCAGCGTATGGTCCGCACACGGCGCTGACTCAGGGGTGAGGCATGGCCTGCACACGGGAAGGCAGCGTCTTCGCGATTGCGGTGCCGCAAGGCGTGGAATCGTCGATCGCCTGCAAACCAACTTCAATCCACCAGGGGTCCCCACTCATGTCACGTTTCCGTCTTTTCTGCCGCGCCCTGGGCGTGAGCTTCGGCCTGGCTGCTGCCTGTGTGTCGTTGCCGGCTTTCGCGGGCGATCCGGTAGCGGTGACCTTCGCGGCCAACAGTGTCTGGGCGCAGGAAATCGGCAACCTCACGCATTCCGACAGCTCGCTCGATTACACGGTGGCGATCGCGGCGGGCAAGACGTTGCAGCTCAATCTCCTCACCCGCAATCCCAACGTGCGTTTCAGGGTGGAGGACCGGACCAACGACAAGCTGCTGCTGGATTCGCGCAAGACCGGTGAGTCCACCTGGACCTTGCCGAACGCGCCGGCTGCCACGTATGCGATCCATGTCTACATCGATCCCGCCGCGATACCATCCGGCGACACCGCCAAATACGCGTTGCAGGTCGGGCAGTACGGGGCCGAAGACATGCAGGTGCCCACAAGCGCGGTGACATTCGAAGCCGGCAAGCCGTGGGCACAACAGGCTGTGGTGTTGTCGCCCGGCGCCACCGCGCACAACTTCACCGTGGCCATCGCGGCGGGCATGACGGTGAAGATCAACCTCATTTCGGACAACCCTCGGCTGTACTTCAAGGTGACCGACCAGACCCACGACAAGGCACTGGTCGACACGAGCACGACCGGAGCGAACACCTGGACCGAATCGGTGGCGACGGCGACAAATTACGTGATCCAGGTGTATCTCGACCCGTCGGCGACGCCGTCCGGTCAAACCCGATTCACCCTGCAGGTCGGGCAATACCCGTCAGCGAACACGCAGCCCGCCGGCGCGACTACGGCCGCGGCGGCTTCCACGCCATCGATGTGATTGCGTTCGAAGCGGCCGGCGGCCGCTCCGGGCGTGACAGAGCAAAATAAGGGGTCGGCGTGCGCTTTCGGCACGCCGACCCCTTATTTCATGGTGCGCCGCTGCGCTCAGTCCGTACCCGAGCGCAAACCGTCGAAATACGCGGCGATCTCTTCCGGAAACGCGTAGCGCTCCTCCGGTATGGGCGAACCGGCGTCGATCAGCGCTTCCGCGCAGGCCAGCCAGTCGCCGCCGGGCGTGGTCTCGGCCCGGGACGCGAAGCTGAGCGTGCCGTAGACGTTGTCCTTGAAACCGTGGCGCTCGTCGTAGCGCGCGCCATGGGCGAGCAGGAAGCGTGCGAGCGATGCGTTGCCGCGGAATACCGCCCAGTTGAGCGCGCTGCCGTCGATGTCGCCGCCGCGCGTCGTGATCGGCCAACCTGCCTCAACCATCACGCGCACTGCTTCCTCCTCGTTGCCGGCGGCCATTTCCGGCAGCAGGCGCAAGGCGGCCGACGGCAGTTTGCCGATGAGGCCCGGGTCGTCGGCCAGCATCGCCTGCACGTTGGCGCGATCGCCTCGCGCGCACGCGCCGAGGAAGGCGTCATGCGGGCGGTCGTCGGGCACTGCGCCGGCTTGCACCAGTTGCCGGGCCACTTCGACGAGGCCAAGGCAGCACGCCAGGCGATAGGCGGAGACGCCGTGACCGTTGCTTGCCGAAGGATCGGCGCCGGCGTCGAGCAGCAGGCCGATGGTCGCGGGCGAGCGACGGCGGCGGATCGCGTGCAGCAAGGGGCTGCCGTCCGGGCCGGGTTCGTTCGGGTCACCCCCGTGGGCGAGCAGCAGGCGCACCGTGTCGGGATGCTCATGGTCGAGCGCGCGGAACAGCGCGTTGCAGCCGGTCACGCGGGCACCGGCCTCGAGCAGCAGGCGGACAATCGTGCTGTCGGCGATCTCGGTGGAGTGGTAGAGCGATTCGTTGTCGTTGGGGTTGGCGCCGGCTTGCAGCAGTCGCCGCGTGAGTGCGATGTCGTGGTTGCGACCGGCGGCGCCGTACAGGACGCTGAGCGAATCGTGCGGCAGCTCCGGATCGGTCCATCGCGCATCCGGGTCCGCGCCGGCATCGAGCAGCAGGTCCGCGCAGGCACGAATGCCCGGCGCGCAGGCGGGCAGGGCGATCAGCCCGGAAAAGGTGGCGCAGGCGAGCGGCGGCATGCCGTTGTCGGCGCGCGCCGTCGTGGCCCAGGCGGGATCGGCTGCGAGGGCGGCCTGCACTGTGGCGACGTCGCCGATGGCACAGGCAAGCGCGGGCGCGCCGACCAGCAGGTCCGCATGTTCGCGCAGCAGTCGCTCGGCCAGTGCGGGTTTGGCCGTCTGGTAGCCGTGGCCGAAGACCCAGTGCATCCACTGGCGTTTGCGCGCGTGCATGTCGACCGAGGCGGCCTGCAGTGCGACGTAATCCTTCAACTGCGACCACGAGCCGAAACCGTACTCGCGTGCGATGCAGGACTGCGCGTCGTGCAGGCGCAGTTCCATGGCGGCGATGGCGGCGTGATCGAGCCGGGCGGCGCCGGGCAGGGCAAGGCGAACGCGTTCGAGCGCATCGGGCTCGCCGTGGCGCACGTCCTCGAGCAGCCGCTTGGCCTGTTTCTTCAGATGGTCCAGATGCGGACGGGCGGGCAGGTTCTTCATGACAACCTCCATGCAATGAATGCCGAAGGTCCGCAATCCCGGCTGCACAAAGGTCGATGGTGGCCAGCGATGGACAAGTGGGTTGAACCCTTCCCGCGGACCCGGAGGCGGCTTGCGACGCCGGGGCGTGAGCATAGACCAGGAGCGAAGCGGGGCCAATCGCCAGGTAGCGTGGGTGTGGCACCCGGTTCGATGCGGGAATCAAACAGGGGCCGAGGCTGATCAAGTTCGATTGTCGTCCGCCACGGCAAGCCCCGCTGTTTCGTTGCACGTGCGTCAGGACCACTGCCCGTCCATGGGCTATCCGCCTGGACGTCACTCGGGCAGGGCTTGCCCCGATCCGCCAAGCTCGGCCGGGAAGTCTCTCAGCTTGGGCAAGCCGTCCTTCATCCGCAGCACGGTCTCGGCATAGTTCACGTGGACGGCGGGTACGAAGTCGAGATCCGGGATGGTGGCGGCGTAGACGTCGGTCAGGCCCAGCGTCGGATGGTCGGTCATCAGGTGCCCGCCGCATTGCTTGCAGAACTGGCGGTCGCTGGTTTCCGTCTTCTGGAAATGCCCGACGAATTCCGACCCCTTGGTTACCCTGACGCTGGCGGGTTTCCACAACGTGAATGCATTCACCGGTCCGGCCGACCAGGAGCGGCAGGAGCGGCAGTGGCAGTACCCCATTGCTTCGGGCGCGCCGGAGACCTCGATCTCCACGGCACCGCAGAAACAGCTACCCGTGTGCTTGTCTGTCATGTCGTTTCTCCAGCGTGTCGGTGGTGTTTCCCCTTGCCCTGATCGGGCGAATCATACGGCTGACGCGGCTCCGGGAGGGGCGAGGCAATCGAGTCGGCTTCCCCCGCTCGCCCGCTGCGGCTCTCTTCGGTGGCGAGGTGGCGTTGTCCTCACCGGAGCGTGCGCTGACTGATGCGACGGCGGAGGTTTTGGGAGGGCAGGACGATCATATCGTTTTTCATTGCGAATATATCGTTTTGCGATATATTACGGTCACTAAACGATACGTGGAGAGCAGCGATGGGGGATTTTGCGGTGCTGGCGCTGCGCGCCGTGATTGCGATCGCGCTGGCGGGTTCTCTGGTGGTGCAGGGCGTGATCGCGCCGTTGTTGTGGCAGGACCTGGAATCGGCGCGCGCGGACGTGCGCATTCCGCTGGTGGTGATCGTCATCCTCGGCGTGTTGACGATGCAGGTGACTGCGGTCTGCATCTGGCGGTTGCTGACCATGGTCCGGCGCGGCACGGTGTTCTCCTCCGCGGCCTTCCGCTACGTCGACATCGTGATCGGAGCCATCGCGGCAGCCTCGGCGCTCACGTTCGGCATGGCGGTGGTGGCCGCGCACGCCAACCGCATCACGCCCGGCGACGAAATCGCCCCGGGCCTGATCGCCATGGTCTGCGGCGCATCGCTGGTGATCGCCGGCGTGGCGCTGATCGTGCTGGTGCTGCGGATGTTGCTGGCGCAAGCGGTCGCGCTGGATTCGCAGGCCAGGCAGCTCAAGTCCGAACTGGACGAGGTGATCTGATGGCCATCCTGGTGGACATCGATGTCATGCTGGCCCGCCGCAAGATGGCCGTCGGCACGCTGGCCGAGCACATCGGCATCACGCCCGCCAACCTGGCAGTGCTCAAGAACGGCCGTGCCAAGGCCGTGCGTTTCACCACCCTCGCTGCGTTGTGCGAGGTGCTGGAATGCCAGCCGGGCGATCTGCTGCGTTGGGAGCCCGACGACGCCGCCGGGACGTCGGTGCGCTGAAGAAGCGACACGGGCGATGTGCGTTCGTACTGCAGGAAAGGTCACGACGAATGGCTAGGTCGCCGGGACCAGGATTGAACGAAAGCGGCACGGCAGCTTCACGTTGTCGTGGAGGTGGTGTTCGTAGCATGGCCGGACTACTCCCGGGAGCATGTCATGGCCGATGAAAATGCCGGCAGGCAACTCGATCACGTGACTGACACGCTGGCGCAGCTCAAGGAAATGCGCCACTACGCCAGGAACAATGTGGAGCACCTGACGGCGATCTGGCTGTTGTTCGACGGTGAATTGTCGAAGCTGAAGCAGACCGACAAGATCGACGATCTGATGAACCGCCAGGGCCAACTCCATGATGCACTGGAGGCGGTGATTGCGGATCTGGAGGCATTGCAGCAGAAACTGCAGCCGCCACCGGAGGGCGCGGCAGGCTGAGGACCAGTTTCGCGCCCCGGTCCGGTGCTTGCGTACCGAAGGGGTATTACCACAGCAACAAGGAAGAGCTGCGTGCCTCCGGAGTACCGTCTGGAACCTTCACCACCGGTCGCGGCCTGAACGCCTTGCGGGAAGCCGGCTGGAAGCTGTGCACGTTGAGTTTCGACGGCAAGCTCACCCGGCGGGGACGGCAGTTGGATGGCTGCCTGGCACGGATGAGCTGAAGCGTCGGCCGCATGATCTGCAGCCTTCCCGGAGATCCTGTTCCGCCGAAGGCGCAGGCCGCCGACGCGCCTCAACCGTCGGCGGCGTGCTTGCCGGTGAACACCGCCAGCTGCGCGGCGAACGCGCGCTTGTACGCGGGCCGCGCTTCACCGCGGGCGACATAGGCGGCGAGGCGCGGATATTCGGCGAGCATGCCGGATGGCTTCAGGCGCAGCAGCGTGTGGACCATCATGAGGTCGCCGGCGCTGAACGCGCCGTCGAGCCAGTCGGCATCGCCCAGCCGGACGGCGAGCTGGCCCAGCCGGTTGCGGATGCGATTCTTGATGAGCGGCAGCCGTTCTGCGGCCCATGGCTTGTCGCCTTCCAGGAACCTGGCGGTCTGCAGATCGAGGATCGGCGGCTCCACCGTGTTGAGTGCGGCGAACATCCACATGATGGCGCGCGCCCGGGCATTCACGTCGTCGGGCAACAGACCGGCGTGGTGTTGCGCGAGGTGGAGCACGATCGCGCCCGACTCGAACAATGTCAGCTCGCCTTCCTCGTAGGTGGGGATCTGCCCGAACGGATGCAGCGCCAGGTGGGCAGGCTGCTTCATCGTGCCGAACGAGACGAGGCGGACCTGGCAGGCTTGGCCCACTTCCTCGAGTGCCCAGCGCACGCGCATGTCGCGCGCGAGGCCCTGGCCGCGATCCGGCGAGCTTTCAAAAGCGGTGATGGTGGGGATCACGGCGAGACTCCGGGTGGATACGCGATGTCATGTCGGGTGGCGGCAGCGCTCGGTTCGCTGCGCAGGCGGTGGGGGCCAGCGCCGGCGGTTGAAACGCATCAGCCGCGCCGGGCCGCCTCGATCGCGGCGATGTCGATCTTGGTCATGTCCATCATCGCGTTGAACGCGCGCCGGGCGACGGCGGGGTCGGGGTCGCTGATCGCCGCCATCAGTGCGCGCGGGGTGATTTGCCACGACAGGCCCCACTTGTCCTTGCACCAGCCGCAGGCGCTGGGCTGGCCGCCGTTGTCGATGATCGCGTTCCACAGGCGGTCGGTTTCAGCCTGGTCGTCGGTCGCCACCTGGAACGAGAACGACTCGTTGTGCCGGAACGTCGGGCCACCGTTCAGGCCCAGGCACGGGATGCCCATGACCGTGAACTCGACCGTCAGCACGTCGCCTTCCTTGCCGGAGGGATAGTCGCCTGGCGCCCGATGAATGGCGCCGACGGTGGTGTCGGGGAAGGTCTTGGCGTAGAACGTGGCGGCCTCCACGGCGGCGCCGTCGTACCACAGGCAGATCGAGTTCTTGCTGGTCATGCGTGTTCTCCGGGTTGTGGGCGGCGTGGCTTGCATGATCTGCGACGAACGAGTGGCGGGCAGATCGACATCCCGCTATTCCGCCATGCGCGGCTGGCGACATCAGGCCATGTGCGTCGATGTGCCGTGGCAAACTGCACGGACTGCGGCCGGTTGCGGCCCGACGAGTGCGAGGTCGATCGTTTTGCATCCGGACGTTGTGCCATGAACAGTCATCTGGATACGGTGGCGTTTCCGCTCGGTCGCCGGGCGCGGCAATGGTTTGCCGAGCAGCAGTTCGACGCGGCGCGGGAGGCGCTGGAATCGCTGCTTCGGCAGGTCCCCGCCAACCCGTTCGTGCAGATGGATCTTGCGGCGGTGCTGCTGCGCTGTGGTCGCCTGGGCGACGCCGCGACCTTGATGCTCGATGTCGCGCAGTCCGACGATCCGCAGCCGTCGCTGGACATCCAGTTGGCGCGCGGGCTTTCCGCTGCCGGCGAGGTCGTCGCGACGCGATCCTGCCTGGATCGGCTGGAGCGGGCCGCGGATCTGCCGGCCATGCTGCTGGCCGAACAGGCCCATTTGCGCTGGGGCATGCGGGACATCCCCGCCGCGCGACGGATGATCGATCGCGCGGTCGCCGCAGGTGCCGACGCGCCGCGCGAACTCCATCTACAGGCCATGCTGCGGCAGTTCGCCGGCGAAACCGACGAAGCGGGCCGCCTCCTGGATGCCTGCCTGGATCGCTGGCCTGCCTTCGGCGATGCGGCGCTGGCGCGGGCCAACCTGCGTACGCAGACGGCGCAAACCCACCACCTCGATTTTCTGCGCCTGCAGCTGCAGCGGCTCCCGGCCGACGCCGGAGCTCCCGCGCAACTGGCCAATCGCGCCGCGTTCGAGGCGGCCGTGTTCAAGGAACTGGACGACCTGGGTCGATACGATGAGGCATGGCCAGCGATGCAGCGATGCAATGCGCTGATGCACCGGGTCAGGCCGTACGATGCGCAGGGCGAGACCGCGGTGGTGGACGTCTTGATCCGGGTTGCCGGTTCGCTGGGAAGGTCGGCGGCGCCGGGCGCGCAGCAGGAAGAAGGGCCGCAGCCGATCTTCATCGTCGGCATGCCGCGCTCCGGAACGACGCTGCTCGACCGCATGCTGTCCAGTCATTCGCAGGTGGCCTCGGCCGGCGAGATCATGGATTTCCCGCAACAGTTGCGCCGGGTCGCCGGGGTGGTCCCGCATGGCGCGGCAGGCACGCTGGCCGCGATCGAGCGCGGTGCGGAGCTGGACCTGGCCGATCTCGGTGCGCGCTATCTCGCGCAGACGCGCTGGCGGGCACCGGGGTGTCGCTACTTCATCGACAAGCTGCCGACCAACATACGCATGGTCGCCCACATCCGCCGCGCGTTGCCGCATGCGCGCATCGTGCACGTGGTGCGCGATCCGCTGGAGGTGTGCTTCTCGAACCTGAGCATGATGTTCGGGAACCGGGCGGCGTACAGCTACGACCAGCGTGCCATGGTTCATTACTACGGCCAGTACCGCCGCCTGGCGCGGCATTGGCAAACCACGATGCCCGATTCCATGATCGAAGTGGCCTATGCGGATCTCGTCCGCGAGCCGGGCGTCGCCTTGCGCAAGGTTCTCGACCATTGTGGTCTCGCGATGGAGGAAGCCTGCCTCCACCCGGAGCGGAACGCGGCGCCGGTGGCCACGCCCAGCGCCGCCCAGGTTCGCGAGCCGATCCACGGCCGGGGCAGCGGCCGCTGGCGCCCTTACGCGTCGCACCTGGACGTGTTGCGCGGGGCGGTGCTCGACATGGCGTGAGCTGCTGTGGCGCGGCGCGTATCGCGTCGCGAAGACGGGGCGGTGTTTCGAGGGCCTCGTGCGGCGCTTCGCGGCCTGCGCTTTTGCGACGCAGCCCGGCTTTCCGCCACGTGCTACTGGCGGCGCTTGGAGATGTACATCGCGCGGTCGGCGTGCGCCAGCAGCGCCTCGGCGTCGGTGCCGTCGCGGGGGTAGCAGGCGATGCCGATGCTGGCGTCGGGGCGGAACGGGCCGTCGGGCAGGGTGCAGGGCAAGCCGAGGCGGGCGCGCAGGTCGTCGGCGATGGTGCGGGCGGCCCGGCTGTCGCGGCAACCCGGCAGCAGCGCCACGAACTCGTCGCCGCCGACGCGCGCCACCAGGTCGCCCTGGCGCAGGCCCTGTTGCAGCCGCTGACCCACTTCGCGCAGCACGCGATCGCCGGTTGCGTGGCCGGCGCGGTCGTTGACTGCCTTGAATCCGTCGAGGTCGAGGTAGAGCACGGCCAGGCCAGAGCCGGTTTCCGCCGCGTTGGCGATGGCGTACTGCAGTTCGACGTGCAGGCGGTGACGGTTGGGCAGGCCGGTCAGCAGGTCGTGGGTGGCGCGATGTTCCAGTTCGCGCTCGTTGCGGCGCAGCTCGGTGACTTCGTGGGCCACGCCGATGCGCACGCCGTACTCCGGCAGCCAGCGTGCCGACCACTGGATGTCCACGCTGTGGCCGTCGCGGTGGATGTAGCGGTTGCGGAAGTGGCGTTGCAGTTCGCCGGCCATGACCTGTCCGGCTTGCCGCAAGGTGGCCTCGCGGTCTTCCGGATGCACCAGTTCGAAAATGCGCCGGCCGAGCACCTCGGCTGGTGCGTAGCCGAGTATCCGTTCGAAGCTCGCGTTGACGTAAAGCAGGCGTCCCTCCGCATCGACCACGCAGACCGCATCGGGCATCAGGTCCAGCACTTCGGCGAGCGGGGGAAGCTTGGCAATCATGGAGTGGCGCGCGGTCTTCGGGCATTACCGGTTGGCTTGCAGTATGGCCAACCGGGCAGGCCGAGGCTACCCGTCGAACCGCCGGGAACGGAAGGCGCGGGTTCGGCGGCACTCAGCCTGGCAGGCTGACCACCGGCACGAAGCCGCCGAAGATCATCCGCTTGCCGTCGAACGGGCAGTTGGCGGCTGCCTCCATGCGCGGGTCCTTCATGATCTTCTCCATGCCGGCGTCGCGGGTGGGCTTGTCGGGCCACTCGATCCAGGAGAACGCCACCGCTTCGTCCGGCTTCGCCTGCACCGCGCGGCGGAAATCGGTGAGCTTGCCGTCGGGCACGTCGTCACCCCAGCACTCCACGACGCGGAGGGCGCCGACCTCAAGGAAGATCGCGTCATAGGTGCGGGCGTGGGCGATGAACTGCGCGCGATTGGCCTCGGGTACGGCGATCACGAAACCGTCGATGTAGGACATGAGCGGACTCCTGCGGAGGACACGGCCGGGATGGCCGGTCTGCCATCGTGCGACGAACGAGCGGGCGCGGAATCGACGCCTGCGGCGAAGCGGGCCGATACAATCGGCGGACCACTTGCGACCGGGCAGCACGAGCATGCGCAGTTTCGACGATCTCCACGACGGGCACTGGCAGGCCGCGCTGCTGGACGCCTCGTATGGCAACGTGCGGCTGGTGTTCTCGCGCGCCGGCGCCGGCGAGATCCGTCAACTCGCCCTGCCGGCGGAGAACCTGCGCGTGGCCGAGGACGAGCTGGCCACGATGGACGATGCCCGGTTGCGCCAGCTGCTGGCCGAGTCCGAGCCGTGGGCGTAGCGCACGAGACGGCTCGATGCCGGGACGTCGAACCCTGCACTTTTTTTGCGGGCGGTTTGCCGGTACGGTTGGCGTTCGAGGGGGACAGGGCATGCTGATGCGGGCGGGAGAACCTGGCAAGGGGATGCGGCGGCGATTCTTGTCGCGGCCCGGCACGCTGGCCGTGGCGGCACTGTTCTTGTTGGCTTTCATTCTGTCCGAGGGGTGCGCCATGGGGTTGTCCAGTCCGCTGGTGCTGTTTTCCGAGGTGCATGGCACGGTGCTGAGCGGCGGCAAGCCGGTGCAGGGCGCCGAGCTGGTGCAGGAAGTGGTGTGGTCGGACAACAAGAACGACGTGCCGCCCGCACACACGCTCAGCGATGCGCAAGGCCGCTTCCACTTTCCGGTGGTGGAGCATCGCCCCGGCGTGCTGCGCGCGGTGCCGCACCAGCCGGTGGTGCTGCAGAAGATCACCATTCGCCACGAAGGCCGCGACTACACCGCCTGGCGGCACACCCGGAATTCCTACGAGCCGAATGCGGAGCTCGACGGCAAGCCGCTCAACCTGGAATGCGAGCTGACCCGCGCGCCCGATTTCGAGGGCACGCACTACGGTATCTGCAAGGCGATCTGAGCCGGAAGCTCAGTTGACTGGAAGCAAGCGGGGAGGGATGGGGATGTCGAATGACCTTTCACCGGCGCAGGCCGCCGAGATTGCGGACAGTGCGTACGCGTTGCGCCTGTCCACCGACATGGTGGATGCGGCGACCGCCGCGCCGACGGCGCGCGAGTCGTTCGACCTGCTGGGCGGCACGCGGCTGACCGGTTCGACCGGCCTGGGCAGCTCGCCGATCAGCCAGCGCACCGGCTTCGGCTACGTGGCGCGCGGCAGGAACGCGCGCGAACGCGAGCGCCTGGTCTCGATCCGCGGCACCTTCAAGACCAGCGCTTACGACTGGCTCAGCAACCTGCGCATGGCCGGCGTTTCCGGGCCGAGCGGCTACACCGTGCACGCCGGCTTCTGGGCCGCGGCGCAGACCCTGCTGCCGCAGATCCGCCAGGCGATCGGCTCACCCGCCGACGTCTCCACCATCCACGTGGTCGGCCACAGCCTCGGCGGCGCGATCGCCACGCTGGTGGCCGACAGCCTCGGCGACCTCGGCTGCAAGCTGCAGCTGTACACCTTCGGCGCGCCGCGGGCGGGGGTCGAGTTGCATGCGCAGTACCTTACCCGACGGCTGGGCGCCGACGCGATCCACCGGGTCTACCACGACACCGACCTGGTGCCGATGGTGCCGGTCTATCCGTACAGCCACGTGCCCTGGCGCGATACCGCCTACCGCATGAAGGGGCCGGGCAAGCTGGTGTCCATCGAGGCGCACCTGATGCCGCAATACCGTCGCTCGGTCGGCGACGCCACCTGGCGGGCGCTGCCGGTGCTGCAGGAAGGGCCGGACAGCTTCGAACAGGCCGAAGCCTGGCTGGGCATGGCCGCCGCGGTCGGCGGGCCAGGCATGATGCTGTCGGCGACCGCGCTGCGCTGGATCCTCCGCGCGCTGGACTGGATACTCTCCGCGCTGGGCCACGGCGCGGGCCTGGCGGTGCTGGGTGGCGCCACCATCCTGGACACGCTGGCGCGGCTGCTCTACTCCGGCGCGCTGCAGTCGCTGCGACTGGCGGCGATGATCCGCAACCTCATCACCGCGATCATGCGTTTCATGGGCCGCGCCGTGGCAGCCACGGTCAACATCACCGTGGCCTTTGTGGAGTACGTGCTGGGCATGCTGTTTCGCGTGGTGTCCACGATGGCCCGGCAGGCAGTGGATGTGCTGCTGCGCTGAAGCGGTCAGCGGAGGTGGGCGAACAGCATCGCGATATAGGCGCCCATCAGCGTGGCGCTGAAGACCACCAGCGCCTTGTGCAGCCACTCGCGCGAGGTCCACGCGCCCAGCAGTGAGCCGGCAATGAAAATCAGCTGGAAGCCTGCATCCAGCGTCCGGGGCAGGGCGCCGTGGAGCATCCGGCTCTTGCCGAGGCTGATCACCAGCAGCAGCACCAGCAAGGTATAGAACCAGCGGTGGTTGGCGTAGTAATGCCGGCGCAGGTCGACCGGTTCACCCGCGGTGATGTCCGGCAGGACCAGCCCGGCCAGCAGGTACAACGGCACGGTTTGCGCCAGCAGCACGGAGAAGCCGAGGAAACTCCAGTCCTGGCGCAGGCGCAGGTCGTACATGGCCCACCAGACTTGCACGTCGAGTACCAGCAGCAAGATGGCCCACGCCAGCGAAGGCCAGTACATCGTGGCGCTGGAGCGCGCCAGCATCAGGCCGCGCAGACCCTGCAACACCTGGGTGATCGCCAGGCCCACGATGATCGAGAGCAAAACGGACAGGTAGCTGAAAGCATCCATGTTCGATCCGGGCCGGTGTGGATTTGCGCAAACGCACTTTGCCCGAGCAGCTCGGCTCGCGCCAGCGATCAGCCGGCTTGCCCGGTTTCTCCGCCGCGATGCGGCAGCTTCCAGTCCGGCCGGATGAAGTGGCAGGTGTAGCCGCCGGGGTAATGCTGCAGGTAGTCCTGGTGCTCGGGTTCGGCCTCCCAGAAATCGCCGGCGGGGGCGAGTTCGGTCACTACCTTGCCCGGCCACAGGCCACTGGCCTCGACATCGGCGATGGTGTCGAGGGCCACCTGCCGCTGCGCCTCGCTGGTATGGAAGATCGCCGAGCGATAGCTGCTGCCGCGGTCGTTGCCCTGGCGATTCGGCGTGGTCGGGTCGTGGATCTGGAAGAAGAACTCCAGCAGCCGGCGATAGCTGATCCGCGCGGGATCGAAGATGATCTCGATCGCCTCGGCGTGGTTGCCGTGATGACGGTAGGTGGCGTTCGGCACGTCACCACCGGAATAGCCCACGCGGGTAGACAGCACGCCGGGCTGCCGGCGGATCAATTCCTGCATGCCCCAGAAGCAGCCACCGGCCAGGAGCGCGCGTTCGCTGGTCGGGTTCATGCGTCGTCCCTCGCGTGGTCGAACAGGTGGAGAAACTCGCCGTAGCCCTCTTTCTCCAGCTGTTCCAGCGGAATGAAGCGCAGCGAGGCAGAGTTGATGCAGTAGCGCAAGCCGCCACTGGCGCGCGGGCCATCGGGGAAGACGTGGCCCAGGTGGCTGTCGCCGTCGCGCGAGCGCACCTCGGTGCGGAGCATGCCATGGCTGGTGTCGTGCTTCTCCACCACGCGCTCGCCCTGCACGGGGCGGGTAAAGCTGGGCCAGCCGCAGCTGCTGTCGAACTTGTCCAGCGAGCTGAACAGCGGTTCGCCGGAAACGATGTCGACGTACAGGCCGGGCGCGGCGTGCGCGTTGTAGAGATTGTCGAACGGGCGCTCGGTGGCGGCCTCCTGGGTGACCCGGTATTGCTCGGGCGTGAGCCGGGCTAGCGCTTCGGCGGTCTTGCGGTATTTCGACATGGGAGCCTCCGGGGATGGTCGACCTGCACGCCGGCGCGCAGCGGGCGTTGCTGACTACATGGGGTTCGTCGGAGGCGTGCCAAGGTTACTCCCCGGCGATCAGATGACGGCCAGCGGTTCGGCGTCCAGCACGAACGCCAGGGCATCGCTGCAACGCGCGTCGACCTTCAGGCTGAGCAGCGCATCGGCGCGCGTGCGGCCGAGCGTCACCGCCGCCACCGGCTTGCCGGCCCTCGCCGCGGCCTGCACGAAACGGTAGCCGGAATAGACCATCAGCGAGGAGCCGACCACCAGCACGCCACCCGATGCGTCGAGCGCCTGCGTGGCCGCTTCCACGCGCCCGCGCGGCACGCCCTCGCCGAAGAACACCACGTCCGGCTTCACGATGCTGCCGCAGCGAGGGCACGGCGGCACGGCGAAGCGGGTGAAGTCCTGGCCGTCCAGGTCCGCGTCGCCATCGGGGGCGATGGTGGCGTCGAGGTGTTGCCAGGCCGGGTTGCTTTCGACCAGCTGCTGCTGGAATGCATCGCGCGGCAGGCGCCAGTCGCAGGCCATGCAGCGCACTTCGTCGAGCCTGCCGTGCAGGTCGACCACGCGCTCGCTGCCGGCGCGCTGGTGCAGGCGATCGACGTTCTGGGTGACCAGCAGCTCGATGTGCCCGCGTCGCTCCAGTTGCGCCAGGGCCAGGTGCGCAGGATTCGGGCGCGCCTGGCCGAAGTGCGGCCAGCCGATCAGGCTGCGCGCCCAGTAGCGCTGGCGCGTGGCGTGTTCGTGCATGAAGGCCTGCAGCGTCACCGGCGGGGGGCGCTTCCACTCGCCCTCGCGGTCGCGGTAGTCGGGAATGCCGGAGTCGGTGCTGACACCGGCGCCGGTCAGCACGAACAACCGCGGGTGGGCCTCGATGAATTGCTGCAGCGGAGTCATGTCTTGCGAGCCGGGTGACGCGCCGAAAGCGGCCGCCCGAGCATAGCCGCCCCGCGGCGCTTGCCGCGGGTGCCCTCAGCGATGGTCAGGCTGCCACCGCCTCGGGTTCGACCGCCGCCGCCACGGGGCTGCGGATGATGTGGTCGAACGCGCTCAGCGCGGCGGTGGAACCGGCGCCCATCGCGATCACGATCTGCTTGTACGGCACCGTGGTGGCGTCGCCGGCGGCGAACACGCCGGGCATGGAGGTCTGGCCGCGTTCGTCGATGACGATCTCGCCGCGGGGCGAGAGTTCCAGCGTGCCCTTCAGCCACTCGGTGTTCGGCAGCAGGCCGATCTGCACGAAGATGCCCTCCAGTTCGAGCGTGTGCATCTCATCGCTGACGCGGTCCTTGTAGACCAGCGCGCTGACCTTCTGTCCGTCGCCCAGCACCTCGGTGGTGAGCGCGCTGACGATGATGTCCACATTGGGCAGGCTGCGCAGCTTGCGTTGCAGGACGTCATCCGCGCGCAGCTTGCTGTCGAACTCGATCAACGTGACGTGGCTGACGACGCCGGCCAGGTCGATCGCCGCCTCGACGCCGGAGTTGCCGCCGCCGATCACCGCCACGCGCTTGCCCTTGAACAGCGGGCCGTCGCAGTGCGGGCAGTAGGCCACGCCCTTGTTGCGATACTGGTCCTCGCCGGGCACGCCCATCTGCCGCCAGCGCGCGCCGGTGGCCAGGATCACCGTCTTCGACTTCAGCGTGGCGCCATTGGCCAGTTGCACCTCGACCAGACCGCCGGGTGCGGTCGCGGGCACCAGCTTCTCGGCGCGTTGCAGGTTCATGAGATCCACGTCGTAGTTCTTGACGTGTTGCTCCAGCGCCGCGCCCATTTTCGGGCCTTCGGTGTAGTCGACCGAGACGAAGTTCTCGATCGCCATGGTGTCCAGCACCTGGCCACCGAAGCGCTCGGCCGCCACGCCGGTGCGGATGCCCTTGCGCGCGGCGTAGATTGCCGCTGCGGCACCGGCCGGTCCGCCACCCACCACGAGCACGTCGAACGCGTCCTTGGTCTTGATCTTCTCCGCTTCGCGGGCGCTGGAGCCGGTGTCGATCCTGGCCAGGATCTGCTCCAGGCTCATGCGGCCCTGGTCGAACAGCTCGCCGTTGAGGAACACGGTGGGCACCGACATCACCTGGCGCGTCTCGACCTCGTCCTGGTACAGCGCGCCGTCGATGGCGACGTGCTGGATGTTCGGATTGAGCACGCTCATCAGGTTCAGCGCCTGCACCACGTCGGGGCAGTTCTGGCAGGAGAGCGAGAAATAGGTCTCGAACCTGTATTCGCCATCGAGGCTGCGCACCTGCTCGATCAGCTCGGCCGCCGCCTTGGACGGATGTCCGCCGACCTGCAGCAGGGCCAGTACGAGCGAGGTGAATTCGTGGCCCATCGGGATGCCGGCGAAGCGCACGCCGATGTCGGTGCCAACGCGGTTGATCGCGAACGAGGGCTTGCGTGCTTCGCTGTCGTCGCGGCGCAGGCTGATCTTGTCCGACAACGTCGCGATCTCCCGCAGCAACTCGTCCAGCTCGCGCGACTTGGCGCCGTCATCCAGCGCTGCGACCAGCTCGATCGGTTGCGTCAGCTTTTCCAGGTAGGACTTCAGTTGGGTCTTGAGGGCTTCGTCGAGCATGGCGAACACTCCGAAACGGATAAGGGGGATGCGGGAGGCTTGTGGCAGCGGCCGGCGCCATGGGGAGGGCCGACCTGACGGAGGGGGGCAGGCCGGACGCAGGCCGCTGGCACAAGCATCCTGTGCGGAGCCCGGGCGCACCGCGGCGCCCGGGTCCGTGACATCGTTGCAGCGAAAACTCAGATCTTGCCGACCAGGTCCAGCGACGGCGCGAGGGTCTTCTCGCCTTCCTTCCACTTGGCCGGGCAGACCTCGTTCGGATGGGCGGCGACGTACTGCGCGGCCTTGACCTTGCGCAGCAGTTCGGACGCGTCGCGGCCGATGCCGCCAGCGGTGATCTCGACGATCTGGATCTTGCCCGCGGGATCGATCACGAAGGTGCCGCGATCGGCGATGCCGTCGGCCTCGATCAGCACGTCGAAGTTGCGCGAGATCTGGTGGGTGGGGTCGCCGACCATGGTGTAGTTGATCTTCTTCACCGCGTCGGAGGTGTCGTGCCACGCCTTGTGCGCGAAATGGGTGTCGGTGGAGACCGAGTAGATCTCGACGCCCAGCTTCTGGAATTCGGCGTAGTTGTCGGCCAGGTCCTCCAGCTCGGTCGGGCAGACGAAGGTGAAGTCGGCCGGATAGAAGAACACCACCGACCACTTGCCCTTCAGGTCGGCTTCGCTGACTTCGATGAACTTGCCGGCCTTGAGGGCCTGGGCCTTGAACGGTTTCACTTCGGTGTTGATCAGGGACATCTGCTTGGCTTCCCGTGGTGGTTGGACAACGAAAGGAATGCTACGAGCCCGTCGCCAATTTATCTAATTGATTGTTGGCATGGGTTTGATTGGCTGTAGCTATCGGCTTGACGGTACTGTGCAGATGCGGGCGAAGCAGCCGGCTTCAAGCCCTTCGAGCCGCAGCGGACGGGCTTACGGGCCCGTCGTCGCGAAACGGTCGCGCAGCTGGTTGTCCACCACCGTGGCGGTAACGATGTCGCTGCCCACGTTCACCGTCGTGCGCATCATGTCGAGCACGCGATCGACGCCGATGATGATGCCGATGCCCTCGGGCGGGATGCCGAAGGTGGCCAGCAGGCCGGCGATCATCGGCAGCGACCCGCCGGGAATGCCGGCCACGGCCACCGCGCTCAGCACCGACAACAGCATCAGGATGGCCTGGTGGGTCAGGCTGAGTTCCACGCCGAACGCCTGCGCCACGAACAGCACCACGCAGCCCTCGAACAGGGCGGTGCCGCTCATGTTCATGGTCGCGCCCAGCGGCAGCACGAAGCCGGCGGTGCTGGGGTTTAGCTTCAGTTCCTCCTGCGCCACCGCCAGCGAAGCGGGCAGGCAGGCGTTGCTGGAGCTGGTGGAGAAGGCGGTGATCAGCAGGGCGCGAATCTGCCGGAAGTACACCAGCGGCGAGCGCTTCGCCAGGAAGCGCAGCCACAGCGACATGGTGCCGAACAGGTGCAGCGCCAGTGCCACGGTGCAGCCGATCACGAATACCGACAGCGCCAGCAGTACATCCACGCCGACCTTGACGATCACGCTGTAGATCATCGCCGGCACCGCGTACGGCGCCAGCTCCAGCGCAAAGCCGACGATCCTGGTCATCAGGTCGGTGATGGTGTCCAGCGCCACCTGCACGCGCTTGCGCTCCTTCTCGCGCAACTGGGTGGCGGCGGCGCCTACCAGGATTGCGAACAGGATCAGCGGCAGCACGTCGCCGAGCGCATTGCGGCTGGGACCGGCCACCGCGCCGACCAGGTTGCGCGGCATGAACATCTCCACCAGCGTGCCGAAGCTCATGCTCGGCTGGGCCGCCCTGGTGTCGATCGTCTTCTGCGCACTGCTGCCGTACTCCTGCATCAGCTGGGCGCGCGCCTGCTCGTCCAGGTGATGGCCGGGCTGCACGGTGTTCATCATCACCAGGCCGATCGCCACGGCGATGCCCATGTTGAGGAAGAACAGCAGGAACGTACGTCCGGCGAGCGGGCCGAGCCGGTCCAGTCGGCCGAGCTGGGCCACGCCCGAGGCCAGCGAGCTGAACACCAGCGGGATCACCACGAAGAACAGCATGCGCAGGAAGATCTGCCCGAACGGGTCGAACACGGCCCCGGAAATCTTCTGCATCAACGCCAGGGTGGGCGGATGCCACTGGCCGATGCCGAGCGTGACCACGGCGGCAACCACGCCGATCACCAGGCCCCAGAGGATGCGTTTCGCGAGAGGAGTCGATGTGCTCATCGGACCGAATGTACGGGGCCGTGGCGGATTCGTCACGCGAGAAATTGCGATCGGCTGCCGGGCTGGTGCCCGCGGCCGGCGCGGGGGTGCCAGAAGGTCCAATCCCGGCCGTTGGCGCGGTGGGCTAAAATGGGCGTTTTCACGGGAGGCCACATGACAAAGTCAGCATCCCCGGGTGCCCGTTTTCGCGCAGCTGTCGCCGCCGAGCAGCCGCTGCAGGTCATGGGCGCGATCACCGCCTACGCCGGCCTGATGGCCAAACGCGTGGGCTACCAGGCGCTGTATCTGTCCGGCGGCGGCGTGGCCGCCAATTCGCTGGGCATGCCGGACCTGGGCATCTCGACGATGGAGGACGTGCTCACCGACGCGCGCCGCATCGTCGATGCCACCGGCCTGCCGCTGCTGGTCGACATCGATACGGGCTGGGGCGGGGCGTTCAACATTGCGCGCACGATCCGCTCGTTCGAGCGCGTCGGCGTGGCGGCGGTGCACATGGAGGACCAGGTCGGCCAGAAGCGTTGCGGTCACCGTCCGGGCAAGGAAGTGGTGTCGAAGGACGAGATGGTCGATCGGGTGAAGGCCGCGGTCGATGCACGTACCGATCCGGGCTTCGTGATCATGGCGCGCACCGACGCGGCGGCGGTAGAGGGCATCGATTCCGCGATCGAGCGCGCGGTGGCCTATGTCGAGGCCGGCGCCGACATGATCTTCCCCGAGGCGATGAAGACGCTGGCCGACTACCGCCAGTTCAAGGCGGCGGTGAAGGTGCCGATCCTGGCCAACCTCACCGAGTTCGGCTCCACCCCGTTCTTCACCACCGACGAACTGCGCGACGCCGGCGTGGACATCGCGCTGTATTGCTGCGGTGCCTACCGGGCGATGAACAAGGCCGCGCTCAACTTCTACGAAACGGTGCGTCGCGAAGGTACCCAGAAGAACATCATCGACACCCTGCAGACGCGCGAGGAACTGTACGACTTCCTCGGCTACCACGCCTACGAGGACAAGCTGGACGAATTGTTTGCCGGCGGCCAAAAGGCCTGAGCGCATGTCCGAACAACTGTCCCCCGTGAAAGCGACGCCGCCGGAACGGCGCGATTACTGGGATGCGCTAGGCGTGGCCATCGCCTCGCTGGTCGGCCTGCTGGCCTTGGTGGTGGCCGCTTATACCGCCTACATCCAGCGCCAGCAGGTGCGCGCGCAGGTGTGGCCGTATCTGACCAGCGGCAACAACGACCTGGCCCAGACCCTGACCGTCAGCAACAAGGGTGTCGGGCCTGCGCTCGTGCGCAGTGTGCAGGTCACTGTCGATGGCAAGCCGCAGGTCGACTGGGACCACGTGCTGGGCGCTCTGGGCATGCAGCCGCACGACTACATCATGACGACCATCAACCATGGCGTGTTGAGCCCGGGCGAGGATCTGCAGGCGATCCGTTTCCCAGACAAGCAACTGTGGCAACAGTTCCACGACGCTACCTCGGGGCGCATGGCGATCGACATATGTTTTTGTTCGACGCTGGGCGAGTGCTGGATATCCATCAATGAAAAGGTCATCGGCCCGAAGTCGATGCCATTGCAATTGCACGTGAAGCCGGTCGGACAGTGCCCGCGGCTATCGCCAGCTGAAACGTTCAACAATTGAGAGGAAGAATGCGATGAGCGACAACGCACAAGTTCTACCCAAGGCCAAGAAGTCCGTCGCCCTGTCCGGCGTGGCCGCGGGCAACACCGCGCTGTGCACGGTCGGCCGCAGCGGCAACGACCTGCATTACCGCGGCTACGACATCCACGACCTGGCCGCCAAGGGCTGCTTCGAGGAAGTCGCCTACCTGCTGGTGCACGGCGTGCTGCCGAACTGGACCGAGCTGCAGAACTACAAGGCCAAGCTGAAGCGCCTGCGCGGCCTGCCGGCACCGGTCAAGGCCGCGATGGAACTGCTTCCCGCATCGACCCACCCGATGGACGTACTGCGCACCGGCTGCTCGGTGCTCGGCACCGTGCTGCCGGAGAAGGACGACCACAACGTCACCGGCGCGCGCGACATCGCCGACCGCCTGATGGCCAGCTTCGGCTCGATGCTGCTGTACTGGTACCACTTCAGCCACAACGGCAAGCGCATCGAGGCCGAAACCGACGACGAATCGATCGCCGCGCACTTCCTGCACCTGCTGCACGGCCGCAAGCCGAGCGAGCTGCACGCGCAGGCGCTGGACAAGTCGCTGGTGCTGTACGCCGAGCACGAGTTCAACGCCAGCACGTTCAGTGCCCGCGTCATCGCCGGCACCGGCTCGGACCTGTACTCGGCGATCACCGGCGCGATCGGCGCGCTGCGCGGCCCGAAGCACGGCGGCGCGAACGAGGTGGCGATGGAGATCATCGCGCGCTACCGCAACGCGAACGATGCGGAAGCCGACATCCGTGCCCGCGTCGAGAAGAAGGAAATCATCATCGGCTTCGGCCACCCGGTCTACACCGTGTCCGACCCGCGCAACGAGATCATCAAGGAGATCTCGCGCAAGCTGTGCACCGATGGCGGCAACCCGACCCTGTTCGACGTCTCCGAACGCATCGAGAAGGTGATGGGCGAGCTGAAGAAGATGTTCCCCAACCTCGACTGGTTCTCGGCCAGCACCTACCACATGATGGGCGTGCCGACCGCCATGTTCACGCCGCTGTTCGTGATCGCGCGCACCGCCGGCTGGAGCGCGCACGTGATCGAGCAGCGTCAGGACGGCAAGATCATCCGCCCCAGCGCGAACTACACCGGGCCGGAAGACCTGGCCTACGTGCCGATCGACAAGCGCTAGGAAGCAGCAGGCAAGGTGGCGGGGAGCCAAACGGCTTCCCGCCTGCCTTGCGCCCGGGTCCGATTTTCAGGGCTCGTCGTCGACGTGGCGCAGCAGGTCGCCGGGCTGGCACGCCAGTGCCGTGCAGATCGCGTCGAGCGTGCTGAAGCGTACGCCTTTCACCTTGCCCTGCTTGAGCAGGGACAGGTTTGCTTCGGTGATGCCGACCGCCGCGGCCAGGTCCCTGGATTTCATCTTGCGCCGCGCCAGCATGACATCCAGTTCGATGATGATCGGCATCAGACGAACGCCCGGTTCTCCTCGGCGGCGCGTGCCCCCTCGCGCACCATTTCGGCCACCGCATAGGCGAGGATGGCGGCGGTGAGCGTGCCCAGGAAGCCGATGCCGAGGCTGAGCTGGTATTGCGGGATCTGGGTGGCGGCGACCAGCCCGGCGGCAAACCCTCCGATGAGGTTGACCAGCAAGGCGTGACCCAGCCACGAGAAGCACCGTGCGACGACAAGGTTCAGCGGCGACGGTGCGCGCAACGCCTTGCCCAGTCGGCGCAGGCACACGATCGGCGCCATCGCGGCCACCAGTGCCAGCAGCAGGGCCGCGGAAAGTACGGCGCCGTCGAACGAGGTTTTCGGCAGCAGGTGCCAGCGTTCAAGCAGTTGCTGCGCCGAGCCGGAGTCCATCCGGGTCATGCCGCTGACTTGCCAGAACAGGAGCGCCAGCAGCATGCAGCCGCCCACGGTACAGAAGGCGAGGATGCTGGCGAACGACATGATGTCGTTGGCACGCCGCTGGATGCGTGTCGTCCGCGCATGGGCGGGCTCGGCGGCGGGGCGAAGGGATTCGGTGCGGGCGGCAGACGACATGGGAGGTTCCTGGGCGGCAGATAGTTATCGTATTACGATAATTAATATCTGTGCAAGAACATCGGGCCGTGCGCGACAGCGCGCTGTCGCCTTGGTTGAATCGCGTAAGGTCCGGAGAAGGCCGGCCGGCGAGGCCGCGCCTATGCGCCGGCTTGCCGCAGTCGCCGCCGGCGACGCTGGACCAGCCAGCCGCCACCGCAAATGACCAGGATGGCCAGGACGTCGAGGCCATACGCGGCCCAGGCGTGGGCGTCGAACCACCCGCTGATCAACTGGTCGTGGGCGATCATGCGGCCGGCGGTGATCGCAATCGCGGCGGCGCCGATGTACATGATGATCGGGAAGCGGTCGATCAGCTTGAGGATCAGGGTCGAGCCCCATACCACCAGCGGCACGCTGACCAGCAGGCCGATGATGACCAGGCCCAGATGGCCCTTGGAGGCACCGGCGATCGCCAACACGTTGTCCAGCCCCATCAACGCGTCGGCGACGATGATCGTGCGCAGTGCGCTCCAGAACGTGCTGCCGGCCTTGATGTCAGGGCCATCGTCGTCGCCGTGATTCAGCAGTTGCCAGGCAATCGGCAGCAGCAGCAGGCCGCCGGCGAGCATCAAGCCGGGCAGCTTGAGCAGGAACACCACGATGGCGGTGAGCGCGAAGCGCACGGCCACGGCGCCGAAGGTGCCCCAGAACACCGCCTTCTTCTGCAGATGCTTCGGCAGCCGGCTGGCGGCCATGGCGATGACGATGGCGTTGTCGCCGGCCAGCACGAGGTCGAGCAGGATGATGGTGAGCAGGCCAGAGAGAAAATCGGGAGCAGCGAGGGTCATCGGGGGTTCCATGCGCGTCGAACAATGCGGCAGCCATGGACGCGCGCGGCCCATGCCCGCCACAAAAGTCTTGTTCGCAGGATGACTGCCGGACGACCGGAGCGAAACCTCGCTCGTGCTGACGATCGTCGCATCGCGGAAGGTGGACTTGCCGCGAGAACTACTCCCTTCTGGGCTGGCGGCGATTGTCACGGCCCGGGCGCGGTGCGGTCAAGCAACGCGTTCGACGACAGTCGGCTAAAATGGCGGTTTTCCCTCGCCACGAGATCCCGCCATGAGTGCGCACGACATCCGTTCCGCCGTCCGTCCCGATCCCGACCAGCCGCTGGTTGATATCGCCGATTACGTGGTCGATCACCAGATCGATTCGCGGGAGGCCTACGACACTGCGCGCTACATGCTGCTGGACTCGCTGGCCACCGCCATGATGGCGATGAAGTTTCCGGAGTGCGTGAAGCACCTCGGCCCGCTGGTGCCGGGCGCCACGCTGCCGGGCGGTGCGCGCGTGCCGGGCACCAGCCACGAGCTGGACCCGGTGCAGGCGGCGTTCGCGATCGGCACGCAGATCCGCTGGCTGGATTTCAACGACACCTGGCTGGCGGCCGAATGGGGCCATCCGTCGGACAACCTCGGCAGCATCCTGGCCGTCGGCGACTACCTCAGCCGCAAGGCGGAGCGCGAAGGCGGCCAACCGCTGAGCGTGCGCGACGTGCTTGGCTACGCGATCAAGGCGCACGAGATCCAGGGCTGCTACGCGCTGCTGAACAGCTTCAACCGGGTCGGCCAGGACCACGTGATCCTCGTGCGACTGGCCTCCACCGCGGTGGCCACCGCGATGCTCGGTGGCAGCAAGGAACAGATCATCACCGCCGTGTCGCACAGCTGGATCGACAACGGCGCGTTGCGCACCTATCGCCATGCGCCGAACACCGGTCCGCGCAAGAGCTGGGCCGCCGGCGATGCCTGCCGTCGCGCGGTGACCCACGCGATCAATGCGGTGTATCGCGGCGTGGTCGGGTATCCGTCTGCGCTGTCGGCAAAGACCTGGGGCTTCTACGATGTGGCGTTCGGCGGCAAGCCGTTCGAGTTCGAGCGCCCGTTCGGCAGCTACGTGATGGAGAACGTGCTGTTCAAGATCAGCTATCCGGCCGAGTTTCATGCGCAGACTGCCGTGGAATGCGCCATGCAGTTGCATGGCGAGGTGGCCGGCAAGCTCGATCAGATCGAGAAGATCGTCATCGAGACGCAGGAAGCGGGTTGCCGCATCATCGACAAGACCGGCCCGCTGGCGAACTATGCCGATCGCGACCACTGCATCCAGTACATGGTCGCCGTGCCGCTGATCTTCGGCCGCCTGGTGGCCAGCGATTACAACGACGAGGTCGCCGCCGACCCGCGCATCGACGCACTGCGCGACAAAATGACGGTGGTGGAAAATACGCAGTTCACCCGCGACTATTTCGATCCGGCCAAGCGTTATATCGGCAATTCGGTGCAGGTATTCTTCAAGGACGGCAGCCATACCGGCAAAGTGTCCGTCGATTATCCGATCGGTCACCGCAAGCGCCGGGCCGAGGGCATTCCCGTCTTGCTGCAAAAATTCGAGGCGGCCATGCGCAGTCATCTGCCGGCCCATCGGGTCAAGGCGATCATGGATGCCACGCGCGATCCGGCGCACTTGGACTCCATGCCGCTGCATCAGTTCCTGGGTCTCTTCACATTGTAGGCACGTCCGTCATGGAACATTCGGTTCGGTCGGAGATGAACCACTGCGTGGCGGCGAGTCGTTTAGCCAGTTTCGCCGCTCTGTGAAGGGATTGGCCCGGCACGATCACTTACCTGAATGATGTTGCACCGAATGGTTGCGAAAGCGTACGCGACGCAACTGCTACTTAACGTTTTTGCTACAATGCGGGTCGCTTGTCCAGGACACGCCAAGCGCGGGCCGGTAGGGCCTTGAATCGAGTTAAGTTCTGACGTGCGACTTTCTGGTATGGGTCGAACGGACTCAAATTTTAATAATCGAGGAGACACCTGATGAAACGTAAGGGCTTGTATTTTCTGATCGCGCTCGCCCTGGGCGGCGTAGGTGCCGTTCATGCGCAGGACACGGCTGCGGCACCGGCCGATGCCTCGAGCAGTGAAACCGCCATCTCGTCCTATGACGGGCGCTGGTATATCGCGCCGACGGTGGGGGGCTACGTCAACGACACCGAGCGCGATACCAATAGCCGCCAGATCTACTACGGCCTGGGTTTTGGTCGCTTCTTCTCGCCCAACATGTCGCTCGATTTCTTCGTCGACCGCACGAAGCGCAAGATGGACAAGGGCCCGGCCCTTGGCGGCGGTCACAGCAGCGATTCCTGGGCCAGCACCAATGTCGGTGCGGCTGCCCGGTTCTATGCCGGTGACTGGAATGCATGGCGCCCCTACGGCATGGTCGGCGTGATGGGCAGCCATCACCAGAACAAGCTGGACAATGGCTGGGCGCCTGCTGCACAGATCGGCGGCGGCGTGTCCAAGATGGTCACCGACAGCACCAACATCCGGTTGGAAGCGGGCTATCGTTTCGACTGGGACAAGGACACCCATCCCGCCAACAGCAGCTATGGTGACTGGTTCCTCGGCTTGACCGTTGCCTCGCGCTTTGGTGCGCCTGCCGCCGCTCCGGCGCCGGTAGCGGCACCGGTTGCACCCGCGCCGGCCGACTGCTCCACCCAGGACAGCGACCAGGACGGCGTGAACGATTGCGAGGACAAGTGCCCTGCCACCGCCGCCGGCACCATCGTGGGCCCGGATGGTTGCGCGCAGAAGGTGGTGATCGACCTGCGTGGCGTGAACTTCAAGTTCGATCGTCCGAAGGCCGGTGAAACCGACATCTCCAAGTCGCTCGCCGAGCCGACGGCCGATTCGATCTCGGTGCTGAACCAGGCCGTCGACACCTTGCAGCGTTACCCGCAGGTGCACGTGACCGTGGCCGGCTACACCGACTCGAAGGGCACGGACGCATACAACCAGAAGCTGTCCGAGCGTCGCGCCTCGATCGTCTACAACTACCTGACCAGCCATGGCATCGATGCCAGCCGTCTGGAAGGCCCGATCGGCCACGGCGAGAGCAACCCCATCGGCGACAACGAAACCGATGCGGGCCGTGCGCAGAACCGTCGCACGGAGCTGCAGGTTCAGCAGTAAACGAACCGCGGTAGCTAACAGGAAAAAGCCCGGCTTCGGCCGGGCTTTTTTTGTCTTCGCCGGCGATGATTCTTGTTGCCCCGCGGCCCCGACCTATACGCTTGCACGATGTCCCGTCCTTCTTCCTTCCACCCGGCGCGCGCGACCGGGCCGACTCCGCCGTCGCGCTACGGGCTTGCCCGCGTGCTGTCCAAACTGGGTGTGTGCTCGCGCAGTCAGGCCGAGCAGTGGATTCGTGCGGGCCGGGTCAGTGTGGGCGGGCGGGTCGTCCGCGACCCCCAGCATCCGACCCTGATCGACCGCCAGGGGATCGCCATCGACGGCGAAGCCGTGGGCCGGGCCACGCCTGTCCACGTGGCCTTCAACAAGCCGCGCGGCATCGTGGTCAGCGCGGCCGACGAGCATGGTCGCGCGACGGTCTACACCGCGCTGGCGGCCGCCGGGCTGCCCTGGCTGGGTCCGGTCGGCCGGTTGGACAAGGCCAGCGAAGGACTGTTGCTGCTGAGCAACGACACCCGTTGGGCGGCTGCCATCACCGACCCGCTGACGCATCTGGAGAAGACTTATCACGTCCAGGTCGCGGGGCTGCCGGATGCTGCGGTGCTGGCCGCGATGCTGGCGGGCGTCGAGGATGCCGGTGAACGCCTGAAGGCGCGCCGCGTCACGCTGCTGCGTGCGGGCGCAAAGAATGCATGGCTCGAAGTGGTGCTGGACGAAGGCCGCAACCGACATATTCGTCGGCTGCTGGCGGCGCTGGGTTTCGACGTGATGCGGCTGATCCGGGTGGCGATCGGCCCGCTTGCGCTTGGCGAACTGGCGAAGGGCCAGTGGCGCCGGCTGGAAGAGCACGAGGTGCGTTCGCTGGCGGCGAAGCGGCCGTGATGGCGGCGCGGCCAGGCTGCGGCCGCACCAGCCTCGGTGTCAGCGCGGAATCACGCCCAGGGTTTGCCCGACCTTGGTGAAGGCTGCAATCGCCTGGTCGAGGTGTTCGCGGGTGTGCGCCGCGCTCATCTGCGCGCGGATGCGTGCCTGCCCCTGCGGCACGACCGGATAGAAGAATCCGGTGACATAGATGCCTTCCGCCAGCAGCGCGGCAGCCATCGCCTGCGCTTTGGGCGCGTCGTGGATCATCACCGGCACGATCGGGTGCACGCCCGGCTTGATGTCGAAGCCGGCGGCCGTCATCCGTTCGCGAAAATAGCGGGTGTTCTCCTTCAGCCTGTCGCGCAGATCGCCGGCGCTGGCCAGCATGTCGAATACCCTGATCGCCGCGGCCACCACGTGCGGCGGCAGCGAGTTGGAGAACAGGTAAGGGCGCGAACGCTGGCGCAGCAGTTCGACCACTTCCCGCGGCCCGGTGGTGAAACCGCCGAGCGCGCCGCCGAGGGCCTTGCCCAGCGTACCGGTGAAAATGTCGATCTTGTCCATCACGCCGTGCAATTCAGCCGAGCCGCGGCCGGTATCGCCGAGAATACCGGTGCAATGGCATTCATCGATGTGCACCATGGCATCGTACTTTGCGGCCAGCGCGGTGATCTCGTCGAGTTTGGCGATGAAACCGTCCATCGAGAACGCGCCATCGGTGGTGATGAGCTTGGTCCGCGCGCCGGCCGCGTCGGCCGCCTGCAACTGCTTCTCCAGGTCGGCCATGTCGCTGTTGGCGTAACGGTAGCGGGTGGCCTTGCACAGCCGCACGCCGTCGATGATCGACGCGTGGTTCAGGGCGTCGGAGATCACCGCGTCTTCCTCACCCAGCAGCGGCTCGAACAGGCCGCCGTTGGCGTCGAAGCAGGCGGCGTACAGGATGGTGTCCTCGGTGCCGAAGAATTCGGCGATCTTCGCCTCCAGTTCCTTGTGCAGATCCTGGGTGCCGCAGATGAAGCGCACGCTTGCCATGCCGAAACCGTGGCTGTCGAGCGCATCCTTGGCCGCCTGGATCACCGCCGGATGATCGGCCAGGCCGAGGTAGTTGTTGGCGCAGAAGTTCAGCACCTTGCGGCCGCCTTCCAGCTCGATCTCGGCAGACTGCGGCGAGATGATGATGCGCTCGGCCTTGAACAGGCCGTACTCGCGGATGGCCGCCAGTTCGGTGGCGTAACGTGCTTTCGCGGATGGAGTCATGGAATCTCCGGGTGCAGAAGTGTGTGGCGTGGAGGTTGCGGCGGTGCTCAGTTCCAGGAGCAGACGACCTTGCCGCACTGGCCGGCATCCATCAGGTCGAAGCCCTTCTGGAAGTCGTCGATGTGGATCTGGTGGGTGAGCACCTTCTGCAGCGGGAAGCCGGTCAGCACCATCTGGGTCATCTTGTACCAGGTCTCGTACATGCGCCGGCCGTAGATGCCCTGCAGGGTGAGGCCCTTGAAGATCACCTTGTCCCAGTCGATGCCGGCCCCCTTTGGCTGGATGCCGAGCAGGGCGATCTTGCCGCCGTGGTACATGCAGTCGAGCATGTCGTTGAAGGCACGCGGGTTGCCGCTCATCTCCATGCCCACGTCGAAGCCTTCCATGTGCAGGTCCTTCATCGCGTCCTTGAGCGAGGCGTTGGTCACGTTCACCACGCGGGTGGCGCCCATGTCGGCAGCGAGCTTCAGGCGGAAATCGTTCACGTCGGTGACGACGACGTTGCGCGCGCCCACGTGCTTGGCGATGCCGGCGGCGATGATGCCGATCGGGCCGGCGCCGGTAATCAGCACGTCCTCGCCGATCAGGTCGAACTCCAGCGCGCAATGCGCGGCATTGCCGTACGGATCGAAGAACGCGGCCAGTTCGGACGGAATCTGGTCAGGGATCGGCCACAGGTTGGATGCCGGCATGGCCATGTATTCGGCGAACGCGCCGTTGCGGTTCACGCCGATGCCCACCGTATTGGGACACAAGTGCTGGCGACCGGCGCGGCAATTGCGGCAGTGGCCGCAGACGATGTGGCCCTCGGCCGAGACGCGGTCGCCAACCTTGTAGCCGGTGACGCCCGGGCCGATCTCGACGATGCGGCCGACGAACTCGTGGCCGATGGTAAGACCCGGCTTGATGACGCGCTGGCTCCATTCGTCCCACTTGTAGATATGCAGATCCGTACCGCAGATCGCGGTTTTCTCGATCTTGATCAGCACCTCGTTGGGGCCGACCTCGGGCATCGGCACCTCTTCCATCCAGATGCCCTGTTCGGGCTTGCGCTTGACCAGGGCTTTCATTGTCTGCGGCATGGGAAATCCATCGGCTGGCCCGCGATGCGGGCGGTTAAACGTCAATTATAGAGCGCGGCGGCGCGTGACCGCTGTCCGTGCGAATTTTCCGGGTCGTGTGCGGTGCCTGGCGGCGCAAGTCACTGCGATGGCGCGGAAGGGACTTCGATGCGCTGGAAGCACCTGCGATCGCCTGCCCGGACGAGTATGCGTGCGCGCTGAATGTCGCAGGCATGACTTGCGGCATATGCCGCACTCGCCCGGCTCGGGCATAAGTCGAAAGTTATTGCGCCACTTTCGCCTGCTTCCCGGGGCCGGCTTTCACCAGGAGATTCCCTTTGCGCCGTCTATTGCTTGCTGCCGCCGTATCCGTCGGCTTCATCTCGTCCGCCCATGCCGTCGAAGGCATGTGGCAGCCCGCCCAGCTTCCCGGTATCGCCGCCACGCTGCAGCAGCACGGCCTGAAACTCGATCCGAAAACGCTGACCGACCTCACCGCCTACCCGATGGGCGCGATCGTCAGCCTGGGCGGCTGCACCGCCTCGTTCGTCTCCCCCGAGGGTCTGGTGGTGAGCAACCACCACTGCGTCTACGGCGCGCTGCAGCTGAACTCCACGCCGGAAAACAACCTGATCGAGAAGGGCTTCCTGGCGAAGACCCAGGCGGACGAGCTCTCCGCCGGCCCGTCCGCGCGGATCTTCGTCACCGAGGAAATCCGCGACGTCACGAAAGAGATCACCGCCAAGCTCACCGACGCGATGAGCGGCGCCGAGCGCTACAAGGCGATCGAGCTGGCGATCAAGGAGCAGGTCAAGGCGTGCGAGAGCGAAGGCTACCGCTGCGACGTCTACACCTTCCACGGCGGTTACAGCTATCAGCTGATCAGGCAACTGGAAATCAAGGACGTGCGCCTGGTCTACGCGCCGCCGGAATCCATCGGCAAGTTCGGCGGTGACGTCGACAACTGGATGTGGCCTCGCCACACCGGCGACTTCGGCTACCTGCGCGCCTATGTCTCGAAGGACGGCAAGTCCGCCGCCTTCTCGAAGGACAACGTGCCGTACCGGCCCAGGCATGTGCTCAAGGTGAACCCGCAGGGCGTGGAAGCCGGCGACTACGTGATGGTGGTCGGCTACCCGGGCCGCACCAACCGCTACCGTCTCGCCGACGAAGTGCAGAGCGCGATCGACTGGACGTACCCGACCCAGATCAAGGTGTACGAGGACACGCTGGACATCATCAACACCGCCGGCAAGGCCAATCCCGATGTGGCGGTGAAGTACGCCAGCATGGTCGCCGGTCTCAACAACTACCTGAAGAACTTCGGCGGCCAGCTCGAAGGCCTGCATCGTGCCGACGCGGTCACGGTGAAGCGCGCGCAGGAAGCGCAGCTGGAGGCCTGGCTGAAGCAGCAGGGCGGCGCCGATAACACCGCGCTGGCGGCCGATATCGGCAAGCTGCGCCAGCAGATCGCCGCCGACCGGGCCAATCGCGAACGCGACCTGGCCATCGGTCTGGTCAGCCGCGCCCAGCTGTTCGGCACCGCGGTGCGCCTGACCCACCTGGCGAAGGAGCGCCCGAAGGCCGATCTCGACCGCGACGCCGGCTACCAGCAGCGCGACTGGGTGCGCATCGAGGGCGGCCTGAAGCAGATGGATCGCCGCTACGACCCGGGCGTCGACCAGCAGTTCATGGTCTACGGCCTCAAGCGCTACGTGGCCTTGCCGCAGGCGCAGCGCCTGCCGGCGCTGGACAAGTGGCTCGATGGTGCAAGCACCGAGGCGGCGATCAAGGCGAAGGTTGCCGCGCTGTACGCCGGCAGCAAGCTCGGCAACGTCGACGAGCGCATGAAGTGGTTCGGCGCCGACAGCAAGGCGATCGACGCCAGCTCCGACAGCATGCTCAGGCTCGCTCGCGCGGTGCAGCCGCAGCTGAAGGCGCTGGAGGACGAATCCGATGCCCGCGCCGGCGAGATGAGCAAGCTGCGCCCGCGCTACATGCAGGCGATGATCGCGTGGAAGGACTCGCAGAAGCTGCCGGTCTACCCGGACGCGAACAGCTCGCTGCGCGTCACCTTCGGCAACGTGCAGGGCGTGGCGCCGCGTGATGGCGTGAGCTACGCGCCGTTCACCACCGCGCAGGGCATCGTCGAGAAGGACACCGGCATCGAGCCGTTCAACTCGCCCAAGGCCGAGCTGGTCGCGATCAAGGCCAAGGCGTTCGACAGCTATGCCTCGCCGAAGCTGGGCACGCTGCCGGTCAACTTCCTCGCCGACCTTGACATCACCGGCGGCAACTCCGGTTCGCCGGCGATGGACGCGAACGGCCAGCTGGTCGGCCTGGCGTTCGACGGCAACTGGGAGTCGGTCAGCGGCGACTGGCTGTTCAACCCGCAGCTCAACCGCTCGATCCAGGTCGACGTGCGCTACATGCTGTGGGTGATGCACCACCTCGACCACGCCGACAACCTGCTGAAGGAAATGGGCGTGCCGGCGAAGTAAGCCGCACATTCGTGCATGCATCAGGGCCCGCGTCATCGGCGCGGGCCCTTCCGTTTTCCGTGCGGCGAACCCGGTCATGCGCGGGGCCGCGCCAAACCCGGAGCGGCAGACGCCGGCATGGCAGGCGGCTTGATTCAGCCGGCCGGTCTTTCCTCGGGGCGCAGCGTCAGGACCCGCACGCCGTTTCGCGTCACCGCCACCGTATGCTCGAACTGTGCCGACCATTTTCCGTCCCGAGTGACGACCGTCCAGCCGTCATCCTCGGTCCGCACGGTCCGGCGGCCCTGGTTGAGCATCGGCTCGATGGTGAACACCATGCCCTCCCGCAATACCAGACCGGTTTGCGGCCTTCCCCAATGCAACACCTGCGGCGGTTCGTGCATTTCACGGCCGATTCCGTGCCCGCAATACTCCCTCACCACCGAGTAGCCATTCCGTCGGGCGTGATGCTCGATGGCATGGCCCACATCGCCGAGCCGGGCACCCGGGCGGACAGCCCTGATCCCCTTCCACATGGCTTCATGCGCCACCTGCACGAGTCGCTTGGCCGCTGGCGTCACATCGCCGACGAGGTAGGTCTTGCTGGAGTCGGCGATGAATCCATTTTTTTCCAGCGTGATGTCGAAATTCACGATGTCTCCGTCTCGCAGGATTTCCGACGGAGACGGGACACCGTGACAGACGACGTCGTTGCGTGAGGAGTTCAGTGCATGGGCATAGCCGTACTGCCCCTTGCTCGCCGGACGCGCAACGAGTTCGTCCACGATGTAGCTTTCGACCAGGTCGTTCACCTGCATGGTCGACATGCCGGCCAGGCTCAACTGGTCCACGTAGCCGAATACATCGGCCAATAGCCTGCCCGACTCGGCCATCAGCGCGACTTCTTCCGGTCGCTTGGTCATGCGGCACCGGGTGCGAGCGGCCGTGCCTCGACACCGGCGGCGTGGAGTTCCCGCATGAGAACCTCCTGGAAAGTCAGCGTGGGGCTCATTTCACACAACATGCCGACCTTGATCCAGAAGGCCGCCTGCGCGTTGATGGATCGGCACGTCACTGCGCTCGCCCTGCGAATCTGACTGTGCAGATCGTCGTCGATGTTCACGATACCCATAAAACGTTCCATATATGTTTCGTATATGGATGATATATTTTGGGGGTATGGCTGGGCAAGCGGCGGATGTCATGGCTCATGGTGGCGACGGCACACCCTTGGCATCATGTCTGCGCACTTTTCCACCTCGTGGGGTGAGTGCCGTCGGCCGCGAGGCCGCTGGCGGTGCGGGCAGGGCGGTGCTCTCGTCTAAACTGCCGCGATGCCCGTTGATTCCCGCCCCCTGGCCATCTTCCTGATGGGCCCCACCGCCTCCGGCAAGACCGCGCTGGCATGCGCGCTGAGCGAGCGGTTTCCGCTGGATCTGGTCAGTGTCGATTCGGCGCTGGTCTACCGCGGCATGGACATCGGCACGGCAAAACCCGACCCGGCGACGCTGGCGCGCCATCCGCATGCGCTGGTCGACATCCGCGATCCCGGCCAGCCGTATTCGGCGGCGGATTTCCGCGCCGATGCGCTGCCGGTGATGCAGCGGATCAGCGCGCAGGGCAGAGTGCCGCTGCTGGTCGGCGGTACCGGGCTGTACTTCCGTGCGTTGCAGCAGGGGCTGTCCGACCTGCCGGAAGCCGACCCGGCCACCCGTGCGCGGCTGGCTGCCGAGGCGCAACAGCTCGGCTGGCCGGCCTTGCATGCGCGGTTGGCGGCCCTCGATCCGGCCGCCGCCGGCCGGATCGGCTGCAACGACGTGCAGCGCCTGCAGCGTGCGCTGGAAGTGATCGAACTGACCGGCCGGCCGCTATCCGAATTGCAGCGCGGCGGGACGGCGGCGCGCTTTCCGTGGCGCGTGCTCAAGCTGGCGCTGCTGCCGACCGACCGGCGCGTGCTGCACGAGCGCATCGCCCGGCGTTTCGACACGATGCTGGCGGAGGGCTTTCTGGACGAGGTGCGCGCACTGCGGGCGCGCGGCGACCTGCACGCCGACCTGCCGGCGATCCGCGCGGTCGGCTACCGGCAGGCGTGGGAACACCTCGATGGCCAGACCGATGCGGCCACGTTCCGCGACCGCGCCATCTACGCCACCCGCCAGTTGGCCAAGCGCCAGATCACCTGGCTGCGCAGCGACACCGGCATCCGGATCGTCGAGCCGGATCGGCCCGATCTCGGCGAGCGGGTGCGCGCGGCGGTGGGCCTGTTTGTCGACGGCCCGGCCGGGGTCATGCCACCAGCGTGACCCAGTCCACCGTCGTGGAGCAAAAATCTTCTTTCATCAAGCATTTGAAAGCAGTTAACATCCGATCTTGTTGGGCCGGGGCGCCAGCGGCGTCTTTTCTCCGGTCTGGTCGTGGCAAGGGGAGAACAAGAAATGTCCAAGGGGCAATCGTTGCAAGATCCGTTTCTCAATGCGTTGCGGCGCGAGCGTGTGCCGGTGGCCATCTACCTGGTCAACGGCATCAAGTTGCAGGGCACGGTCGAGTCGTTCGACCAGTTCGTGGTGCTCCTGCGCAACCAGGTCAGCCAGATGGTGTACAAGCACGCCATTTCCACCGTGGTTCCGAGTCGCAACGTGCGCATCGGCAATGGTCACGATGGCCACGAAGGCCACGATCACCAGGCCGATACTTCGGCAACCGTCGAAGCGGGCACTTGATTGCGCGTGGGGTGATCCACATGAAGGGAGACTGTCCCCGCAGGATGCTGCCCCACCGTGTTTGACCGGCAAAAGAGAGGCGACCGCGCCGTCCTTGTACTTCCGCATTCGCGCGGCGAAGGCGATGCCGTGCGCCGCGCGGAGGAATTCGCCGAACTGGCCAAGTCGGCCGGTGCCGAGGTGTTGGCAACCATCGCCGCGCGCGTCGACGACGTCAATCCGCGTTACTACATCGGCAGTGGCAAGGCCGAGGAAGTCGCCGAGGCATCCCGTGCGCTGGAAGCCGACCTGGTGCTGGTCGACCACGTGCTCACTCCGGTGCAGGAGCGCAATCTGGAGAAACACCTCGGCGTGCGCGTGGTCGACCGTGCCGGTCTGATCCTGGACATCTTCGCCCAGCGCGCACGGTCCCACGAAGGCAAGCTGGAAGTGGAGCTGGCCCAGTTGAAGCACTTGGCCACGCGACTGGTGCGCGGCTGGACCCATCTGGACGCCCAGCGCGGTGGTGCCATCGGCAACCGCGGTCCCGGCGAAACCCAGCTCGAAACCGACCGTCGTTTGCTGGCGGTGCGGGTGAAGATGCTCACCAAGCGGCTGGAAAAAGTGCAGACCCAGCGTGGTCAGCAACGCCGTTCGCGCTTGCGCAACACCGTGCCGCGGGTGGCGCTGGTCGGTTACACGAACGCCGGCAAATCCACCCTGTTCAACGCCTTGACCCGCGGCTCGGTCTACGCCGCCGATCAGTTGTTCGCCACGCTCGACCCCACGGTGCGCAAGATCGAGGACCTGGCCTGCGGCCCGGCGGTGATCGCCGACACCGTGGGCTTCATCCGCGAACTGCCGCATGACCTGGTCGCCGCGTTCCGCGCCACCCTGGCCGAGGCCCGCGACGCGGACCTGCTTCTCCACGTCGGTGACGCTGCCGACGAGGAGCGCGTGCGCCTGCATCGGGTGGTCGATGCCGTGCTGGAGGACATCGACGCCGGCGACGTCCCGCAGTTGCAGGTGATGAACAAGATCGACCTGGCCGGTACCGAGCCGCGGATCGAGCGCGACGCAACCGGCAAGCCGGTGCGGGTATGGCTGTCGGCCGCCACCGGCGCCGGCGTCGACCTGCTGCGCCAGGCGCTGGGCGAATTGCTTGGCGGCGACCGCGTGCAGTCGCCGCTGCATCTGCCCTTGTCCGCCGGGCGGCTGCATGCGCGCCTGAAGGCGGCCGGGGCGATCAGTGCCGAGCACGTGGACGAACACGGCTGGCAGCTGCGCATCGACGCGCCGCGCAGCGTGATAGCGCCGCTCAGCGGTGGTGAGGGCGCCGAGGCAGTGCTGTTGCGGGAACTGTTGAGTGCGGCCGGTTGATCGGCCGCGCCCGGACGGTTTCGGCTGCCTCTGCTAGAATACGCAGCGTTTGCGTCGGCCATGGCGGCATCGATGGTCCAGTGGTCACCTCGCCGTGTGCGAGGTGGAAGAAAGGCATGTTCCGGCCGTCGTTGCCGGCCTCCCGACGGCTTCAAGGAGACTGACTCGTGGCGTGGAATGAACCCGGAAAGAACGGGCAGAGCGATCCGTGGAACCGCAAGCGTCCTTCCGGCAAGTCGCCGCTGGACGACCTGCTGGCAAAGCTGAAGAACCGTGGCGGGAAGTTCGGCCAGGGCTCCGGCGGCATCCTCACCGGCGTGCTGGTGCTGATCGTGGTGGGCCTGCTGTTCAGCAGCTACACGATCATCGGCGCGCGCCAGCAGGGCGTGGTGCTGCGCTTCGGCCAGTACTCGCGCACCTTGCCGCCCGGCTTCCACCTGAAGTTTCCGCAGCCGATCGAATCGGTCACCAAGGTCGAGGCCACGCGTATCCGCTCGGTCACCGACAAGGTGGCCATGCTGACCCGCGACGAGAACATCATCACGATCGACTTCACCGTGCAGTACCAGGTGGATGATTCGCGCAAGTACCTGTTCTCGCTGACCGATCCGGACGGCACCATCAGTGCCGCCGCCGAAGCCGCCGTGCGCGGCGTGATCGGCGGCAGCGACATGGACCAGGTCCTGTCGGCGGCCGGTGCCAACCTGGTCACCCAGGCGCAGCAGGCGTTGCAGCGGACGCTGGACGTCTACGATTCGGGCTTGCGCGTCACCGAGGTGAGCTTCCAGAACGTGGCGCCACCCGATGAGGTGAAGGACGCCTTCGACGACGTCAACAACGCGCGCGAAGACAAGCAGAGCATCGAGAACGCCGCGCTGGCCTATTCCAGCAAGGTCGTGCCGGTGGCGCGCGGCGAAGCGGCCCGCATCGCCGCGGAAGCGGCTGGCTACAAGGCCGAGCGCGTCGCCCGCGCCGAAGGCGACACCGATCGCTTCAACCTGTTGCTGGCGCAGTACAAGGCAGCGCCCGAAGTGACCCGCAAGCGGTTGTGGCTGGAGACCATGGAAGAGGTGATGGCACACAACACCAAGATCGTCGACGACGCCAGCGGTCGCAACATCATCAACCTGCCCTCGACGCCGGGCGCCGCATCCCAGGCGGGGACGACCCAGGTCGGCGCGATCGTGCCGCCCCCCGCAACGGCAAGCAGTGCGAGCGACAAGGGAGCACAGCCATGAACCGCATCGTTGCCGCATTCGTTGCCGTCGTGGTGATCCTGCTCGGCTTGAGCAGCATGTTCGTGGTGAGCGAAGGCCACAGCGCATTGGTCCTGCAATTCGGTCGCATCGTGCACACGGACTACCAGCCGGGCCTGCATTTCAAGCTGCCCGTGCTGCAGCAGGTGATTCATTTCGACAAGCGCATCCTGTCGCTCGACGCGCCGCCCGAGCGCTACTTCACCTCCGAGAAGAAGAGCGTCAACGTCGATTTTTACGTCAAGTGGCGCATCGCCGACAACGCGGCCTATTACCGCGCCACCGGCGGCGACCAGCTGCAGGCCGCGCAGCGGCTCACCCCCATCGTCAAGGACGCGCTGCGGTTCGAGTTCAATGCACGCACCTTGCCCGACCTGATCTCCGGCGGGCGCAAGGACATCACCGAGCGGGTGCGTGCTCAGACCGATCTTTCGGCGCGCAAGAACCTGGGCATTGCGGTGGTCGACGTGCGCATCAAGCGCATCGACCTGCCCAACGAGGTCAGCGAATCGGTGTACAAGCGGATGCGTGCCGAGCGCCTGCAACTGGCCAATGAACTGCGTTACACGGGCCAGGAAGCGGCGACCCGGATCAAGGCCGACGCGGATCGCCAGGCGCAGGTGCTGGAAGCCGATGCCAACCGGGATGCCGCCAAGGTGAAAGGCGAGGGCGATGCCGAAGCCGCCGCGATCTATGCGCGTGCCTACAGCAAGGACCCGGAGTTCTACGCGTTCTATCGCAGCCTGGCGGCCTATCGTGCGTCGATGGAAACCGGCAACGGCGTGCTCATCCTCAAGCCTGATTCGCCGTTCCTGCATTACTTCGACGACCCCGCACCGCGGAAGTAGGCCGCATCGACCCGCGCAGCGGGCGTTTACCCAGGCAGCCCCGTGGCGGGGCGGCAAACTAACGAAACGAGAGTTCACATGGGCAAGTCAGTCGTAATCCTGGGCGCGCAGTGGGGCGACGAGGGCAAGGGCAAGATCGTCGACCTGCTGACCGAGCGGGTCAGCGCGGTGGTGCGCTTCCAGGGCGGCCACAACGCCGGCCACACGCTGGTGATCAAGGGCAAGAAGACCGTGCTGCACCTGATTCCCTCGGGCATCCTGCGCGAAGACGCGCTGTGCCTGATCGGCAACGGGGTGGTGCTGTCGCCCGAGGCGCTGATCAACGAGATCAGCGAATTGGAAGCCAACGGCGTCGAAGTGCGCTCCCGCGTCAAGATCAGCCCGGCGACACCGCTGATCATGCCGTACCACATCGCCGTCGACAAAGCTCGTGAAATCGCCGCCGGCGGCAAGGCCATCGGCACCACCGGCCGTGGCATCGGTCCGGCCTACGAGGACAAGGTTGCCCGCCGTTCGATCCGCGTTGCCGACTTGATGTACCCGCACGAATTGCCCGCGTTGCTCAAGACCGCGGTGGACTACCACAACTTCATCCTTACCCAGTGGCTGAAAGCCGAGCCGGTCGATTACGACACCGTGCTGAAAGATGCGCTGGCCTGGGGCGAGTACATCCGCCCGCTGGTCGACGACGTCGCCACCATCCTGCACGACGTGCGCAAGGGCGGCGGCAACATCCTGTACGAGGGCGCGCAGGGCGCGCTGCTGGACATCGACCACGGCACCTACCCGTACGTCACCTCCAGCAACACCACCGTCGGCGGCGCGCTGGCCGGCACCGGCGTGGGTACGCAGGACATCGACTACGTGCTGGGCATCTGCAAGGCCTACGCCACCCGCGTCGGCAGCGGTCCGTTCCCGACCGAACTCAATGACGAGATGGGCGAGCTGCTGCGCAAGAAGGGCAACGAGTTCGGCGCCAGCACGGGCCGTCCGCGCCGCTGCGGCTGGATCGACCTGGTCGCGCTCAAGCGCGCCACCCAGATCAACGGCATCAACGGCCTGGCGATCACCAAGCTCGACGTGCTCGACGGCCTGTCCACCATCAAGGTCTGCATTGCCTACGAATACCGGGGCAAGCGCCGCGAGCTGGCGCCGCTGGATGCGGACGGCTGGGACGAGTGCAAGCCCGTCTACCTGGAATTTCCCGGCTGGGAAGAATCCACCGCCGGTATCCGCGACTGGAACAAGCTGCCGCCCGCCGCCCGCGCCTACCTGCGCGCCGTCGAGGAACTGTCCGGTTGCCGCCTGGCGCTGGTCGCAACCGGTGCGGACCGGGAAGACACCATCGTGCTGGATGACCCGTTCGCCTGAGGTCCGTACGCCCCGCCGCGCACTGGCGCAAGGCGGGGTTCGCTGATCAGGCGCGGTTGTGCGAGCGCATGGTGCGCTGCTTCTCGATCTGCCAATCGCGTTGCTTCTCGGTCTCGCGCTTGTCGTGCTCCTGCTTGCCGCGGGCCAAGCCGATCTCGACCTTGACCTTGTTGCCTTTCCAGTACATCGCCGTGGGCACCAGGGTGTGGCCCTTGCGTTCGACCGCACCGACCAGCTGGTCGATCTCCTTGCGGTGGAGCAGCAGCTTGCGGGTGCGCCGATCCTCGGCGATGACGTGCGTCGACGCGCTGATCAGCGGCGGGATCGAGCAGCCGACCAGGAACACCTCGTTCCTGAGGACCACCGCATAACTGTCGCCGAAATTGATGCGGCCGGCACGCAGTGCCTTCAGCTCCCAGCCTTGCAGGGCAACGCCGGCCTCGAAGCGCTGGTCGATGTGATATTCGAAGCGCGCGCGCTTGTTCAGCGCGATGGTGCCGCCGCCCTTGGTGTCCTTGTCCTTGCTCTTGGCCATGTCCGCTAAACTTCGGGCCACTGGGCGGCCGCATTGCCCGCCGCCCCATCGGGGCGACGCATTTGTCGAGATGGCGCCTCGGGGCGGGCGCTCACTTGATCTTCGCATTCATGGATGAATGCACAAGCCCGAGAGGTTGTCGTGATCGAAATACGTCGCAGCGCGTTGGTGAAGTACTCGCCGGCGCAGATGTTCGAACTGGTCAATGAGGTGGAAGCATACCCAAAGCGCTTCGCCTGGTGTGCGGACGCCGAAGTGCTGGAGCGCGGCGACAACGTGGTGGTGGCCAGGCTGGATCTCAAGTTTGCCGGGTTCAGCCAGAGCTTCACCACGCGCAACGTGCTCGACGCGCCGCGGCGCCTGGAGATGAACCTGGTCGAAGGACCATTTCGCAGCCTGCATGGCGTGTGGGACTTCACCGCGCTGGGTGATGCCGGCAGCAAGGTCGCCTTTGCGCTTGATTTCGATTACGCGGGCAGGCTCGGCGGTGCCGCCTTGCGGCTCGGCTTCCAGGGGCTGGCCGGGCGCATGGTGGATGACTTCTGCCGCGAAGCGGAGCGCCTCCATGGTTGAGCCGTCGATCGGCATCGAGGTGGTGTTTGCCGATGGCGATTCGGTGGTGGTGCGTCGTCGCGTGCAGGTCGCCGACGGTTGCACGGTGGCCGAGGCGGTCACCGCCAGCGGCATCGCGTCGTCGCTGCCGGCAGGTGCCATCGATCCGGCCCGGCTGGGCATCTTCGGACACAAGGTCGTTGCCGGGCAGCGCGTGCGCGACGGTGACCGCATCGAGATCTGCCGACCGCTGACACTCGACCCGATGGAGGCGCGGCGCCGGCGTTCGCGCTGAAACCTTGCCGTCCGCGCGCCAGCCTCAATGGCTGCCGTCGGTCCCCTGGCCCAGGCCGCCGTCGTTCTTCTTGTCATCCGGTGACTGGCTCTTGTCGCCCTGGGTTTCGTTCGCCGGATAACCCGAGTTGTACTTGCGGCTTTCCCTGATCAGCTGCTGCGGGTCGCGGGCGAAGAAGTCGCCTTCGGTGTGCACCAGGGTGTCGTTGTTGAAGGTCAGCTTGAACGTGCGCACCTTGGGCTTGCCGCCGCGGCGGGACTGGGTGGACACGTAGTCCCAGCGGCTGTTGTCGAACGGCGTGCGCACCGATGGCGTGCCGAGCAGCAGAAGGACCTGGTGCTTCGTCATCCCCGGTTTGAGCTGATCCACCATCTTTTCGTCCAGCAGATTGCCTTGCTGCACGTCCGGCGTGTACGCGATGTGGCAACCGGCGACGGCAAGTGCCAGCAGCGCAACAACCGGCAGGATGATCAGCTTTTGCATGCGTGTTGCGTCCAGGGTCGTGAAGGTGTCGGATGATACACTACCGGCTCGGGCTCGCCGTGCGTGGAGAGAGGCTATGGAACAGGAAACCAGAGAGCTGCGTCGGGTCGGTCTCAAGGTGACCCATCCGCGCATGCGCATCCTGCAGGTGTTCGACGACGAGAGCGAACGCCACTTGACGGCCGAGGACGTGTACAAGCACCTGCTGGCCCAGAAGGAGGACATCGGGTTGGCGACCGTGTATCGGGTGCTGACCCAGTTCGAGGCGGCGGGGATCATCGTCAAGCACAATTTCGAAGGCGGCCAGGCAGTCTACGAACTCGATCGCGGCAAACACCACGACCACATGATTGACGTGGACAGCGGCAAGGTGATCGAGTTCATCAGCGAGGAGATCGAGCGCCTGCAGCACGAGATCGCCGCCAAGCACGGCTACGTGATCGAGGATCACAGCCTGGTGCTCTACGTGCGCCCGAAACAGCGCGCCCGCAAGGATTGAAGCCGGGCGCCCGACGCCTCGTTCGTATTCGTCATGCCACGAAAAAAACCGCAGGTGGACTCCTGTCCGCCTACGGTTGATGCCTTGCCGGTCGGATGGCGCGCGGTGCGCGCGCGTATCCATCCGGCAGCGGCGAAACGGCATCCTGCCGTTTTCTCAGAATCACCGTCCCCACGGTGACCCTGATCCGCCATCTCACGACGGCGGTTCCCCCACATCGATGACGACATCCTAACGATGTCTTCACGTTGCGCATATCGGAAAAATTCCTAGTCCAGGCGACTGCGTTCGGTGCCGCTTTTGTTGCCTCGCAGCAAAATACGCAGGTGCACGCCAGGGTGGTCGGTGCGCAGGCGGAACTGTCCGCCCAGCGAGGTCACCCGGTCGCGCATGCCCTGCAGGCCCCGCCCGCCGCGCGGGAGGCGATGGGGCAGGCCGGTACCGTCATCACGCAGATCGAGCAGGGCGACGGCGATGCCGTTGCGTTCGCCGATGCGCAGCCGCAGGCGGAATTCACTGGCGCAGGCGTGCTTGACGGTGTTGGTGGCGCTTTCCTGAGCCAGCCGGTAGATCGCCGTGCGGGTGTCATCGTCGAGCAATCGCGGGTCGCCGTGGAGTTCCACGTGGTAGCGCATGCCGGCACTGGTCAGCAGGTCGCGGATCGGGCCTTCATCCAGCGCGCGCAGCAGGCCGAACTCGTCCAGGATCGCCGGGCGCAGGTCGTCCAGCAGGCGATGCAGAGCGCGGCGCATGTGGGCGAGGATGGTGTTGATCGAGATGCTCACGTCGTCCATCCCGACCTCGTGCAAACGCGCCTGGGCCAGTTTCACGTGGGTCTGGATCGCGGTGATGTTCTGGCCCAGTTCGTCATGCAGTTCGGCCGCAAGATGCCGCCGCTGGTTCTCGTCGGCCTGCAGGTTGCCGCGTGCGGCGTCACGCAGTTGTTGGGCCAGATGATCCAGGCGGCGATTGACGGCCCCGAGGTAGACGTTCTGCTCCGCCACCCGTTCGCTGCTGCGCCGCAGGGCGTCGGTGGCCGAACCGAGCATCAGCGCGCCGGTGCCTGCCACGGCCAGGAACAGGTAGGCGGCGGCGGTCGAGGGCGTGTGGCCCAGGTGCACGTCCACCAGGGTCATGCCCAGACTGGTGATCAGCATGGCGAGGCTGGCGCCGCGCCAGCCATGGCGGAAGGCGAAAAACAGCACCGGCGCCAGCGACAGCACCCGCGCGAACTGCGGCTGCGGCGCGGCGCGCTCGGACAGCACCAGCAGGATGGCCATGGATGGTGCCAGCACCAGCAGCACGTCCGTCAGCAGGCGCATCACCGAGGCACGCTCCAGCCGCGTGTGCAGCAGCATGATCAACACCGGCGCCACCAGCAGGATGGCCAGATAGTGGCTGAGCAATTCCTCGGCGATGACGCGGATCATCAACTCTGGCGTTTCCGACCAGTTGGTGAATGCGAGCAGCGCGGCGTCCGCGGCGGTCGTGACCGTGACCACCAGCACCACCGAAAGCAGCAGCCGGGTCACGTCCTGCGGGCTGTGCAGGCTGGGATGCAGGTGCAGCCGGCGCAGCAGCCACATGCAGGCCATCATCACCAGGAATGCCGGCAGCACGTCTGCCAGCACGCCGCTGATGTGCAGCGGTGATCCATGCCACCAGGCGGCGCCGGCGCAGGCGAGCAGTTCCGCGGCGAGCAACCAGCCCCAGTGGCGCAACGGTACCAGCAGAAGTGCGGTGAAACGCAGGCCGTAGGGCAGCATCCAGTAGGGTTGTGCCGTGGCGCCGAGCAGCAGCCACAGCACCAGATAACCTGCGCCGATGAGCGGCCCGGAATCGGGCAGGAGAGATGGCTTGAATCGCATCCGGCGATGGTACATGCGCCGTGCGCGGGGTGGCGTGCCGGGGTACTTGGCCTGGCGTGCTGTCCCGGGCGCGCCTTCCTGTGTCAGAGTAGGAAGATGTACAGCATCGTTCTGGTTGACGACCACGCCATCGTTCGAGAGGGCTTCAAGCGCCTGATCGAGCTGGAATCGGACCTGGAAGTGGTTGCCGAATGCCGCAACGGCGACGACGCGGTAGAGGCGGTCGGCCACTGGCGCCCGGACCTGGTGGCGCTGGATCTTTCCTTGCCCGACGGCAGCGGTTTGCCGTTGATCGAGCATCTGCTCAGCGTGCATGCGGCCACTCGCGTGGTCGTGTTGAGCATGCATGATGGCGACGCTTACGTTTCCGAGGCGTTGCGCCGCGGGGCCAGCGGGTTCGTCACCAAGGGCGTCGCGCCGGAGGAACTGGTGGCGGGCCTGCGCGCCGTGATGCAGGGCGAGTGCTTCCTCAGCTCGGACCTGCGCCAGCGCCGCACCGAGCGCCCCAACGACGCGCTCGATCCGGTCAACCGGCTGACCGCCCGCGAGCGCGAAGTGTTCCTGTTGCTGGCCGGGGGGCGCACGCCCAAGCAGGTCGCTGCCGACCTCGGCATTGGCCAGAAAACCGTGTACATCCACCGTGCCAGCCTGATGGGCAAGCTCGGCGCCGGATCGGAACTGGACCTCTATCGCATGGCGACCGAGCGCGGCCTGCTGTCGACGACGGTCTGAGGACAGCCGCCTTCAGGTCGCCTGCGCGCGCTCCAGCATCTGCCTGGCGTGAGCCCGGGTCTCGCGGGTGATTTCCACGCCGCCGAGCATGCGAGCCAGCTCGTCGCGCCGGCCTGCGGCGTCCAGTTGTTCGATCCGCGTGCGGGTGGTGTCGCCGTCGCTCTGCTTGCTCACCCGCAAGTGGGCGTGACCTTGCGCGGCGACCTGCGGCAGGTGGGTCACGCAGAGCACCTGGCGACGGCTTCCCAGCGCACGCAGTTTCTGGCCGACCACCTCGGCGACCGCGCCGCCGATGCCGCTGTCGACCTCATCGAAGACCATGCTGCCGATCGAATCCTTGCCCAACGTAGCCACTTCGATGGCCAGACTGATGCGCGCAAGTTCGCCGCCGGAGGCGACCTTGCGCAGCGGCCGCGGTGGCTGGCCAGGATTGGCGCTGACCAGCAGCTCGCAGCGCTCCCGGCCCTGGGCGTCGGGTTCGTCGCCGGGCGTCGGCACCAGCTCGACGCGCAGTACGCCACCGGCCATGCCGAGTTCGCCCATCAGCGCACTGACTTCCTCGCCGAGCTTCGTCGCGGCAGCCATGCGCGATTGACCCAGCAGGTCCGCCGCGCGGGAGTATTCCTGTTGCAGGCGCTGAAGCTGACCGCTCAACTGTTCCAGTGCGTCGCCGGCGCCTTCGAGTTCGGCGTGCTCGGCGCGCAGCGCCAGCAGCCTCTCGTGCAGGGCTTCCGGCGGCAGCCGGTGGCGGCGCGAGAGCGCGTGCAGATGGCTCAGCTGCTGGTCGAGCGCGGCGTAGCCGGCCGGATCGAGGTCGACGTCTTGCGCATAGCGGCCCAAGCCGTCGGCGGCTTCGCCCAACTGGATACCGGCGTTGTCGAGCAGCTCCAGCCAGGGTGTCAGCCGGTCGTCCAGGGCCGCGAGCTTGCCCAGCTCGGCATGCGCTCGACCCAGTGCCCGGCGCAGGGCGAACTCGCCCTCGCCATCGAGCAGTTCCACCACGCCGGCGCTGCCTTCCGCCAGGCGGTCGGCGTTGGCCAGGCGCTTGTGGTTGGCCTCCAGTTCGGCCAGTTCGGTGGGTGGCAGCGCCCATTGCTCCAGTTCCGCCAATTCATGGCGCAGCAGCTCCAGCCGAAGTTCGTGATCCTCGCCGCCACTGAGCTTGTGCATGCGCTGGTTCAACTCGCGCCACTGCTCCGCCTGGCGGCGCACCTGGGCGATCAAGTCATCGTGGCCCGCATAAGCGTCGAGCAAGGCCAGCTGATGGGCCCGCGAGAGCAGCGCCTGGTGTTCATGCTGGCCGTGGATCTCGACCAGCAAGGCGGCCAGCTCTCCGAGCTGGCGCGTGTTGGCGGGGCGGCCGTTGATCCAGGCGCGGGAGCTGCCTTCGGCACGCAACACTCGCCGCAACTGGCAGTTGCCGTCTTCGTCGAGTTCCTCTCGGCGCAACCATGCCTGCGCGTCGGGCAGTCCGGTCAAATCGAACTCCGCGGCCAACTCGGCGCGGTCGCTGTCCGCGCGGATCATGCCGCTGTCGGCGCGTGCGCCGGTCAGCAGCATCAACGCGTCGACCAGCAGCGACTTGCCGGCGCCGGTCTCGCCGCTGACCACGGTCAGGCCGGGGCCGAAAGACACCTCGGCGGCCTCGACGACGGCAAAATGGCGGACATAGAGCGAAGTGAGCATGGGCAGTTCGGCATTGGAATGGGAGAATTGTAGCGGGAGCCCGGGTGGGCAAAACACCGCATTCGCTTGCAAGCCGCGCGTGCAGACCTTATTTCTGTCGGGTCTCAGGAACTGCTACGGACATGATCCTTCCACACGGCCATGACCTCGATGCCCGCACGCGGCGCCTGCTGCGCGCGCTGATCTCCCAGTATCTGGTCGACGGCGAGCCGGTGGGGTCGCGCACGCTGGCGCGCTCCTCGGGGCTGGACGTCAGTCCGGCGACGATCCGCAACATCATGGCCGACCTGGAAGACGCCGGCCTGGTCGCTTCGCCGCACACCTCGTCAGGCCGCGTACCCACGCCGCGCGGCCTGCGCCTGTTCGTGGACAGCCTGATCGAGTTGCAGCCCTTGCCGCGCGCCGAGCTGGCGCGCTTGCAGAGCGAACTGCCACCGGGGCCTGCCACCACGCGCGACCTGCTCGGCAACGTGTCGACTTTGCTCTCGGCGATGACCCGCTTTGCCGGCGTGGTGACGGTGCCGCGCCAGGCCGACTTCCCGCTGCGCCACATCGACTTCGTGGCCCTGCCCGATGCGCGGGTGCTGGTGATCCTGGTGTTTACCGACAACCAGGTGCAGAACCGCATCGTGCAACTGCTCAAGCCGTTGCCCGCCGGTGAGCTGGAGCGGGCGGCCAATTATCTCAACACCCACTTCGCCGGGCTGCGCGTGGACGATATCCGCGCCCACCTGCTGGCCGAGGTACGCGAAACCGGCAGCGAGCTCAACCGGCTGCTGGCCAGTACGGTGGAGCTGGCCACGGCCTCGTTCGCGCCGCAGGCCAGCGATGCCGACATGCTGGTCAGCGGGCAGACCAACCTGATGGCCTGCGCCGAGCTGGCCGACCTGCAGCGGCTGCGCGACCTGTTCGACGCGTTCCAGCAGAAGAACGAGCTGCTCCAGCTGATGGAAGTCTGCGCGAAGGCGCCGGGGGTACGGCTGTTCATCGGCGAGGAGTCGGGCTTCGCGGCACTGGATGGTTGCAGCGTGGTCACGGCCAGCTATGGCGCGCAGGGGCGAATGCTCGGCGCGGTCGGCGTGATCGGACCCACGCGCATGGCCTACGAGCGGGTGATTCCGGTCGTGCAGGCCACGGCCGGATTGCTGAGCGACGCCTTGAATCGGGTCGCGGTGACCCTATAACCGGCAGCAGAGGCGGGATTTCTGGTTGATTTGGATGGCGGGCCACGGTGCCGGCCGCGAACTTTTTGTTGGGAGTGACGCATGCACGACAACGACACCCAGGCGCATGACGAGGCCATGGACCCCGGGTCGGCACCAGCCGTCGACGGCGACCAGTTCGCCAAGCTGCAGGCCCGCGTGGCCGAACTGGAGGCGATCAACGCCGAGCTGCAGGAAACGGTCTTGCGCGAGAAGGCGGAGATCGAGAACCAGCGTCGGCGCCTGCATCGGGACCTGGAGCAGGCCCGGCGGTTTGCCAACGAGAAACTGCTGAACGAATTGCTGCCGGTATACGACGGACTGGAGAGCGGCCTGGCAGCCGAGGGCGGCGACGTCGCCTCGATACGCGAGGGCCTCGGTCTCACCCTGAAAGCGCTGCTCAAGGTCGCCGGGAACCACGGCATGGCGCAGGTCGATCCGATCGGCCAGCCGCTCGATCCCGAGCGCCACCATGCGGTGAGCATGGTCGCGGCCCCCGGCCAGGCGCCGGGCACCGTGGTCAGCGTGCTGCAGAAAGGCTACGTGCTGAACGATCGCCTGCTGCGTCCGGCGCTGGTCGCCGTGGCGAAGGACTGAGCGCATCGCACGCCGCCGTCGGCATTGAATCGCTGCGGCAGAACCCCATCTGGAAACCATCGCGGCCGCCGGGCCGCCAATAGATTCGGAGCATGAACATGGGCAAGATCATCGGCATCGACCTGGGCACCACGAACTCCTGCGTGTCCGTGATGGACGGCAGCACGACCAAGGTCATCGAGAACTCGGAAGGCGATCGCACCACGCCCTCCATCGTCGCCTTCACCAAGGACGGCGAGGTGCTGGTCGGTGCCTCGGCCAAGCGCCAGAGCGTGACCAACCCGAAGAACACCTTCTACGCGGTGAAGCGCCTGATCGGTCGCAAGTTCAACGACGCCGAGGTGCAGAAGGACCTGAACATCGTGCCGTTCGGCATCGTGGCGCACGACAACGGCGACGCCTGGGTGCAGACCTCCGACGGCAAGAAGATGGCGCCGCAGGAAATCTCCGCCAAGGTGCTGATGAAGATGAAGAAGACTGCCGAGGACTACCTCGGCGAGACGATCACCGAGGCGGTGATCACGGTGCCTGCCTACTTCAACGACAGCCAGCGCCAGGCGACCAAGGACGCCGGCCGGATCGCCGGCCTGGAAGTGAAGCGCATCATCAACGAGCCGACCGCGGCCGCGCTGGCCTATGGCTTGGACAAGAAGGGCGGCGACCGCAAGATCGTGGTCTATGACCTCGGCGGCGGCACCTTCGACGTGTCGATCATCGAGATCGCCGAAGTCGACGGCGAGAAGCAGTTCGAGGTGCTGGCCACCAACGGCGACACCTTCCTCGGTGGCGAAGACTTCGACATGCGCGTCATCGACTACCTGGTCGAGGAGTTCCAGAAGGAGCAGGGCATCGACCTGCGCAAGGACCCGCTGGCGCTGCAGCGCCTGAAGGATGCGGCCGAGCGCGCCAAGATCGAGCTGTCCTCCAACCACCAGACCGACGTGAACCTGCCGTACGTGACGGCCGACGCGTCCGGCCCGAAGCACCTCAACATCAAGCTGACCCGGGCCAAGCTCGAGGCGCTGGTGGAGGATCTGGTCAAGCGCACCATCGAGCCGTGCCGCACCGCGCTGAATGACGCCGGCCTGCGCGTGTCCGACATCAACGACGTGATCCTGGTCGGCGGCCAGACCCGCATGCCCAAGGTGCAGGAGGCAGTGAAGGACTTCTTCGGCAAGGAGCCGCGCAAGGACGTCAACCCGGACGAGGCCGTCGCCGTGGGCGCGGCGATCCAGGGCGGCGTGCTGGGTGGTTCGGTCAAGGACGTGCTGCTGCTCGACGTGACCCCGCTGTCGCTGGGCATCGAGACCATGGGCGGCGTGATGACCAAGCTGATCGAGAAGAACACCACCGTGCCGACCAAGGCGGCGCAGACCTTCTCCACCGCCGACGACAACCAGACCGCGGTGACCGTGCACGTGCTGCAGGGCGAGCGCGAGCGCGCCAGCGCGAACAAGTCGCTGGGCAAGTTCGACCTGCAGGGCATCGAGCCGGCGCCGCGCGGCATGCCGCAGATCGAGGTCACCTTCGACATCGACGCCAACGGCATCCTGCATGTGTCGGCCAAGGACAAGAAGACCGGCAAGGAACAGAAGATCGAGATCAAGGCCGGCTCGGGCCTGTCCGACGAGGAAATCCAGCGCATGGTCGCCGATGCCGAGGCGAACAAGGAAGAGGACAAGAAGTTCCACGAGCTGGTCGCCACCCGCAACAAGGCCGACCAACTGGTGCATGCCACCCGCAGCGCGCTGAAGGAACACGGCGGCAAGGTGCCGGCCGACCAGCTGTCCACGATCGAAGGCGCGTTGTCGGATCTGGAAAAGGCCAAGGATGGTGACGACAAGGCGGCGATCGAGGCCAAGGTCGAGAAGCTGGAACAGGTGGCCCAGGCGCTCTACGCCGCGGCGCAGGGCGGTCCGGCCGATGCCGGCGCGCAGTCCGCGCCGGGCGGCTCGGCGCAGCCGGACGACGTGGTCGATGCCGAGTTCACCGAAGTGAAAGACGACAAGAAGTAAGCGGCATCGTCATCGGCACTGCCCGATGGCCAGCCCGCGCCAGGAACGTTCCTGGCGCGGGCGGTTTTGCGGATGGTGCCATGGGGCGGACGAGCATGTGGATGCATGAATGAGCAAGCGTGATTACTACGAAGTGCTGGGTGTGGAACGCACCGTCACCGAAGTCGAACTGAAGAAGTCCTTCCGTCGGCTGGCCATGAAGTACCACCCGGATCGTTGCCCCGACGACCCGACCGCGCAGGACAAGTTCAAGGAGGCCAAGGAGGCCTACGAAGTGCTGTCCGACGAGCGCAAGCGTGCCTTGTACGACCAGCACGGCCACGCGGCGTTCGAAGGCGGCATGGGCGGCCGCGGCGGCGCCGGGTTCGGCGACGTGGGCGACATCTTCGGCGACATCTTCGGCGACATCTTCGGCAGGAATGGCGGTGGCCGCGGCCGGCCGCGCCGCGGCTCGGACCTGCGCTACATCATGGATCTCGACCTCGAGGAAGCCGTGTTCGGCGTCAGCAAGCAGATCGAGATCCCCACCCAGGTCAATTGCCATCACTGCAACGGCAGCGGTTCGGCCGACGGCAAGGTAGCCAAGTGCGCGACCTGCCATGGCCACGGCCAGGTGCGCATGCAGAACGGCATCTTCTCGATCCAGCAGGCTTGCCCGCATTGCGGCGGCACCGGCCAGGCAATCGAGAATCCCTGCCGCAAGTGCCACGGCGAGGGACGCATCGAGGAGACCCGCACGCTGTCCGTGCAGATCCCCGAGGGCGTCGACAACGGTGACCGCATTCGCCTGAGCGGGCAGGGCGAGGCCGGCCCGTCCGGCACGCCTGCCGGCGACCTCTACGTGGAAGTGCGCGTGCGCGAGCATGCGATCTTCCAGCGCGACGGCAGCGACCTGTATTGCGAACTGCCGATCCGCTTTTCGCAGGCTGCGCTGGGCGCCCAGTTGCCGGTGCCGACGCTGGAGGGCGAAGTCCCGATAAGCATTCCGCCGGAGACGCAGACCGGCGCGCAGTTCCGCCTGCGCGGCCGCGGCGTCAAGTCGGTGCGCAGCAGCCGCCACGGCGACCTGATTTGTCGGGTGGTGGTGGAAACGCCGGTGCGCCTGACGCGCCAGCAACGCGAGCTGCTGGAGTCGCTGGAGGCCACGTTCAGCGGCAGCGACGCCGACAAGCACACGCCGCGCGCCAAGGGCTGGGTCGACGGCGTGAAGAAATTCTGGTCCCGCGTGACCGCCTGAGGCGAAGCGGGCCTGCGGCCGCCACCCCGCGGCCGGGCTGCGCGGTTAGCATGGACGCCTGACCCCGAGGAATGCTGCGCCGATGACACGCCCCTTTCGACTCGCCGTGAACGGTGCCTCCGGCCGCATGGGCCGCGCCTTGCTCGACTTGCTGGGTGCCGACGGCGACGCCGAACTGGTGCATGCCGTGGTGGCGCCGGGGTCGATCCACGCCGGCCAGCCCGTGCCCGGTGTGGCAAACGGAACCCTTCGTTACGCGCATGACTGGACGCAGGCGCCGCCGATCGACGTCATTGTCGATTTCAGCACGCCTGCGGCGCTGGGAGCTGCGCTCGACCATTGTCTGGAGCGCGGCATCGCACTGGTCAGCGGCACCACCGGCATCGACGGCGCGCTGACGTCGCGGTTGGCCGATGCCGCGCGGCAGATCGCGGTCCTGCGCGCCGCCAACTTCAGCCTCGGCGTGGCGATGCTGGCGCGGCTGTTGCGCGAGGCGGCGTCGGCCCTGCCGGCCTGGGATCTGGAGATCGTCGAAGCGCACCACGGTCGCAAGCGCGATGCACCATCCGGCACCGCCCTGGCGCTTGGCGAGGCGGCGGCGGCCGCACGCCACACCACGCTGGAGGCTGCGGCGGCATTCGAGCGTGGCGGCGAGCGCGTCGACGGCAGCATCGGTTTCGCCGTGATCCGCGGTGGCGACATCGTGGGCGAGCACCAGGTCATGCTGATCGGTCAGGGCGAGCGGCTGGAGCTGGTCCACCGCGCCACCGATCGCTCGATCTTCGCGCGTGGCGCGCTGCATGCGGCGCACTGGCTCGCAGGCCGGCCAGCCGGTCAGTGGCGGCTGGACGACGTCATCGCCACGCGGCCCTGAGGCACTTCCTCCGGCGCTGCCGGAGCCTGCTCCCGGCTCAATCGCGGTGCGCGGCGTTGCGGCCCCGGCTGGCGCCGAACTTCCGGTCGAGGCCGCCGAAAACCTTCTTGAACGCCCGCGAGAACTTGCCGCGACGGGTCTTGCGCAGCTTCTCTTCCTCGCTGGTGAGCCAGGCGACCTGGATGACGCGGCGTTCGCCCTCGTACGGCAAATGGCCGTGGAAGGAGTTGTCGCAGCGCTTGAACACCGCAAACTCGCCGTACAGTGGAATCAGCTCGGGCATCACCATCGCGTCGATGTCGTCCATGCTGTGCAGGAATCGCAGGCAGCCGGCGCTGGTGTCAGGCCATTGGCCGTTGAGGTAGAGCAGGGCGGTGGCGATCTTCGACCGGCTGTCGGTGTGGATCGTGCCATGGCGCTTGTTGAGCATGCGGCACAGGGTAACCAGGGTGGGATAGCGATCCAGCTCCTCGATGCCCAGGCGCTTGCCGATGGCGCGGGCGAACTCCGGGGAGGTCAGGCCCTCGATCAGCGCATTGACGCTGGCGCCGCAATCGGCCGGTTCGTAGGGGAAGAATCCGGCGCTGGCATAGCGCGGGAAATCGCGATCGAGATCCGCACGCATCTCGTCGGGCAGTTGTCCGTGGGCGACCATGAACGGGAAAGGCTGGTGCCGGATCGTGGTATCCGGGCGATCGAGACGCGCGGGGTCCAGCAGTACGACGGCACCCATGGGACGTCCAGCTCCATTGAAATGAGGCCTAGTGTACCGTTCGCGCTCCATACGCGACGCACCGGGCATCGGCCGATTCATGCTGCCGCAAGGTGGACAGGAACGTGCCTGCAGCCTATCATTGCGACCCGCCCGGAAAGCTTCCCCTCCAAACTCCACAAGCCAGCAATACTGCGGCTTGCGGACTTTGCTGCATCAAAAAGGCGGTCCTTGTTATGTCGCATCCTGCCCTGCTGGCCCTCGAAGACGGCAGCATTTTTCATGGCCACGCCATCGGCGCCGTTGGCGAAACGGTCGGCGAAGTGGTCTTCAATACCGCCATGACCGGTTATCAGGAGATCCTCACCGATCCCTCCTACGCGCGCCAGATCGTCACGCTGACCTACCCGCACGTCGGCAACACTGGTGTCAACGAGGTGGATGTGGAGTCGAATCTCGTGCATGCCGCCGGCCTGATCGTGCGCGACGTGCCGCGGCGTGCCAGCAACTGGCGCTCCACTCGCAGCTTGCCCGACTACCTCGCCGACCACGGCACGGTGGCCATCGCCGGGATCGACACGCGCCGGCTGACCCGCATACTGCGCGAGAAGGGCGCGCTGGCCGGTTGCATCGTGGCGGGCGCGCAGGTCGACGCGGAAGATGCCCTGGCCAAGGCGCGCGGCTTCTCCGGCCTCGCCGGAATGGACTTGGCCAAGGTCGTGGGCACCGGCAAGCCCTACAGATGGAATCAGGGCTGCTATGACCTCGATCGCACGGCGTTCAACCAGCCGGCCATGCAGTTCAAGGTGGTGGCCTACGACTTCGGCACCAAGCTCAACATCCTGCGCCTGCTGGCCGAGCAGGGTTGCGACATTACCGTGGTGCCGCCGCAGACTCCCGCCGCGGAGGTGCTGGCGATGCAGCCCCATGGCGTGTTCCTTTCCAACGGCCCGGGCGATCCCGCTGCGTGCGATTACGCGATCGAGGCGACGCGCGTCTTCCTCGACGCGAAGATTCCGCTGTTCGGCATCTGCCTGGGCCATCAACTGATGGGGCTGGCGTTGGGCGGACGCACGCTGAAGATGAAATACGGCCACCACGGCGCCAACCATCCGGTGAAGGATCTGGACGACGGCCGCGTGCTGATCACCTCGCAGAACCACGGTTTCGCGGTCGATCCGGCCAGTCTGCCGGCCCATGTGCGGCTGACCCACCGCTCGCTGTTCGACGGTTCGCTGCAGGGTTTCGCGCTGACAGATCGCCCGGCCTTCTGTTTCCAGGGCCATCCCGAGGCCAGCCCGGGACCGCATGACATGGGCTATCTGTTCCAACGTTTCGCCAAGCTGATGCAGGAGGCTCGCTGAGATGCCCAAGCGCAATGACATCAAGAGCGTGCTTATCATCGGCGCCGGCCCGATCGTGATCGGCCAGGCCTGCGAGTTCGACTACTCCGGCGCGCAGGCCTGCAAGGCGCTGAAGGAAGAAGGCTTCCGCGTCATCCTGGTCAACTCCAATCCCGCCACGATCATGACCGATCCGGACACCGCCGACGCGGTGTACATCGAGCCGATCAACTGGCAGACGGTGGAACGCATCATCGCCAAGGAGCGCCCGGATGCGGTGCTGCCGACGATGGGTGGGCAGACCGCGCTCAATTGCGCGCTGGACCTTGCCGACCACGGCGTGCTGGAGAAGTACGACGTCGAGCTGATCGGCGCCCGGCGCGAAGCGATCCGCATGGCCGAGGACCGCGAGCTGTTCAAGCGGGCGATGACCGAGATCGGGCTGGACAGCCCCAAGTCGGACGTGGCCAAGAACTTCGAGCATGCAGTGGAGATCCAGGCCCGACTCGGTTTCCCGGTGATCATCCGGCCCAGCTTCACGCTGGGCGGCACCGGCGGCGGCATCGCCTACAACAAGGAAGAGTTCGAGACCATCGTCAAGCGTGGCCTCGACATGTCGCCCACCCACGAGGTGCTGATCGACGAATCCGTGCTGGGATGGAAGGAGTTCGAGATGGAAGTGGTCCGCGACACCGCGGACAACTGCATCATCATCTGCGCCATCGAGAACCTCGATCCGATGGGCGTGCACACCGGCGACTCGATCACCGTGGCACCGGCGCAGACGCTCACCGACAAGGAATACCAGCGCCTGCGCGATGCCTCCATCGCGGTGCTGCGCAAGATCGGCGTGGATACCGGCGGCTCCAACGTGCAGTTCGGCATCAACCCCGACGACGGTCGCGTGGTGGTGATCGAGATGAATCCGCGCGTGTCGCGCTCCTCGGCGCTGGCGTCGAAGGCCACCGGCTTCCCGATCGCCAAGGTCGCCGCCAAGCTGGCGGTGGGCTACACGCTGGACGAATTGAAGAACGACATCACCGGCGGTCGGACCCCGGCCTCGTTCGAGCCGTCGATCGACTACGTGGTTACCAAGATCCCGCGTTTCGCCTTCGAGAAGTTTCCCGCGGCCGATGCGCGCCTGACCACGCAGATGAAATCCGTCGGCGAGGTGATGGCGATCGGCCGTACCTTCCAGGAGTCGCTGCAGAAAGCCTTGCGCGGGCTGGAAATCGGCAAGACCGGCCTCAATCCCACCGGCCTGGACATCGGCACCGACGACGGTCTGGCGGTGCTCAAGCGGGAGCTGCGCGAGCCGCGTCCCGATCGCGTGTTCCACCTGGCCGATGCGTTCCGCGCCGGCCTGTCGCTGGAGGAGGTGTTCGAGCTAAGCCGGGTCGATCCCTGGTTCCTCGCCGCGTTCGAGGACATCGTGCTGGCCGAGACGGAGATCACCCGGCAAGGCATTACCGCGCTCGACGCCCCGCGTCTGCGTGAACTCAAGCGACTCGGCTTCGCCGACGCACGCATCGCCGAGCTGCTCGGTACCGACGAGGCCTCGGTGCGCCACCTGCGCCACACTCTGGGCGTGCGTCCGGTGTACAAGCGGGTGGATTCCTGTGCCGCCGAGTTTGTCACCGGCACCGCCTACATGTACTCGACCTACGAGGAAGAGTGCGAGGCGCTGCCCACCGATCGCGACAAGATCATCGTCCTCGGCGGCGGCCCGAACCGCATCGGGCAGGGCATCGAGTTCGACTATTGCTGCGTGCATGCGTCGCTCGCGCTGCGCGAGGACGGCTATGAAACCATCATGGTCAACTGCAATCCGGAAACCGTGTCGACCGACTACGACACTTCCGACCGGCTGTATTTCGAGCCGGTGACCCTGGAAGACGTGCTGGAAATCGTCCACCTCGAAAAGCCCAAGGGCGTGATCGTGCAGTACGGCGGGCAGACCCCGCTGAAGCTGGCGCGTGCGCTGGAAGCGGCCGGCGTGCCGATCATCGGCACCAGCCCCGACTCGATCGACCTGGCCGAGGATCGCGAGCGCTTCCAGCAGATGATCGAGAAGATCGGGCTGAAGCAGCCGCCGAACCGCACCGCGCGCAACGCCGACGAGGCGCTGGCGCTGGCCCGCGAGATCGGCTACCCGCTGGTGGTGCGCCCGAGCTACGTGCTTGGTGGCCGCGCGATGGAAGTCGTGCACGACGACGCCGACCTGTCGCGCTACATCCGCGACGCGGTGAAAGTGTCGAACGATTCGCCGGTGTTGCTGGACCGCTTCCTCGACCACGCGGTCGAAGTCGACGTGGACGTGATCGCCGATGCCGCTGGCACCGTGCTGATCGGCGGCATCATGGAGCACATCGAGGAGGCGGGCGTGCATTCGGGCGATTCGTCCTGCTCGCTGCCGCCGTATTCGCTGAGCGCCGATATCCAGGACGAGCTGCGCCGCCAGGTCAGCGCGATGGCGAAGGAGCTGAAGGTCGTCGGCCTGATGAACACCCAGTTCGCGATCCAGGGCGAGACGGTCTACATCCTGGAAGTGAACCCGCGCGCCTCGCGCACGGTGCCGTTCGTGTCCAAGGCTACCGGCGTGCCGCTGGCCAAGATTGCCGCGCGCGTGATGGCCGGGCGTTCGCTGGAGAGCATGAACGCGACACGCGAAGTGATCCCGTCGTACTTCTCGGTGAAGGAGGCGATCTTCCCGTTCCTGAAGTTCCAGAACGTCGATCCCATCCTGGGACCGGAGATGCGCTCCACCGGCGAGGTCATGGGCGTCGGGCGCAGCT